>JAYVRD010000139.1:0-7765 GCA_043776595.1 Chitinophagaceae bacterium | reverse complement strand
AAAAGGCATGGAGTGCATTGTGTACATGGGCGAAAAGGATATTGAGCGTCAGTCACCAAATGTTGCACGTATGAAAATGCTAGGAGCAAAAGTTATTCCTGCAACTAGTGGCAGCAAGACTTTAAAAGATGCTACCAATGAAGCCATTAGAGATTGGATTAACAATCCCAACGATACACATTATATTATTGGTAGTGTAGTTGGTCCACATCCTTATCCTGATATGGTGGCACAATTGCAAAGCATTATTAGTGAAGAAATGCGTTGGCAGTTACAAGAAAAAACTGGCAACGATTTACCTACACATGTTGTTGCTTGTGTTGGTGGTGGTAGTAATGCAGCTGGTGCATTCTATCATTTTTTAAACGATGCTACTGTGCAGTTAATAGCTGTAGAAGCTGCAGGGCATGGCATACATAGTGGCATGAGTGCAGCCACAACACAGCTTGGTAAACCTGGCATTTTGCATGGCAGTAAAAGCTTGCTTATGCAAACTGCTGATGGACAGGTTGTAGAGCCACACAGTATTTCAGCTGGATTGGATTATCCAGGTATTGGTCCATTACATGCCAATTTGTTTAGTAGCAAACGTGGTACATTTTTAAGTGCCACCGATGATGAAGCCCTTACTAGTGCTTTTGAAGTGAGTAAATTGGAAGGTATTATTCCAGCATTGGAAACAGCACATGCATTTGCTGCATTAAAGCAAATGAAATTTAAGAAAGATGATGCGGTAGTGGTTTGTTTGAGTGGTAGGGGAGATAAGGATTTGGCAACTTATATGAAGTATATATAACCACAAAGTGCACAAAGCCATTTCACAAGGAGAACAAGGGTTTCTTCTTTGTGAGCTTTGTGAGAATCCATGAGTTCCTAGTGGTAAAAAAAATAACATGAGCAGATTAAAAAATTTATTCCAACAAAAACAGCAAAACGTTCTCAACGTTTACTGCACAGCAGGCTATCCAACATTAGATAGTACTATACAAGTAATGCAAGCTTTACAAGACAACGGTGCAGACCTTATAGAATTGGGAATGCCCTATAGTGACCCTTTAGCTGATGGTCCAGTAATACAAGCTAGTGGCAGCAAGGCTTTGGAAAATGGAATGACAATTGAAGTCTTATTTCAACAGTTAAAAAATTTCCGCTCCAATAATTCCCCTTTAGGTGCTAGGGGCATTACGGTGCCAGTTATTCTAATGGGCTACATGAATCCTGTACTGCAATTTGGGTTTGAGAAATTTTGTGAGTATGCTGCTGCTGCTTCTGTTGATGGAATCATTTTGCCTGACCTTCCAGAGTATGAATTTGAAACTGAGTACGGAGCCATTATAAAAAAATATGGCTTGGATTTTATTTTTTTAATTACACCAGAAACAAGCGAAGAACGTGTAAAGAAACTGGATAGTTTAAGTACAGGTTTTTTATATGCTGTTAGTTCATCAGCAACAACAGGCGGCAACACAGATTTTGATGCAGTGGAAAAATATTTACAGCGTTTACAAAGCTATCAATTAAAGAATCCTATATTAGTTGGTTTTGGAATAAAGGACAAGCAAACATTTGAATCTGCTTGTAAATATGCCAATGGTGCAATCATTGGCAGTGCCTACATAAAAGCGTTAGAAGGAACAAATGATGTTAAGGAAACGACTAAAGAGTTTTTGAGTTCTATCTTGAATTAATTTATCCATGAATCAATCAACTAATAAAAGTAGTTCTGTAGTTCCCCCCCCAGGGGGCGGAGGGGGTTTAGTAATCATAAAATACAATGCTGGCAATATCCAAAGTGTATTATACGCTTTGGAAAGAATTGGTATTGAATCCATTGTTACAGACAATCTGCAACAAATCCAAGCTGCAGATAAAGTTATTTTTCCTGGTGTTGGCGAAGCCAGTACTGCTATGAATTATTTAAAAGAAAGAGGATTAGACATTGTTATCAAAAATTTGAAACAACCTGTTCTTGGAATATGTTTAGGTATGCAATTGATGTGCAAATACAGTGAAGAAAATGATACTGAATGCTTAGGAATATTTGAGGAAGAAGTTAAACGTTTTGTTAGTCCTCCTTTAGGGGATAGGGGCAAAGTTCCTCAAATTGGCTGGAACACAATCTCAAATCTCAAATCTACAATTTTCAACCAAGTAAAAGAAAATGATTACTGTTATTTTGTTCATAGTTATTATGCTTCTTTAGGAGAACATACCATTGCAACTACTAACTACATTCAACCTTACAGTTCAGCTTTGCAGAAAGGTAATTTTTATGGTGTGCAATTTCATCCAGAAAAAAGTGCAGCAGTTGGTGAACAAATCTTAAAGAATTTTGTGAATTTGCCCCAACCCTAAAGGGAATTATTATGGAGAAGAACATGTTTTACGAAGCCCATCCATTAATTTTAAAAAGAGCCGAAGAGTTGCGTAATAACCTTACAGAAACAGAAGAATTGTTGTGGAATTATCTTAGGCAAAATCAATTAGGTATAAAGTTCAGGAGGCAGCACCCAGCTTCTATGTATGTGTTAGACTTCTACGCTCATCAATTAAAGCTAGCAATAGAAATAGATGGAAGCATTCATGCTTTGGAGGATGTAAAGAAAAATGATAATGCTCGTCAGCAATATTTGGAAAGCTTAGGTATTTCTTTCTTAAGATTTTCAAATAATGAAGTCACTCATAGTTTTGATAAGGTCATTCAATTAATAAACGAAAAAATTAAAGCATTGACAGAACTTTCTACGAAGCAACAAAGTTCCCCTTTAGGGGTGGAGGGGTTTATCATTCCGGCAATAGATATCATAGACGGCAAGTGTGTAAGGCTTACAGAAGGCGATTATTCTCAGAAAAAAATCTACAATGAAAACCCCTTAGAAGTGGCATTGGAGTTTGAAGATGCTGGCTTGCAAAGATTGCACCTTGTTGATTTGGATGGAGCAAAAGCTGGTGCAGTAAAAAACTGGAAAGTGTTGGAAACAATAGCTTTCAAGACAAAATTGACCATAGATTTTGGTGGTGGCATCAAGACAGAGAAAGATGTGCAGATAGTTTTTGAATCTGGTGCAGCACTAGCAACAGTAGGCAGCATTGCAGTAAAAGATGAAGCTTTGTTTGTAAGTTGGTTGCAGGAATTTGGTGCAGAAAAATTTCTGTTGGGTGCCGATGTGAAGGATGAAAAAATTGCTATTGGTGGTTGGTTAGAAACAACAGATATCTGGATTTATGAGTTTATAGAAAAGTACATTAAACATGGTGTAGAGCAAATTTTTTGTACCGATGTAAGTAAAGATGGAAAGTTAGAAGGTCCATCAATAGAACTCTACAAAAATATCATTGCCAAATTTCCTGAACTGCATTTTATAGCTAGTGGTGGCGTGGCAACAATTAAAGATTTGGAAGAACTAAAAGAGATTGGTTGTGCTGCTGCAATAGTTGGTAAAGCAATTTATGAAGGCAGAATTAGTCCTAAATCCCTAAAGGGACTTTAATTACTTTTTATGATGGATAAATTAACAAATACCCCTTTAGGGGATAGGGGCATAGGGGTTGGGGGCTTAACAAAACGTATCATTCCTTGCCTCGACATCAAAGATGGTCGTACTGTTAAAGGCATCAACTTTGAAAACATACGTGATGCTGGAGACCCAGTTGAGTTGGGTGCTTTGTATGCTGCACAAGGTGCTGATGAATTGGTATTTTTGGATATTACAGCAACTGTAGAAAAACGAAAAACATTAAGTGAGCTCGTTAATAAAATTGCACACAAAATAAATATTCCTTTTACAGTTGGTGGTGGCATTAGTAGCGTAGAAGATGTAAGTGTGCTACTACAAAACGGTGCTGATAAAATTTCTATCAACACATCGGCTTTTAAAAACCCACATTTGATTAGTGATTTAGCCAACCAATTTGGTAGCCAGTGCATTGTACTTGCAATTGATACCAAGCAAGAAGAAGATGGTGAATGGTATGTGTACTTAAATGGTGGTAGAACTAAAACAGAAACCAAATGCTTTGATTGGGCAAAGCAAGCTGTAAACTTAGGTGTTGGTGAAATCCTATTAACCAGCATGAACAATGATGGCACAAAACAAGGCTTTGCTTTAGACATTACACAGCAGCTTAGTGAAAATTTACCAGTACCTATTATTGCAAGTGGTGGAGGAGGAGCTTTGGAACATTTTAAAGATGTGTTTACTACTGCTAAAGCAGATGCTGCATTGGCTGCCAGTATTTTTCATTTTAAAGAAGTGGAAGTTGGCGATTTGAAAAGATATTTGAGGGAACAAGAAATAGCAGTGAGGTTATGATTATAATCAATCAATTTTATGAACGCATTAATAGAAAGACTAGACTTATATCTAAAAAATAATTACCCCCAAGTATTTACAACATTTAATACAGGTGCAACCCAAATGTATTTGGATTATTTGGAATCTATTATTGGTTTAAAGATGCCAGAAGATTTCAAATCGTTTTACTCACATCATAATGGGCAGTCTGAATATATGAGTTTATTTAATGGGGACTCTTTATTAGATATTAAGAATATCATTCGAGAATGGAAAGCTTGGGAAGAAATAACTCCAAAAATGGAAGAAGATTCTTTGAAAGAGTATGGAGTTATTATTGAATCCTCACCAGATTTGGGAGTAAAAAGTAATTGGTGGAATAAAGCTTGGATACCTATAACATGGAATGGTTGTGGTGATAGTTATTGCATTGATTTAGACCCTACAGAAGATGGAAATCTGGGGCAAATAATAAGAATGTGCCATGATGATGCATCGAGGGAATTGGTAGCTACATCTTTTAATGATTGGATTGAAAAATATGTAGAAGATTTAGAGAAGGATAATTATGAATTTTCCGATTCAATAGGTGTGATTGGATTATGGGAGAAAGGTAGTTTTGATTAATAAGGTGTCATACACCTTGCAGGTGTGCAGACACCAATTTGTACGCCAAGATAAAAGCTACATTAATATTCATAGCTAAAAATGTGCGACGCAACCGCTGCTAAATAGCACTACTTAAGCTGGCAACTAAAACCCTCCCAACCCTATCTTTGCCGCCATTATGAAATTTGAAAAGGAAATAAATAGGCGTAGAACTTTTGCCATTATATCTCACCCCGATGCTGGTAAAACAACCCTTACCGAAAAATTGTTATTGTTTGGAGGTGCTATACAAACTGCTGGTGCTGTAAAAAGTAATAAAATTAAAAAACATGCTACCAGCGATTTTATGGAAATTGAACGCCAACGTGGTATTAGTGTGGCTACTAGTGTAATGACGTTTGAATACAAAAACTGTTTAATAAACCTACTTGATACCCCAGGACACAAAGACTTTGCAGAAGACACTTATAGAACATTAACTGCAGTTGATAGTGTGATATTGGTAATAGATAGCGTGAATGGTGTGGAAGATCAAACCAGACGTTTGGTGGAAGTGTGTAGAATGAGAGATACGCCCATTATTGTTTTTGTAAATAAGATGGATAGAGACGGCAAAAATCGCTTTGATTTAATGGAAGAAGTGGAGAAAGAATTGAAGTTGAGCTTGCACCCAATGACCTTTCCTATAAATAGTGGTAAAGATTTTAAAGGCGTTTATAATTTGTTTGATAAAACGCTTTGCTTGTTTGCAGCAAGTACAAAAGCAGATGATGAAGATGTGATAGCCATCGACGATTTGAGTGATGCGATGTTGGATGCAAAAATTGGGGAACGTGATGCCAACCAATTACGTGAAGATGTAGAATTGATAGAAGGTGTGTATGGAGATTTGAACGTAGCAGATTATTTGGCTGGTAAAATTTGTCCTGTGTTTTTTGGTAGTGCTGTAAATAATTTTGGTGTAAAAGAAATGCTTGATACGTTTATACAAGTAGCCCCTACACCATTACCACGCCAAACCAATGTACGTGTAGTACCTGCAGAAGAAGATAAATTCAGCGGTTTTATTTTTAAAATTCATGCCAACCTCGATCCCAAACATAGAGATAGAATTGCGTTTATGAGGGTTTGTAGTGGAGAGTTTCAGCGAAATAAATATTACCATCATGTGCGTTTAGATAAAGATGTACGTTTTAGCAATCCTTACTCATTTTTAGCACGTAATAAAGATGTAATTGAAGAAGCCTACCCAGGTGATGTGATTGGTTTGTTTGACACAGGTAACTTTAAAATTGGCGATACCTTAACCGAAGGTGAAGACTTTTTTTATACTGGCATACCTACGTTTTCGCCAGAAATATTTAAGGAGTTGGTGAACAAAGACCCCATGAAAACCAAGCAGCTAGAAAAAGGTATTCAACAATTGACAGATGAAGGTGTGGCACAATTGTTTACCCAGTTTGGTGGTAACAGAAAAATAATTGGTTGCGTGGGCGATTTGCAATTTGAAGTAATACAATACCGCCTACTACATGAGTATAGTGCAGCCTGTGAGTTTAGAACCCTACCTTACTATAAGGCTTGCTGGCTTACTAGTAAAGATGATAAAAAGCTACAAGATTTCCTTCGTTTTAAGCAACAAAACAGTGGAGAAGACAAAGATGGCAACCCTATATACCTTGCCCAAAGTGAATGGTTTTTAAACACCGAAATAACCAACAACCCCGATATTGAATTTCATTTTAGTAGTGAGGTACATAAGTAAAAGTTGGTGTTAGTAGCTTTATGTAGCCAGCTGTTGTAGTGCTATAAGGCAGCGGTTGCAAGTTTATACTGAGCGATAGTCGAAGTACACATTTTAACTATAGTAAATTAATTGAGCAACTCGAATAGGGTTGCTCTTTTTCTTACCCCCAAATACTTCTAAAATCTGGTATTATTTTGCAATCGCCTTCAAACCTAAATTCAAAATTTTCTTTGGGCTGTAGTGTGTACTTGCCATCTTTCAACTCATAAATTTCTATCAGTATTTTATCTACATCTACAATCAAATAATATTTAACACCTTCTTGCTCGTACAAAGCAAATTTTGTATTTCTATCTTTTATAGCAGTAGAAGGAGATAGAATTTCAACTATTAAAGAAGGTGCAAAATCAAGAAATTTTTTCTCAATTTGCTTGCATACAATCAATAAGTCTGGTATGAGAATAGTATCGTCGGTTATTTTATAATCAATAGGTTGATAAACTTTACAAGTCTTACATTTTGATTTTTTAAGTGCATTTATCAATTCATAATTTAAAGATGCAGCGACCCTTTGATGCTTTGGAACTGGTGCAGGGCTCATGGCAAACGGCATACCTCCAATCAATTCCCACTTGCCTTCCCAATGAAGCCAATCTTTGTAAGTGTAATATGGTATTAGTTTAAATGCACTACTCATAAGTTAAAAGTACAAGTATTTTTTAAAATTCTGGATTAACACCAACATAATTATGTGGTGTAATCGCTTTCAACTCTTTTTTTATAGCAGCACTCACCTTTAGCTCAGTTATAAAACCATGAATGACTTGCTTATCTATTTTGGCATTACCTCTGGTTAAATCTTTCAATGCCTCGTAAGGGTTGGGATAGTTTTCTCTGCGTAAAATAGTTTGTATGGCTTCGGTAACAACAGCCCAGTTGTTTTCTAAATCTTCTTTTAGTTTGGCTTCATTTAGTACTAATTTACTCAGGCCTTTTTCTAAAGATTTAAAAGCAATGAGAGTGTGTGCTATAGGCACTCCAATATTTCTAAATACTGTACTATCTGTTAAGTCTCTTTGCAAACGACTTACAGGTAGTTTGGCTGAAAGATGCT
>JAYVRD010000138.1:0-7810 GCA_043776595.1 Chitinophagaceae bacterium | reverse complement strand
CGACGCAACCGAAGTTTAATAGCTATACTACTGCTGGCTCCATAAAAAAATTAATCTACTGTTGTAACTTTTAAAACGTTGGTGGGTAAGTGCATGTGTACTGGTGTACTACCAGTATTAATAACTACATCCCCTGACTTTAAAAATCCTCTTTGTTTTAGTATATCAATCTGATCGGTAATGATGTCGTCTAAACTATTTTCTTCATTGTAATAAAAGGCACGTACGCCCCAGCTTAAACTAAGTTGATTAACTAGACTTTTCTTTTTAGTAAAAATAAACAAAGGAGCTTTAGGGCGGTAACTACTTAAAACAAAACCTGTGTACCCGCTTTGTGTCATACCAATAAGGGCTTGTGCATTTAAGTCTTCGGCTATATGGCAGGCGTTGTAACAAACAGCATCGCTTAAAAAAGAAGGGGAGTGAGACTGTGGTTTTAAATCTTCGTCTCTATTATATCTGTACTCAGTATTTTCTACTTCCATAATTATTTTACGCATGGTTTCTACTACCAAAGAAGGGTGTTTGCCTGTGGCAGTTTCTCCACTAAGCATCACTGCATCTGCACCTTCTAATACAGCGTTGGCTACATCGGTAATTTCGCTTCTATTTGGTTTTACCCTATCTATCATGCTCTCCATCATTTGCGTAGCTACAATTACTGGCTTGGCACGGTGTATACATTTCCGAATGATTTCTCTTTGAGCCATGGGTACTTTTTCTACTGGTAATTCTACACCTAAATCTCCACGAGCTACCATAATACCATCACTTTCTACTACTATATTTCTGAGGTCGGCAAGGGCTGATGGCATTTCTATTTTTGCCATTACTTTAATTTCGCTACCTACTTCTTTTACTTTCTTTTTTAGGTTAATAATATCTTCAGCTTTGCGTACAAACGATAATGCAACCCAATCTAAGTTTTGTGCTACGATAAAATCGAAATCAATAAAATCTTTCTCTGTCATAGCTGGTAAAGAGATGGCAGTATCGGGTAAGTTCAATCCTTTTTTAGGAAGCAGAGTACCACCATAGGTTACAGCTACTTTCACATCTTCATTCTCCATTATTTCTACCACTACCACTTCTAATTTTCCATCGTCAATCATTATTTTATCACCCACTTTTACATCGCTGTGTAAGTTTGGATAGGATAAATAGATACGTTCTTTATTGCCAATTACTTTTTCTTTAGAAGTAAAAGTTAAGATATCTCCTGGCACAATTTCCATAGAGCCATTTTCAATTTCGCCCACTCTTAATTTAGGTCCTTGTAAATCTCCAAGTATAGAAATATTGAATGGCTGTGTTTTATTAATGTTGCGTATATGGTCTATTATTTTCGCTTTATCCTCGTGGTTACCATGCGAAAAATTTAAACGAAAAACATTTACGCCAGCTTTTACTAATTCAAGAAGTTTGTCGTAAGTATCGCAAGCTGGGCCTACGGTTGCTACAATTTTTGTTCTGTGCGAAACATGGTTTACACCAGCTTCTTTATCCATGTTTTCGTGTAAGTACTTTGAAATGTGTTTACTCATAATAAGTTTTAGGTTGTATTTTTTTATCTCACTCTCAGTGATAACTGCGTAAAATATTAGCGTTAAACTGGAGCGTTTTAGCTAGCCAATATCTTCACAATCTTCATCCACTCTTGTCCAATTTTTTGTTTTTCTTTTACTGCTTTATCTAGTGGTGTGTAGTGAATTTTATTATTTACTACACCTACCATAACATTTTTTCTGCCCAATAATAAACTTTCTACTGCATAGTAACCCATGTGGCTGGCTACCAATCTATCTTCACAAGTGGGGCTACCACCACGTTGTATGTGACCCAATACGCATACTCTTACATCTGCAGATGGTATACGTTCTTTTATAATTTTGGCCACCTGACTGGCTCCACCAAATTCATCACCTTCTGCTACTACAATAAGGTTTACTAATTTTTTTCTCTTTTCTTTTTCTGTAAGCGATGCAATGATTTCTTCAATATCAGTTTTGGTTTCGGGTATTAAAATATTTTCTGCACCAGTAGCAATGCCACTGTGCAGGGCTATGTAGCCAGCATCTCGACCCATTACTTCTACAATAAATAAACGGTCGTGAGCATCCATTGTGTCTCGTATTTTATCAATGGCTTCTACTGCAGTGTTCACGGCTGTATCAAAACCAATAGTGGTATCGCTACCTGCAATATCTTTATCTATTGTACCAGGCAAACCAATACATGGTATATCAAATTCGTTACTAAAAATTTGGGCTCCTCTAAAGCTGCCATCTCCACCTACAATTATTAAACCATTAATACCACGTTTTTTTAAATTATAAAAGGCTTTCTCACGCCCGGCATAGTCCATAAATTCCTTACTACGTGCCGTTTTTAAAATAGTGCCACCACGTTGTATAATGTTGGCTACACTTCGTCCACTCATTTCAATAATATCATCTTCAATCATACCTTGATAGCCTCTCATTATTCCATACACACCCAATCCATGATAAATTCCTGTACGTACCACTGCACGTATAGCTGCATTCATTCCTGGACTATCGCCACCACTTGTAAGTACACCAATGTTGGTTAATTTTTTTTCCATTTTTTTCTTCTTTTGTAGCCAGCTTTTATCGTATTATTAAGCTTCGGTTGCGTCGCACATTTCAGCATTTGTATGTCAATCAACAACTAACGTTTGTTAACTTTCGTGCCTATTCAACCGTCAATATTAAAGCATTCATTTTAAATGAAAACAGTTTACTTAACTTAATTGATGTACACCAAAACGAAAATAGGGTTTTGCACTAATATTCACATGGTCTGTATGTATGTTATGTTTGTATAAACTTTTTTTGAATGAAAGTATTAATTACGGGTGCAAATGGTTTTTTGGGTCAACATCTTACTTTATTTTTAGTAGCAAAAAATTTTGAAGTATTTGCTGCGGGAAGAAATAATTGTACCATCCCCAACCAACATCTATTTACATTTATAAATTTACAGCTAACGCAAAAGCAAGCTGTTGATGATGCTGTTCAAAAGATACAACCTCATATCATTATTCATACTGCTGCCATGAGTAAGCCAAACGAATGTGAACAAAATAAAGATGTATGTTTATTAAACAATGTAGATGCAACTTCTTATTTAGTAGCAGCTGCTAATAATGTACAAGCAAAGTTTATTTTTATTTCTACTGACTTTGTTTTTGGCGAAGGTGGTCCACACCAAGAAGATGAAAAACCATCACCTCTAAATTTTTATGGACAAAGTAAATTACTAGCAGAAAAAATAGTACAAGCCAACATACCACAGTATACTATTGTACGCCCAGTATTAATTTATGGAAAAATTTGGAATGGCATAAGACCTACATTTTTGCATTGGGTAAAAAATAATTTGGAGATTGGCAAGGCCATAAAAGTGGTAAGCGACCAACTACGCACCCCAACTTTTGTAAATGATTTATGCAACGGAATTGTATCTATCATTTATAAAAATGCAACAGGCATTTTTCACCTTGCAGGTAAGGATGTTCTTTCTCCTTTTGAAATGGCATTAACAGTGGCAAGGGTTTTACACTTAGATAATTCGCTAATTGAAAATGTAACCTCAGCAACATTTCATGAGCCTGTGCAGCGTGCCAAGCAATCTGGTTTGTATATTAATAAAGCAATACAGCAACTAGATTATAAGCCTACAAGTTTTGAAGAGGGAGTAAGGCTTACTTTTAATTTGTAGTGATGGTGATTTCTTTGGTATTCGTATTGCCATCTTTGTCCATTGCTTCTACCTCTACTTTATATGTAGATTTTGTAAAATCAGTAACGGCAAACTTAGAAGTAAAATTGTAATTGTTATAACTGCCAGTAGCGTAGTGGTTATGAAAGAACTCAATTTTGGTAGCCATATCTGTCATGTGAACACCTACTTGATCTAATGTGATGGTATGCGTTACCAAACCTGTAATACGAATTGTATCTCCTTTTACAAAATGTTGATTATCTGTTGGCGTATTGATGACTATTGTAGGCAGTGGTGGTGCATCTGTACTTTTTTTACAACCCAACAGCACTATAAACATTGTAGCCATCATTATATTTTTCATATCAATAAATTTATTTTTATAACTAACGTAAAACAATACCATTAGGTTGCTTGGTAACTTTAATTATTTTTTAGTAATAACATACTTCAGCTTTTAAGTATCACTCAATACCTTCTTAACGAAGTTTTAATAACCGAATCTTTTTGTTGCAACGTTAAGTTTTGTTTATAAAATGCAGGCTCCCAATCTCCATACGAAGCATTAGGCAGAATAATAAATTTTTTACCAAATAAAGCTGCGTTTGATTGTACATTTTGCAAACGCTCTGCTTCGGTTTTGTCATCAAATAAACTACTAAAATCTGCAAGGTTATCCCCCAACAATAAAACAATTTCGTGAGTGGATGCAAGTGTTTGTCTTCTTATTTCTTTACTTGAAATATTTTGTTTTAATATTAAATGTGCATCATCGGCAAAAGGAAAACCAAAATGCTGTAAATTTTTTATGGTTGATGCACGTTCTTTTTCTTTTCTATTGGTTATGTAAAATACTTCTACTTTTTTGGCGGCTGCATAGTTAAAAAAAGTTCTTGCACCAGCTAGTGTATCAGCTTCTGCTCGTAGCGACCATTCTAGCCAAGAAACAGGCTCATAATCTTTGCCTTGTAGCGATTGGTGAACTGCATATGCACTATTGTCTAAAACGGTTTCATCAATATCTGTAACTATAGCTCTTGGTTTTGTGGATGGCGAAAGCAAGGATTCGTTTAAACGCAACTGTGCAATATTGTATGCTTGAAAGCAAAGTGCTTTGTACTCTGCGGCACGCTGTTGAAAAAAGGAAGCAAACAATTTTCCATCAACTGGTACTGGCGTGGGTAATGAATTTGTAGTAATGGCTTTGTGTGGTGCTGTGCAAGCAGCTGCAATGATTATTGCAGTAGTATAGATGTACTTTTTCATTGTATATTGGTTTATTTATACTTCTAAATAGTGGCTACATATTTTTCCATAGCTTAACATGTGCGACGCAACTGAAGCTTAATACTTATTCATAAGCTGGTTAAATAAAAAATATTGCTACTATGTTAAACACGATAAAAGTAATGGCTTTTAAAACAGTAATAACTTTAGTTTTTTGCAAACTCAAATATTTGCTTCAGGTGAAAATAGTGGCTATATGCTTAGAGTTAAGATCAATTCCAGTTTTATAACCTGTGGTTGGCGTCAAATTTTATGCAACCATACACATCCTATTTTCTTGTTTTACAATCACTTTTTCTGCCAATTTGTACCAAACTCAACTTATAATTTGTACATGGCACTAATATTGGTTTACATTGCAGCCCTCTAAAATTTAAATAGAGCTACAACAAAACCGACATTGTGGCTATTACAAGAACATAAGTGTATGAACCAAAAAAGAAACTTTTTACTTTCCAACGAAGATGATACTGATTTTATGCCTATCATTCCTATAAGTGAGAATGATACCGAGCAAGATAAAAATTTAGTTATTCCAGAATCTTTACCCATACTTCCCTTGCGTAATACTGTGTTATTTCCTGGTGTAGTAATACCTATTACTGTGGGTAGAGATAAAAGTATTAAAGCTGTAAATGATGCCTATAAAGCCGATAAATTAATTGGTGTAGTAGCACAAAAAGACAGCAATATAGAAGACCCTGAGGCCAAAGATTTATGTAGTGTAGGTACCGTAGCCAAAATAGTAAAATTGATAAAAATGCCAGATGGTGGCACAACTATTATTATACAAGGCAAAAAGCGTTTTCAGTTGCTAGAAATAATAAGTACAGACCCTTATTTTAAAGCCAATATTACCGTATTAGAAGAGGTAGAAAAACCAGCTACCGATAATTTTGATGCCATCATTGCTTCTATTAAAGATTTGGCTACACAAATCATTCAGCTATCGCCAAACCTACCTACTGAGGCTGCTATCATTTTAAAAAATATAGAAAACCCTGCTTTCTTAATAAATTTTGTAAGCAGTAATCAAAGCAGCGAGCTACAAGAGAAGCAGACTTTATTAGAGATCAACGACATCACCGTTCGAGCAGAAAAATTGATACAAATTTTGCAACGTGAACTACAGTTTGCTGAATTAAAAGATAAGGTAACCAATAAAACACGTACAGAAATTGATAAGCAACAACGTGAATACTTTTTGCAACAACAAATGAAAAGTATTAAAGACGAGTTGGGTGGCGATAACAATGAACGTGAGATTGCCGAAATGAAGAAAAAAGGTGAAACTAAAAAGTGGAGTGAAGCAGCCAAAACAATGTTTAGTAATAGTATTGCCAAGCTAGAAAGAATGCACCCCTCTACACCAGATTATTCAGTAGTGTATAATCATTGCGATCTGCTTTTAGATTTACCATGGGAAGAATACACAGCAGATAATTACGATTTAAAAAATGCTAAAAAAGTTTTAGATGCCGACCATTATGGTATGGGTAAAATAAAAAATAGAATTTTAGAATACTTAGCTGTGCTAAAATTAAAAGGCGATATGAAAAGTCCTATTCTTTGTTTTGTAGGTCCTCCGGGTATTGGTAAAACTAGTTTAGGAAAAAGTATTGCACATGCTGTTGGACGTAAGTATGTACGTGTAAGCTTGGGTGGACTACACGATGAAAGCGAAATACGTGGACATCGCAAAACATATATTGGTGCCATGCCTGGCAGAATTTTGCAAAATATTCGCAAAGTAAAAACAAGCAACCCTGTAATGATTTTAGATGAAATTGATAAAGTGGGCAGCGACCACCGTGGTGATCCTTCATCTGCGTTACTAGAAGTGCTTGACCCCGAGCAAAACAATAATTTTTACGATAATTACTTAGAGCTTGAATACGATTTAAGCAAAGTGCTATTTATTGCCACTGCCAATAATTTGGCCAATATTCAACCAGCACTAAGAGATAGATTAGAAATAATAGACCTAAGCGGTTATGCTGTAGAAGAAAAAATAGAAATAGCCAAACGCCATCTTTTGCCTAAGCAGCAAGATGCACATGGTTTAAAAAAGGTAAACCTAAAAGTTGCAGATAAAGTTTTAGAAAAAGTTATTGAAAGCTACACCAGAGAAAGTGGTGTACGTGAGTTGGATAGGCAGCTAGCCAGCATTATGCGATACGAGGCTAAAGAGTATGTGAGCAAGAACAAACTAAAGCCCACCATTACAGCAGTTGATGTAGAAAAAATTTTAGGACAAGCACGTTATAGTAACGATATCTACAAAACTGTAAATATGGCTGGCGTTACCGTGGGCTTGGCTTGGACTTATGTAGGTGGCGATATACTATTTATAGAAACCGTTTTAAGCGATGGGGGAAAAGGGGAGTTAAAATTGACTGGCAACTTAGGTAATGTAATGAAGGAAAGTGCCAGCACTGCCCTTACCTACTTGCAAGCCAATGCCAAAAAGTATGGTATAGAAAATGAATCATTTACAAAAAAATCCATTCATATACATGTGCCCGAAGGTGCTACACCCAAAGATGGTCCAAGTGCTGGTATTACTATGCTTACCTCACTCACGTCTGCCTTTACAGGGCGTAAAGTAAAACCCTATCTTGCCATGACAGGTGAAATAACCCTACGTGGGCAAGTGCTACCTGTAGGAGGTATAAAAGAAAAAGTATTGGCAGCCAAACGTGCAGGTTTAAAAGAGATCATCATGTGCTGGCAAAACGAAAAAGATGTAAAAGAAATAGACACCACTTTTATAAAA
>JAYVRD010000137.1:0-7812 GCA_043776595.1 Chitinophagaceae bacterium | reverse complement strand
TTATGTCTAAATCTATTTTACTGAGAATAATCTGATAGGACATTTGTAAAATTTATACAAATATACACAATCGGAATTATTAAAGCATGCTAGTATATCTAGTGCTTCAATTTTGGGATTAGAAACAGATAAGCCAAGATGAAATTTAATTTTTTCGCTCCCTGCTCTTAACATTAAAGCTGATTCAAAAGCGATAAAATTAGGGTTTTGCCTTATTTTATTGAGCTCATAGTTTAATGGTAAGTTTACTTTCTACACCTACTTTTGCTTTATGTCTGTATTACCCATTTCATTAATAGAATGCCCAAGAGATGCCATGCAAGGGTGGCCTCATTTTATTAAAACAGAAGATAAAATTCGTTACATCAACAGCTTATTAAAAGTGGGCTTTGATACAATTGACTTTGGAAGTTTTGTTTCGCCAAAAGCAATACCACAAATGGCAGATACGAAGCAAGTAGTTGACAGTTTGCAGTTTGCAGTTGGTAGTACAAAACTTCTTTCTATTGTAGCCAATGTTCGTGGTGCAGAGGAAGCTGTTGTGTACGATGAAATTCATTACCTTGGTTTTCCATTTTCTATTTCTCCCACTTTTCAACAACGCAATACCAATAGCACTATAGAAGAAAGTATACACCGAGTAGATGAAATACAAGAGCTGTGTATTAAAAATAAAAAAGAATTGGTGCTGTATTTAAGTATGGGTTTTGGCAACCCTTATGGCGATGCATACAACGAAGAAATATTGCTGCATTGGGCAAATGAAATGGTAAAAAAAGAAATTGGCATTATTTCATTAGCCGATACTGTAGGTGTTGCAACGCCACAGCAAATAACAACTGCTTTGCAAATCTTAATTCCTAAATACACTACTACTCATTTTGGCGTTCACTTACATTCTTCGCCTGCAAATTTTAAAGATAAATTACAAGCTGCTGTAATGGCTGGCTGCCAACGTTTTGATGGTGCATTAAAAGGCATTGGAGGCTGCCCAATGGCTCAAGATGATTTGGTGGGCAACATGAATACCGAATTGATGATTGATTATTTAGAAGCTAATGGCTTGTTGAAGGGATTAGACAAACATGCATTGGAAGAAAGCTTGAAAATTGCTACGGAAATATTTGTATAAATTTTTTACACATGTTGAAGTATCATGTTTTTAGTACTTTGCTGACTAGCGATATAAAAGTACAAGTGTGCGACGCAACCGAAGCTAAATAGTAGCAATGCTGCTGACTACAAAAAAATATTCACAATTATATTTACTGCATGAAGTTTCATTACGAGTTTGATATAAAACAAATACCTCAGCCTATAAGCCATGTACACCAACTACTATTGGTGGGTAGTTGCTTTACCGAAAACATAGGTGATAAGTTGAAGAAACATCACTTTAAAGTGTTAGAAAATCCTAATGGCATTTTGTTTAACCCTGTAAGTGTAGCTGAAGCACTCATTAATGTGGTAGAAAACAAACAATACACTACCAATGATTTATTTAACCACAACGAAGGCTGGCATAGTTGGCAACATCATAGCAGGTTTAGTGGTATAACTGCTGAGGATGCTTTGCAAAAAATAAATAGGGCTACCCAACAAGCACATAACTATATTAAACATGCAGATTATCTCTTAATTACTTTGGGTAGTGCATGGATTTATACTTTGACCGATAAAGCTATCAACGCACAAGTTGGTACTGTGGCTGCTAACAATCATAAAGCACCTGCAGATTGGTTTGAAAGAAAACTGATGGATGTAAGCCAAGTAATTACTGTGTTGGCTACCATGATGGATAGGGTAGGAGCGATTAACCCTAACATCAATATTATATTTACCATAAGTCCTGTAAGGCATTTGCGTGAGGGAGTTGTAGATAATAATCGTAGCAAGGCCATACTCATTACAGCGGTTCATCACCTCATAGAAAAATTGCCAAAACTGTATTATTTTCCAGCGTACGAGTTGGTGATTGATGATTTAAGAGACTACCGTTTTTATGCTGAAGATTTGGTGCATCCCAACTATCATGCTACACAATATGTGTGGCAAAAATTTGTAAACGCTTGTATGAGTGAACCAGCAAAGCAACTGATGGAAGAAATTGCTGACATCAATTTAGCCTTTAACCATAAGGCTTTCAACCCTACTTCTCAGCAGCACAAAAAATTCTTAGCAACTTATTTACAAAAAACAAAGCAACTGCAAGAGCAACATAGCTATTTAGATTTTAGTAAAGAGTTGGCGTATTTTGCACAGTAGTTTTTGGTAGCCAGCATTTGTATTTCAATGTAGCTGCGGTTGCGTCGCACATGTTTAGCTGTGAAGTAATATTTGGCTTTTATCGTAGCGTAGGTTTGGCTTTAAATTGTAAAATTGTAAATTGTATTGCCGAAACCCCCAACCAATTGCGGATATTTTTTAAACTATTGAAAACAAGGCATTTGAAAATATATACGAAAGTTTGAAAGGCTGAAAACCTTCGTATATATTTGAATTGGGCGTCACTTTAAAGACTCTTTAAAATATGGAATCAAATTTTTTGACATTTCAAAAATTTAACGACTTGACAATGGCTGAAACTGTTGGACAAAAATTAAAAGACAATGGAATTGATTATCTAATTGAAAATGAAAGCAAATACTTTGACCCAACTTTTGCCAATAATTCTTTTGCTTCTGACATTTTACTTAAAATAAACTCAAGCGAATTTACAAATGCTCATAAAATACTTGAAGACTTATACAAAGATGAATTACAAAATATAGACAAGGACTACTATTTGTTGAGTTTTGCAGACGAAGAATTAATTGAAATTGTTTCTAAACCTGATGAATGGGGTTATTTCGACTACCAACTTGCTCAAAAACTATTAATAGAAAGAGGAAAGGAAGTAAATTCAGAAATTATTACCCTTTTAAAATCTCAAAGAATTAAAGAATTAAGTAAACCTGAAACAACACATAGATATTGGGTTTATTTTGGATACTTTTCAGCAGTACTTGGTGGACTTTTTGGACTAATTATTGGGTGGCATTTATCTTACTTTAAAAAGACACTTCCAAACGGAGAAAGAATTTATTCTTATACAGAAAATGAAAGAAATCACGGAACACGTATGTTATTAATATCTTGTTTTAGTATTTTGTTTTGGATTTTCATAAGATGGAAGTTTCTAAATGATTAAGAAGAAAGCCTTCGCCCAACTGTCTCGTCCTAAAATAGGTGGACAAAAAAACAACCAAAAATGGATATTTAACAACAGTACATTTTGGTATTAAATATACGCTACAATAAAAGCCCAATCTTCTTCCACAGCTAAACATGTGCGACGCAACCGCTACTTAATGCTTATGTAAAAGCTGGCTACAAAAAATCTACTTCAAATCTGCTGCAAAGCCTCTATTTTTAGCAAAATTTATTTTAGTTGAAAACCATTCTTTCTCAACAGCAAATAGCTTTAATTGTAAAACGACTGGCAAGGCAAATTCTCGAAAATCACCTCGACCTTACCAATACTGTTATCATTGGCATACAACCAAGAGGCGTTTTTTTTAGTGATAAAATTATTGCCGAATTAAAGTTGCTGGTAGAGCCTATAACAGTAAACTACGGTAAGCTAGACATTACTTTTTATAGAGACGATGTACGCAAAGAACTACACTTGGCCAACAAAACAGAAATACCGTTTAGCATAGAAAACAAACAAGTAGTAATAGTGGATGATGTATTGTGGACAGGCAGAACCATACGTGCAGCCCTAGATGCTTTGTTAGATTTTGGCAGACCCAAAAAAGTAGAGCTTTGTGTACTCATAGACAGGAGGTTTAGCCGTGAGCTACCTATACAACCAAACTATGTAGGCAGAGAAATAGACACGAATGAAATAGAAAAAGTAAAAGTGTATTGGGCAATAAAGGATGAAAAAGAATGTGTGGAATTGATTTAATCTTGGCAGTTGTTACTTCTATCTTTAATTTAGCGTTTTAATGAAACTATCTACCAAACACTTACTTGGTATTAAAGACCTCACCAAAGAGGATATCCAACTTATTTTAGCAACTGCTGGCAATTTTAAAGAAGTATTGCAGCGTCCTGTAAAAAAAGTACCAAGCCTTAGAGATGTAACCATAGTAAACTTGTTTTACGAAAACAGTACACGTACCAGAATCTCTTTTGAATTGGCAGAAAAACGCCTTAGTGCCGATACCATCAACTTTACAATAAGTGGTAGCAGTTCCGCAAAAGGAGAAACATTGTTAGATACGGTAAACAACATACTAAGCATGAAGGTAGACATGGTAGTAATGAGGCATAGTGCTAGTGGGGCTCCTCATTTTTTAGCCAAGCATATACCTGCAGCTATTATAAATGCTGGCGATGGTATTAACGAACACCCAACACAAGCTTTGCTAGATGCATTTAGTATGCAAGAAAAATTTGGCAACCTTGAGGGCTTAAAAGTGGCAATTGTAGGAGATATTATGCACAGCCGTGTAGCCCTTAGTAATATTTATTTACTCACCAAAATGGGGGCAGAAATTATAGTAGCTGGTCCGCCAACATTAATACCAAAATACATAACCGAGGCATTGGGTGTACCAGTAGAATACAACCTAAAAAAAGCATTGCAGTGGTGCGATGTAGCCAACGTTTTGCGTATTCAATTAGAAAGACAAAACCAACCCTTGTTCTCCTCGTTAAGAGAATACAACCTAGCTTACGGCATCAATAAAAAATTGCTAGAAAGTTTAGGCAAAGAAATAACCATTATGCATCCAGGACCTATAAACAGAGGCGTAGAATTGGATAGTGATGTAGCAGATGGACCTTACTCCATTGTATTAAACCAAGTAGAAAATGGTGTAGCCGTAAGGATGGCGGTTTTATATTTATTAGCCAACCGAGAAAATGGGTAGCTTTTTATGTAACCAGCTGTAGAATATCTATTAAGCTTTCGTTGCGTCGCACACTTGTACTACATATCTTTATTCAGCAAAAAAAACTTTGTTCTTAAGTACTAAGCACAAAAATCAACCCAACCAAAATATTCTTGCCATGCGTATTTGCTTATTTCCAGGAACATTTGATCCAGTAACACTTGGTCATACAGATATCATCAATCGTGCCCTACCACTGTTCGATAAAATAATTGTAGGCATTGGTGTAAACGCAGCTAAAAATCCCATGTTTACAGCCAGCCAGCGTATGCAATGGTTCAACGAAATCTATAAAAGCGAACCCAGCGTAGAAAGTTGCACTTTTGAAGGCTTAACAGTTGATTTTTGTAAAAAAATTGGGGCACATTTTATTTTGCGTGGCATACGTTTCGTCAGTGATTTTGAATACGAAAAATCAATAGCCGATGCCAATAGAACGATGGATAGAAATATAGAAACCGTTTTTTTAACTGGTGAGCCTAAGTATACCTCAGTAGCATCTACCATTGTAAGAGATATTATCAAAAATGGAGGAGATGCTTCACCCTTTTTGCCAGAGGCAGTAATCAATAGTTTGAAAAAGTAATTAGTAACATATAAACGATATAAAAAAATAAGGCTTGACAAAGCCTTTTTTATTTGTAACCTTTATAAAAATTTTAATTATGAAAAACAACAAGTTACTTTTTTTGCTTGGCTGCTTATTTTTAAACAGTTGCAGCTCTATAAAAGATGTTACTAGTAACAATCTTGATTTAGCAAAGGATAATGCAAAGGTTATTAGCCAAACAAATACAGCCTATGTATTTTATTATAATGATGGAACACTTAATGCTGATGGCAGTTATAAATATCAAACAGAGGGTCGGACTATTATTAAGAGTGTTCTTGAAAAGAAGGGTTATAAAGTTGAATTTGTAAGCAAAAACAGGCAAGGAACATTGTTTATCGAGATCAATCAAAATGATGGTAGCGATCAATATTCTTATCGTTCAGAACAAACTGTGGGAACAGTAAGAGACAGAAGTGGTAACACAGTTTATACTTATAATGAGCCAGTAACCAAGTACAGGTCTAAATCATGGACAAGAGTAAGTTTTTGGATTTATGACCCTAGCAATACTTATAGTGCTACTCCAGTTTGCCATAAAGACTTCACGAAAACAGGTGGCAATTATATGTCACGTTTTGAATCTTTATTGAGTAGGGTAATGAACTCTATACCTAAAAAAATGAAATAATTTTTTTGCTTTTAACTTGCTATTTTTAACGTGAAATCGAAAAGTAGTTTTACGATTTAGATAAGCTTATGAGGGTGTAAAGAATTTACAAGATGCCTTTTATTGTGCTTCTATGTTGCATCTAACTTTGGTAAATATTCATCCATTTATAGATGGTAATGGCAGAACCTCTCGTTTACTGGAGAAGTGGTTTTTGGCTGATTATATAGGTGCAAAAACTTGGAGTATTGAAAGCGAAAGATACTATTATGAAAACCTAAAAGATTATTACAGAGCATTAAATCGAATAGGTTTCGATTATACGCTACTTGATTACAGTAAATCACTTCCTTTTTTACTAATGCTTCCAAATAGTTTACAATTATAAATACAGATCATGTCTATTTGGTTCAATAAAAATATTTCTTTAACCGACTTTGCCCATTGGGGTAAAAATACTTTGGGCGAGCATTTAGGAATGCAGTTTAACGAAATAGGAGAGAACTATTTAAAAGCTACAATGCCTGTAGACCATAGAACATACCAACCTTATGGCTTGCTACATGGTGGTGCAAGTGTGGCTTTAGCCGAAACCTTGGGTAGTGTAGGCAGTGCCTTGGTTATAGATAATAGCAAATGGATTTGTGTTGGGTTAGATGTTAATGCCAATCATGTACGTGGCGTAAAAACTGGTTTGGTTACAGGTATTGCCACACCACTGCATATAGGTGCAAGCACTCATGTGTGGGAAATAAAAATTTATGACGAAAGAGAAAAGTTAGTTTGCATTAGCAGATTGACTGTTGCTATTTTAAAGAAAAAAGATTTTTAAAGTATTTCAAAAGTGGTAGAAAAAATAAATTGATGCGTACATTATTTAAATTCTTCTTCAAAATAAAAGGTTGGAAGATGGATGCAAATCTTCCTGCTGGCTATGAAAAATGTGTTGTAATTGCAGCACCACATACTAGCAATTGGGATTTTGTATATAGCATGGCTTTCTTCTCCAAATTACAATTGCCTATAAAATTTTTAGCCAAAAAAGAATTGTTCAAGTGGCCATTAAAAGCATTACTACAAAGCTTAGGTGGTATGCCTGTGCATAGAGAAAAAAATAGCAATTTAGTAGAGCAAATGATTGGCATGTTTAACGCAACTGATGCACTCATGCTCATTATACCTGCTGAGGGAACAAGAGGAAAAGTAACAAAATGGAAAACTGGTTTTTATCATGTAGCCCTTGGTGCTAAAGTACCTTTGCTATTAGGCTTTTTAGATTACGAGAAAAAAATAGCTGGCTTTGGGCCGCTATTGTATTTAACTGGCAATACCAACACGGATGCTGAAAATATTAAAAATTTTTACAGAAACATGAAAGGTAAGCACCCACAAAATTTTGATGTTGAAGGGTTGGTATTAACTTAAACTCCATTCCTCTTCCTAATAATTTCAACAATATTGCTATAGCTATTTTGTAAGTTCAGTTTTACTTTAGCAGTATTTGCCCATTCAATGGCTTCTATATCTTCACTAGTTTGGGGTATTAATTTTTGATTGACAGTTGTATTCATTTCGTACCACCAAGTTTCTTTTATTACTTCTTCGCCCACCCATTTGTCAAAATATTGGTGATAGGTTTTGCCAAGCAG
>JAYVRD010000136.1:0-28900 GCA_043776595.1 Chitinophagaceae bacterium | reverse complement strand
CGCATGACCAGGAACAGTATTAGACAGTAAAAATGGTGTGCCACTGTAATAGCTTTGCATTTTCATAATGCTATTAAAATCGCTGCCCAAACTATTGCCATTCGCATCTATCAATTGAGAGTTGGCATACACTGCATCATGCTCACCAATTTCGTTTACAAGGGTTTCTATTTTATTGACCATCCAAATATCATCTTGATCGCAAAAAGCAATGAATACTCCTTTACTTTCTACTACAGCACGTTCAAAAGCTTTGGTAACACCTTTGTTAGTATCGTTGATAAAAAGAAAAATGAAAGGATATTGAGTTTGATAATCTTTAATAATATTGATGGTGTTGTCTTTTGAGCCATCATCTACAATTACAATTTCTAAGTTAGTGTAAGTTTGGTTAATGATTGAATCCAACTGTTCACCAATATATTTTTCACCATTGTAGCTTGCCATTGCTACCGATACAAGTGGATTGTTTGCTACCATCTTTAAAAAGAAATTAACCGTTATACTCAAAAATAAAATTATTGCAGTAAGGCTCTTTGTTCATGCTTTGGTGTTGCTCAAAATCAAATTCACTCAAAGGTAAAAAGTTAGTGTTGTAAATAAACCTACCAGTATAACCTAAGCTTTCTATAAAAGCAATGGTTTCTTTTACTTGTGCTTCGCCTACATGCCTTCGCTCACACTCAACAATTATTTTAGGGTGGTATTTATTAATAGCGTTGATAGCCCCTTTCAAAACCTTAAGCTCATTGCCTTCTACATCTAGCTTTATAAAATCTACCCTAGTATTTTGTTGTTGGGCAAAACTATCTAAAGTTTGGGTTTGTACGGTTTCTGTTACAGCATCCTCGTGTGTGCCAGCTACAATAGTTGCCCCTGGCGATGATGTTTTTTTATTCTCTTTTACAGGTATAAACAAAGTAACGCTGCCTTCACTATCACTCAATGCCAAATGATAAAGCTGTACATTTTTCCACTTAAACAATCCATGAATTTTTTGTAAGTAATTAAACAAGAAACTTTGTGGTTCAAAAGCAAATACTTTACCCTTACTTCCTACCAACTGCTGAAAAAAGTATAAGTATCCACCTTTGTGTGCACCAATATCAAACACTACATCATTAGGTTGTATGGTTTCTAAAATGTATTTAATACCGCCTTTATCATCTTTAGTACGATACTTATTAGCACGATGGCTTAATTTTATTTTTTCTATAAATGAAAATGGAATTGGCATAACAAGGTTTTAGATATAACGAAGATATTGGTTGTTTGTCAACCATTTCCCTATTTAGTAAAGCCAACATGTCATAAACTTAACCCTTGCATTATTATTGAATTGTGGTAAAACCTTAATTTCAATTTATGAAAATACTGCTTCATTACCTTAAACCTTTTCGTGGGCTCATTTTTATAGCACTATTACTAGCCACCGTCAATCAAGTTTTCTCTTTATTCGATCCTATGTTAGTAGGTAAATTACTTGATTTATTTGCAGCACACCCACATCATTTTGATGCTAACAAAACCATTGCAAGAACAGAACATGAGTTTTTATTTGGCAATACGGTATATCATGGTTTATTCTATTTTCTGCTATTACTTGTAGGTACAGCTATGATAAGCCGTATAGCCAAAGCCTTTCAAGATTATACGGTAAACGTAGTTATTCAAAAATTTGGTGCTTCTATTTTTACCGATGGTTTAAAACATTCTATGCGTTTGCCATATCAAGAATTTGAAGACCAACGCAGTGGCGAAACCTTATCTATTTTAACCAAGGTAAGAACCGATACTGAAAAATTTATTGGCTACTTTATCAATGTATTCTTTGGAATTTTAGTAAGTGTCATTTTCGTTTCTATCTATGCTTCTCGCCTGCATTGGAGTATTATACCTGTGTATTTAGGTGGCAGCATATTAATAGGTTTTGTAACCAATTTACTTAGCAAGAAAATAAAAGTTATTCAGAAAAAAATTGTAACCGAAACCACAGCCCTTGCTGGCACTACTACAGAAAGCCTTAGAAATATAGAATTGGTAAAAAGCCTAGGGCTTACCAACGAAGAGGTAACAAGACTTAATGGCAACACTTACAAAATTTTAGGACTTGAATTGAAGAAAGTAAAAAGCATTCGTTCCTTAAATTTTATACAAGGAACGATGGTTAATTTTCTTCGTCAAATTATTACGTTCACATTGTTGTGGTTAATTTTTAGAGATGTACTTACTATTGGTCAGTTTATCTCTTTACAATTTTATAGCTTTTTCATTTTTGGCCCTATGCAAGATATTGGTAACATCATCCTCAGCTATCGTGAAGCCGAAGCATCGCTTAACAACTTTGATACACTCATGAAAAAAGCAGCTGAGCCAAAACCAGTACAACCGAAACATATTGGTGTAATAGAAGAATTAGAATTTAGCAATGTTTCCTTCAAGCACCAATCGGCACAATTTAAAGCCTTGGAAAATATTTCGTTTGATATAAAACAAGGCGAAACTATTGCCTTTGTTGGACCAAGTGGTAGTGGCAAAAGTACTTTGGTAAAATTATTGGTTGGCTTATACCGCCCCGCCGAAGGCAAAATTTTATACAATAATGTAGATGGCAGCGATATGGACTTTGATGAACTACGCAATCAAATTGGTTTTGTAACGCAAGACACACAACTGTTTGCTGGCACTATAAAAGAAAATTTGTTATTTGTAAATCCAACAGCAAGTGAGGAAGATTTACACGAAGCCCTCAATAAAGCCAGCTGCTTTAATCTTTTAGAAAGAGCTGAAAAAGGTATTGACACGATGATTGGTGAAGGTGGCTTAAAATTAAGTGGTGGAGAAAAGCAACGTATTTCTATTGCACGCTCTTTACTACGCAAACCAAGACTTTTAATTTTTGATGAAGCTACTAGTGCATTAGATAGCATTACCGAGGAAGAAATAACCAACACCATCCGTCAAATTTCTCATGAAAAAGCTCAAATAACTGTAATGATAGCCCACCGTTTAAGCACTATTATGCACGCTGATAGAATTTATGTTTTAGAGCGTGGTCAAGTAGCCGAAACTGGTACTCACCAACAACTGATAGAAGAAAAAGGTTTGTACTACGCCATGTGGAGACAACAAATTGGCGAAAGAAAATTAACAGCTGTAAGCAACAAATAATAAATTAAAGATTATGGGATTAGTAATTTTTATACTCTGCTTATTCGTTGTAATACTTAGTGCAGCAAGACTTTTTATTTACCAAAAAAAAGTAAAAAGCTATTTTAAAACTACAGGTGTAGTGGTAGATAATAAGAAAGATGAATACAGTGATATGATGGGTGGTGGCTACACACACTATTACCCAATTATAAAATTTACTACGCCCAATGGCGTAACGCAAGAAATTGTTTCCAGCATTTATTTTGAAGATAGACCAGGCTATAACCCTAACACTACTGTAAATTTATTGGTAAACCCAACCGATAGTACACGCTTTGTAATTGAAAATAAATTTGAAGGTTATGGTGTAGCCCTAGTATGGATGGCACTTGGCATTGCAGGTATGGTAGCAGCTTATTTTATGCCTGAACAATAATTTTTTCTTGCCCTCTCCTTTGGAGTTGGTTGGGTGAGTTTTTTTGTAGCCAGCGATAGAATATGAATTAAGCTGCGGTTGCGTCGCACATTTTAAGCTATGGAATTACTATTGAGCTTTTCTCAAAAACCGTTTGTAGTAAACGGTATCGCCAGCACTAAACTTACCTGTTTGGTGGTTAAAGAGTTTGCGATAAACAACACTATCTACAGTAATATTTTTGTTCTTCCTATCTTTTGAATATTGATTTTTTTGGTTACAATTAAATAATGTATCATTTTGAAAAAAAGAAGCCCAGTTAGAATGAGTAAGCCCATCGTCTGAGGTATAACCAATTGTAGCAAGTAATTCATTTGTTACAAAAGCTCCTTTCTGATTGTATAAAAGAAGTAGCATTGCTGGTCTGCCAAGCGTAAATTGCCTGACCACCACAACAACACTTATATAACTCGAATCCAGTTCTTGCCATGAGTATAAACGAGCTGCTGAATTGTTTATTTCATCGTTATGCAAGAAGGGGTTATCTGTTTTTAAAATTTCTGGAATAAATGCAAAGCCTTCAAAATTTGAGTCCATCCCAAATTTGTTAAGCTTCATACCTAGAAATTTAAACTCCTTCAAGTTTTTGAACTTACAACTATCCTTCAAAGCAAACAAAGAATCAAACCTGCTTGTAGGTTTTTGTTGAGCTGGGTTGCGGAAGCTAATACTTGTTATGGTAAAGAGAAGAATAAGTATAGTAAGTAGTTTCATTAATTAACTTAAATGAAGGTGAAAAATGTTTTCTTAAATCTTAAAGGGTTCTTCATTTTATATTTAACCCCATTGGGCTATATCATTACATTAAAGTCATAAAGTACAAAGCCAAATATTTATCGCTTTCGACAAGCTCAAGCTGACAAGCTGATTAATGGCAACAAGGCTGTCAGGCTGAGCTTGTCGAAGCCGATTGCTATTAAGAAAATTTGCTTTTGCAGTTTACTCCCTATCAAACTTCTTTTTCAAATAATCCATTACCGATGGATCTTCTAAACCTTCCATATCACTCAGTTCCATTTCAAGGGCTTTGGTGCTAAGTTGTATTTCTATTAGCGATAAAAACAAAGAAGCCGAAAAAGCTATAAGGCTTATAGCAAATACCCAATGAGCTGCTGTAATGTACTCGGCATAAATTAAAAACATACATAGTATGCAGCATAAAAAAGTAATAACCCCTAATGCCTGCATGTTTTTAATAAGCTTTAAGCGGTAACGCAAATTTTTTATTTGGCTATGAATGATGGGTTTGTTTTCGTGGGTATTGTATTTATCGTGCAGGCTGCGTACACGGTTACTCAATGCTAAAAACCTGTTGGTATAAGCCAGCATTATTAAACTTATTGCTGGAAATAAAAGGGCTGGTGTGTTAATACTAATGTCCATGAAGGAAAGGTAAGAAGAAAATGGAAGTGAGAAATGGGAATTGCTGAATAATGAATGTAGGATGCAAAAGGTGTGGCTGAAGATGTTGTTCGCTCAATAAAGTTTAGAACCTTGAAGTGTGCGACGCAACGATGATGCTATGAAATACAACTGCTGATTACATAAACTTACTTATAACCTATTACTTTGCAACGCTTCGTCTCTCTTTACTTTCTCCCAATACTTTTTGTCAACAATCAACATTCCAAAACTTTCACCTTGGTGTTTGTGCAAATGCTTGTGGTGCATTTTGTGTGCCCAACGTATCACTTTTATATAGCGGTTATTGGTACGTGTAAACCATTTTATGCGTTGGTGAATGATGACTTCATGTACCAAAAAATAAGCAAAGCCGTATAGTGCAATGCCAAAGCCAATGCCTGTTGCTATCATATTATTGTGTTGCAAACCCAGCATGATGCATAGCCAACTAGGTATGGCAAAAATAAGAAAGAAGGCATCATTTTTTTCCCACACATGTCCCGTAGGTTGATGATGATCTTGATGCAAATACCACAAGAAGCCATGCATTACATAACGATGAGTAAGCCATGTAATACCTTCCATAACTGCAAAAGTGAATAGTGCTATAACAATGCAAAGAAGAATCATAAAAAGTTTCTTAACGCTAAGAAAAACAATACCTGTATAATAAACAAATGTATTGCGAATTGGTTGACTTTATGAAAACGCAACAACCTAAAAACAATAATTAGCATCATGCTTATAACAAACCAACACAAGTAATTGTAGTTGGGTATTATGTTGTTTGTCCACTGCCAAAAACCCAGCTTTACTGCTACTGGCTCCATGGCAATATCAAAAAAAGTGGTGAGTAAAGCTCCATCAACAATTAAAGAAATCGTTTGAAAAACCACGGGCATTTTTGTACCCAATTGATTGTACTTATTTTCCACCCAATTGTGTATCGATTGTACAATAATGCCACTACAAAAAACAGTTACAAACCATTGCACGCCTATTAGTAAAGGCACTCCTTTAATTTTATAGCCCATTACAGTACCATATTGGTAGCTGCCAAATAGTTTGCTTGTGTTTACCCCAATCATTTCTGCCACCATGCCTGTAGTAAAAGCGATGACTACAAATACATAAAACAAAATGGTTTTATTGGGCTGTGTGTACAATAGCAAACCTGCCATCAATAACAAATTAAGTGGTGTATTTTGTATAAACCAATCTTTGTAAGGCGTAAATAAAATACCAATAGCACCGCATACATGAAATAAGATGGCAATGAATAAGGCGATGTTGGTTTTTCTATTCAACTTCAAGTGCTTTTTTATAATGATAGAGAAAAACTGTTGCCAAATTTTGTTTATCGGATTTTGATAAGTGCCCTAAATATTTTTTTACTAAAGAAGATTGATAAGAAATGATTTTGTGTAAGCGAACCACAGATGGTTTAAGGAGATTTGCAGTTTGCCAGTTTAGCAATTCAACATCATTTTCATTATTGTATGTAATAGAAGAAGTAATTCTTAATAAAATAATATCTCCATCATTACTATCCATTATTACCAATGCTGGGCGTATCTTATAATTTATACCATCAGTAAAAGGAAAAGGCACTAAAACAATATCTCCAAATTTGTATTTCATTTTTTAAAGATTGTCGTAAACACTATCCTCTTCATTATCATCTTTAAAAAAGCTATAAGCTCCAAGTCTCGTCCAAAGTTCATTTTCATGTTTAGCCTCATCTTGTTGAGAAGAAGGAATAATAATTACATGAGCTTTCTTTTCATTCTGTAAAGCGGCTGCAATTTTGTCTGGCAAAAACAAAGTGTTATTGCCATTTAAATCTATATCGAATTCTAAAGTTTTCATAATCTAAAATACAATTATTTAGTGATGTAGAACCTTTTTAAAATCCTCCTTTACTAGCTCACTCATAATTTTTGCACTGCTAAGGCACAAAGGTATACCACCACCAGGGTGTACACTACCGCCTGCAAAATACAAACCTTTTATAGCATTGGTAAAATTGGCATGCCTAAGAAATGCTGCCATTTTAGTATTAGATGATGTGCCATATAAAGAACCTTGATAAGATGAAGTTTTACTTTCTATCAACACTGGATCTAGTATTTCTTCAACTTCTATTAAAGGTTCAATATCTGTTTGTAAAATGGTGCTTAATTTTTGGATGATGGCTTGGCGATATTGGTGCTTAAAAGCCTCCCAGTTTTGTCCAATATTAGCAGGGGCATTTACCATTACAAACCAATTTTCTTTGCCGTGGGCAGCTTGTTTATCAGGTTCGCATTTGCTGGTTATGTTTAGGTATATGGTGGGATCGTTGTAAAAGGTTTTGGTTTTAAACAAACTGTCAAACTCGGCTTTGTAATGATTGCTAAAAAAAATATTGTGCAGTTCTAGCTGTGGAAATTCTTTTTTAATACCCCAATAAAAAATAAATGCACTGCTACTTCGCTCTTGCTTTAGTAATTTTTTTGCTTTGTGTGCATTGTTTAGCAAATGCTTGTAAGTAAAGTACACATCCATATTGCTTACTACAATATTGGCGTGGTGGTTTTGTTGGTTTACTACCACACCAGCTACTTGGTTATTGTGGTTAATAATATTTTGTACGGGGCTATTAAAATGAAACTGCACTCCTTTTTTTACTGCTAGTTTATACAACGCATTGGTAATGCTTATCATGCCACCATTTGGGTAATACGTGCCTTGGTTATGCTCTAAGTGAGGAATCATAGTAAGCATAGCTGGAGCTTGATAAGGATTACTACCATTGTAAGTAGCATATCTATTAAACAATTGTACCGTTTTAGGATTGGTAAACGATTGAGCATTGACGGTATTCATGTTTTTGAAAAGCAACCTGGCTTTTACACTTGATAAAGCTTTGCCGATTTTAGAACGAAACAATGTAGAACGCTTGTGCAAAGAATAATTAAGGAAGATGCTACCAATGTTATTATATACATCAGCAGCGTTGGCTAAGTACTTGTGTAGTTTGCTTTCCTCCTCTCCTAGCTTTTCGTTTAGTTCTTTTGCAAAATCGTTGGCGTTGGTATAAGCATTTACAATTGTGCCATCATCATAAAAATATTTACAGGAACTGGGTAGGGTTTGGTAAGTAAAATAATCTTCAATGGATTCATTAGCAAGTGCAAAAAGTTCTGCAATATTTTCGGGCTGTACAAACAAACTTGGGCCAGCATCAAACTGGTAATTGCCTAATGTAAAATGCGAAAGTTTGCCACCAGGGTAATCGTTTTTCTCAAAAACTTGTACAGCAAACCCTTGTACAGCAAGCCTTGTGGCTGAAGCTAACCCTGCAACACCTGCACCAATTACAATTGCATTTTTTGTACTCATGAGAGGGTTTGTAAGAAGTAAAATTTTATACAGCAGATAAGCTAATTGTACTTAAAGCTAGGTAAGAAGATTTTATTTTTATGTACGCTTAGATAAAAATTCAATATTGTTCAGAACGCTGAAGTGTGCGACGCAACCGAAGCTAAATAGTAGTAATGGTGCTGGTAACAAAATTCTTCAACTTCGCTCTTACCTCTATAAAACTCTTCCCATCCACTTCATTAATTTCGGATAGACAATCTTAAACCACTCCGTGTAAGCCTCAGAATTTTCTTGCATCGTTTTTTCTAAGGCATCTAACGGTACAAAAGCATAATCTTCTACTTCATCATCGTTGCTGTTAATGCTACCATTATAGCTACCAATAAATACGTGGTCAAATTCATGTTCAGTTAAGCCATTTTCAAACTCAGCTTTATAAGTAAAGTTGAAAATTTTAGTAAGTGTGGTTTCTATACCTAACTCTTCTTTTAGCCTGCGATTGGCTGCTACTAAAATATCTTCTTTAGGTTTTGGGTGGCTACAGCAAGCATTACTCCATAAACCGCCACTGTGGTATTTGGAAAAAGCACGTTGCTGTAGTAGCATTTCTCTATTATCGTTAAAAATAAAAATGCTAAAAGCCCTATGCAGCAAAGCCTTTTCATGGGCCTCCATTTTTTCCATTGTTCCAATTTCGGTGTCTAACTCGTCCACCAATATTACATATTCCATCAGTTATTTCTTTGGCTCAAAGAAAAGAAAACATTGTTATAGTTTGCAGGCAAACTAAGGTTTTACAATAAATTAAATTGACTGCGTACGCCAGCTTTTGCTAAAATTAAAAATTTGCTATAGTCGGGTATACGTATTCTTTCTTGCATGATACGCTGTGGCTGCACTTTTTTAATTTTTTTAAACAGGGAGAGATAGTATTTGTAAGCTACATAAACACCAAACCTAGCTTTTACGGGTAGGTGTACAATGCCTGCATAAGCAGCATCAAAATCATTTTGTATGTCAGCTTCAATTGCTGTTTTATCGGCGGCTGTAAAATTTCTAAAATCGCAGTTGGGAAAATAGATTCTCTCCAAGCCTTCATAATCGGCTTTTAAATCTCTTAAAAAATTTACTTTTTGAAAAGCAGCACCTAAACTTTTAGCAGATGGTTTTAGATGTTGGTAAAGTTCTTCGTTACCCTCTACAAAAACATAAAGGCACATTAAACCCACTACTTCGGCACTACCATAAATATATTCTTCATAGCCAGCACGGTCGTATTTTTTTTCATTCAAGTCTAGCTCCATACTGTTTAAAAAAGCATCTATTAGTTGGCTATCAATTTTGTACTCGTTTACAGTAAGTTGAAAGCTGTTAAGTATTGGGTTTAAGCTAATACGACGTTGTAGGGCAGTATACGTTTCTTGTTTAAATTCGTTTAATAACGTTTGTTTATCGTGGGTGTGAAAAGTGTCAACAATTTCATCGGCAAAGCGAACAAACCCATAAATGTTATAAATGGGTTGTCTCAAATCTTTATGCAATAGCTTAATAGCCGAGGAAAAGCTGGTGCTATATTTCTCGGTTGTATTTCTACTACAATCTTGACTTACGTTATGAAAGAGTTGCATGTTGGTCATAAGAAAAACAAAATCTTTTTTGTTACATACTATAAATATAAATTTAGCTTCAATGGCGTCGCACACTTGTACAATATATCTTTATTCAGCTACCTTATACTTTCAACATTATTGTTTGCAATGCTTCATCACTTCTTTGGCTACTACTTCGCCACTTATTAAACAGGGTGGCACGCCAGGACCAGGAACGGTGAGTTGCCCTGTATAAAATAAATTCTTAACTTTTTTACTTTTACAACTAGGTTTTAGAATACTTGTTTGTAACAGTGTATTCGCCAATCCATACGCGTTCCCTTTAAAAGAGTTGTAGTCTTCTACAAAATTGCTGTGTGCATACGATTTTTTGTACACAATATGCTCTTTTATTGTTTCGCCCAAGTGCTTTTCCAATCTGCTCAATATCATTTCAAAGTACTTATCCCTTAGTTCTTCTGTATCGTTTTGCAACCCTGCAGCTACAGGTATTAATAAAAAAAGGTTTTCTGAATCTGCAGGTGCTACAGTATCATCAGTAACTGATGTGGCACTTACATAGAACAAAGGATTGCTTGGCCATTGTTTACTTTCATAAATTTCTTTTCCATGTACTGCAAAATCTGTATCAAAAAACAAAGAATGATGATTAATGTTCGCCAATTTTTTATTTAACCCCACATAGTACAAAATACTACTTGGGGCCATCACCCTGCTATCCCAATATTTATCAGTATGGCTTCTATATGCCTTGGGTAGCAGTTGGGTTTCTATAAAATGGTAATCAGCACCGCCAATAACCACATCTGCTTCGTATTGGTTGGCTGTGGAGATTACTTTTTTGGCAACACCATTTTCAATCACAATTTCTTCTACATTTTCATTAAATCTAAATTCTACACCCAATTCAACAGCCAATCTATACATACCATGCACTATGCTGTACATACCACCTTTAGGATACCAAGTACCACCTTTTATATCGGCATAGTTCATTAAACTATACAGGGCTGGCGTATTCTCGGGCAAAGCCCCCAAAAATAAAACAGGAAACTCTAACAGTTGCCTAAGCTTTGGGTTGGTAAATAACTTGCTTACATGGCTTTTAATAGAGTTAAAAACATCTAACTTAAAGATGCCTTTTACTAAATCCCAATCTAAAAATTCAGTTAGACTTTGCCCAGGTTTATGTACCAATTTGTTAATGCCTACATTGTATTTGTAAGCTGCTTCTTGCAAAAAATTATCTAGTTTTGCCCCACTACCAAGTTCTATATTTTCAAATAATTTTTTTAACTCGTTGTAGCTGGCAGGTATTTCGGTTGTGCCATCTTGCCAATAAATTTTATAGGATGGATCTAAACGCTCTAACAAATAATAATCAGATACTTGTTTACCAAACTGTGCAAAATATCTTTCAAACACGTCAGGCATCCAATACCAGCTAGGACCCATATCAAAAGTAAAACCATTAGCTTTTAACTGCCTTGCACGCCCACCTGGTTGATGATGCTTTTCAAGTACAGTAACTTGGTAACCTGCTTTTGCCAAAAAAGATGCAGCCGATAAGCCAGCAAAACCAGCACCTATTACTATTACTTTTTTTTGCATTGAGAAGGGAAAGTTAAAGCAAGTTTTGGGTTATTTATTAATGTCTTTCTATTTGAGCCTTTAATAATTTTCTGGCAAAATGAATACGACTTTTAATAGTACCCAATGGTTCTTCTAGCAGTTCTGCAATCTCGTGGTAGCGGTAGCCATCAAAATAAAGAAGAAATGGTTTTTTAAAAATTTCGGGCAGTTCATAAATAGCAGCTTGTACTTCCTTCATACTTAGTGCTGCTATGGCAGAGTTAGCTACAGCACCTTGAGCATTATTTAGCAAAAACTCGTTGGGAGTATTATCAAAAATGGTTTGTTGCTTGGTTTTACGGCGGTAATTATTTATAAAAATATTACGCATAATTGTGTATAGCCAAGCCTTTATATTGGTGCCTACATTGTATTTATCCTTATTAGCCAGTGCCTTGTACAAGGTTTCCTGTAGTAGGTCTTTTGCATCTTCTGTATCGTGTGTAAGTGTAATGGCAAAGGGTTTTAAAAACTCTGTGTTCATTGCTAATAACTGATTAAATTCGATTGCAGACATAATATTTTGTTTAACGATTAGAATGTAAAGTTAAACAGAAACTATAGTGCTGGCCAAATTTTTGTTTAATTATTTGATATAAATTTTTAAACAAAACGAGAAGGGGTAATTTTTTGTACGAGCTTTTATATTTCAATTGAGCTTTTGATGCGTCGCACACTTCAACGTTCTGTACTATACTAAACAGCTTAAAGTTTACTAACCTTAAACTTTAGACCATACAAATGCTACGCATAGCTTAATAGATATTCTAAGCTTAAAATGTGCGACGCAACCGCAGCCAAATGTTTGTTCTATAGCTGGTTAAATAAAAAAATATGTAGAATCTCAATATAGCTTTGCTCTAAAAGCCATCAACAATTGTAGTATTAGCCTACAATGGTGCTAAGAATTTCCTCAAAGGTGTTTTTGAAACTTACGTTATCGGGTAACTTTTTTTTGTATTGATTTACAACTTTACCAGAAACAAGGAGCTTGTAATTTTTAAGTTGTGTGCCAATAGTTTGTAAAAATTTAGGGAAATTGAAATTGGCAGCAACCGATGTGAGGTGTGTGTATAGAAATTCGGGCTTACGTAAATTAGCAACATACTCTACATCTTTTAAAGGAATATTAGCCCCAATGTATAGTATTTTGATACCCCTACTTTTTAGAAGATAATAGGCAAAGAGCAAACCCAATTCATGATGCTCGCCAGAAGGGAGAAACATGAGGACAGTTTTGTTGTGGCTGATAGGGCTGTTTGATTTTTCGATACCTACCAATAGTTTTTGGCGTATAATATTAGACACCAAATGCTCTTGTGCAGGATTGATGTGATTGGTGAGCCATAAAATACCTATACGCTCTAAAAAAGGAAATATTATTTGAGTTATGGTTCTTTCTACGCCTTTACTGTCAATGTAATGATCTAGTTCCAGTTCAAAATTATCCATGTCTAAATCTACCATGTGTTGAATCAATAGATTTACAGTACGCTCTTGCTGGGCTTGTACATTAGATAGGGAAAGTATTTTATCGTTAAGTTCTTTCTCACTCATTTTATCTATGTGAGAAATTTTGAAACCATATTTATTGAGCAAAGCAATGTTGAGCACTACTTTCAATTGCTCGTTTGAGTAGTATCGAATGTTGGTATCGGTACGATTTGGTTTTAAAAAGGTATAGCGTTGCTCCCAAATACGTATAGTATGAGCCTTAATACCCGATAGGTTTTCTAAGTCTTTAATAGTAAAAGCTGTCATATAGTAAATACAAACTGTTTAAAAAAAGGTTTGAAAATGTGTTGCATTTTCTTACAAAAAAATACCCCAGCATTACTGAGGTAACATTTTCTATAAAGAGTTGAACATTTATTTTATATGTCGCAAGTAAGTGCCATAACCACTTTTTTCGTATTTATCGGCTAAAACAAGTAGTTGTTCTCTATCAATAAAACCCATTCGGTAGGCTACTTCTTCAATACAACCAATTTTTTGGCTTTGGCGTTTTTCTATTACTCGTACAAACTCGCAGGCATCGTGTAAAGAATCGAAAGTACCTGTATCTAACCATGCAGTACCGCGGTTCATAACCCCTACATTCAAAGTTCCATTTTGCAAATACACACGGTTAACGTCAGTAATTTCGTATTCTCCACGAGTTGATGGTGCTATGTTCTTTGCAATATTGACTACCGAATTATCGTAAAAATATAAACCTGGTACAGCATAATTACTTTTAGGCTGTGTTGGCTTCTCTTCTATAGTAATTGCTTTTTTATTGGCATCAAATTCTACTACACCATAACGTTCGGGGTCATTTACTTCGTAAGCAAAAATGGCAGCTCCATTTATATTGCTAAATGATTGAACTAATTTGCTAAAGCCTGCACCATAAAAAATATTATCGCCTAATACAAGGGCTACTTTATCATTGCCAATAAATTCTTCTCCAATTACAAACGCTTGTGCAAGTCCATTAGGTACATGCTGCACAGCATAAGAAAAACTACAACCTATTTCATTCCCATCGCCTAACAGTTTTTGAAACTGAGCTGAATCTTCGTGTGTGGTGATGATTAAGACCTCTTTAATACCTGCTAGCATTAAAACACTTAGTGGGTAATAAATCATAGGTTTATCGTAAATGGGCATTAACTGCTTACTTATGCCTTTGGTAATTGGGTATAAACGTGTGCCGCTACCGCCTGCCAATATTATTCCTTTCATGGGTTAGAAGTTAAGGTTTGTTTTGATGCTGTTAAAGGTGGGTAGTTCTGTATCCTTGTCAGATAAACTTACTTCAGATTCATCAATTTGCCAATCTATGCCAAATGCTTTATCGTTGTAAATAATACCACCTTCGGATGCTTTGTTGTAAAAATTATCGCATTTATAAAAGAAGGTAGCGTCTGAACTTAATACCACAAAACCATGTCCAAAGCCACGTGGCACAAAAAGTTGGGTATGATTATGTTCTGATAACTCTACTGCTAGATGTTGCCCAAATGTGGGTGATGAATTTCTTAAATCTACTGCTACATCTAACACTCTACCTTGCAACACTCGTACTAGTTTTGCTTGTGCATGTTCCCCTTGTTGAAAGTGTAAACCACGCAGAACACCCCTTATAGATTTTGATTGATTGTCTTGCACAAAAGCAACATTAATACCAGTAAGTTGCTGAAATTTTTGTTGATTAAAGCTTTCAAAAAAATATCCTCTACTATCGGCAAAAACGGTATCATGAATGATGTAACAATCTTTTAGTTTGGTAGGTTCTACTTTCATAGCTTAACGATTACTGTACATGTTTTGATAATAAGATTGATAGTTGCCGCTTGTTACGTTATTTAACCATTCAGTATTATTTAAAAACCAATCTATGGTTTGTGCCAACCCTTCTTCAAAAGTTACAGATGGCTGCCAGCCTAATTCATTTTTAATTTTGGTGGCATCAATTGCATAGCGTCTATCATGCCCTGGGCGATCTTTTACATAAGTTATTAACTGCTCACTTTCACCAGTTGCTCTGCTAAGTTTTTCATCCATCAATTTGCAAAGTAATTTTACTAAATCAATGTTCTTCCATTCGTTAAAGCCACCAATATTGTATGTATCATGTGTTTTGCCGAAATGAAAAACTGCATCAATAGCAGTGGCATGATCCTTTACAAACAACCAATCTCTGGTGTATAAACCATCGCCATATACTGGCAAAGGTTTTCTATTAATGATATTATTAATAAATAATGGAACTAATTTTTCAGGAAAATGATATGGTCCATAATTGTTGCTACAATTAGAAATAACGGTGTGCATACCATAAGTTTCCCCATAAGCTCTTACAAAGTGATCGCTAGATGCTTTGCTGGCTGAGTAAGGAGAATTAGGATCATAAGGAGTGGTTTCAGTAAATAAACCTTCAGCACCTAATGCACCATACACTTCATCTGTAGAAATATGATAAAAACGATGTGCAGCCAAATTATCTTTCCAATAATCTTTGGCTGCATGTAATAAATTTACTGTACCAATAATATTGGTGTAAATAAAATCCATTGGCGAAAGTATAGAACGATCAACATGACTTTCTGCAGCAAGATGAATAACATCGGTAATTGAATGCTTATCAAATATTTGTTGAAGAGCTTTAGCATCCAAAATATTTACCTTCTCAAAAAAGTAATTGGGTGCTTTATCTACATCACTCAAGTTTTCAAGGTTGCCTGCATACGTTAATGCATCAAGATTTACAATTTTGTAATCAGGATATTTATTTACAAATAGCCTTACTACATGCGAGCCAATAAAACCTGCCCCGCCTGTGATTAAAATGCTTTTTGAACTCATTGTACTTTTATATTGTAATAGTTAAGATACCAAGTGATAAAATTGTCTATCCCATCTTTTATTTTTGTTGATGGTTTGTAATCTAAATCTTTTACTAAATCATCTACATTGGCGTAGGTAGCAGGCACATCGCCAGCTTGTAATGGTAATAAATCTTTTTTAGCTTCTTTACCCAATTTATCTTCTATAGCCTTAATAAAATCCATCAACTTAACTGGTGAATTATTACCTATGTTGTAAATTTTATAAGGAGCTTTTGATGTTGAAGGTTCTGGATTTTTACCATCCCATTCCGTATTACCTTTTGGTGGATGATTAATTACACGGACAATTCCTTCTACAATATCATCTACATAAGTAAAATCTCTGACCATTTCGCCATAATTAAACACTTGTATTGCCTCATTATTGGCAATAGCTTTTGCAAAAAGAAAGAGTGCCATGTCTGGCCTGCCCCAAGGACCATACACAGTAAAAAAACGTAAGCCTGTGGTTGGTATAGCAAATAAATTGCTGTACACGTGAGCCATTAATTCATTGCTTTTTTTACTAGCAGCATACAACGAAAGCGGATGATCAACATTATCGTTGGTTGAAAACGGAACCCCTTCGTTTAACCCATAAACACTGCTACTACTAGCATAAACAAGATGCTTTATGTTATTATGTCTACTACATTCTAAAATATTACCAAAGCCAATAATATTGCTATCAATATATGCTTGTGGATTGGTAATGCTATAACGTACACCAGCCTGTGCTGCTAAGTTTACTACAATATCAAATTGTTGTGTTGCAAACAATGCTTCTAAAGCAGCCTTATCTTCTAATTTTAATTGAATAAATTGATAGTTGATATGTGTAGTGCTTTGTACAAGTGTATTGTAAGTAATTTTATCTTTTTTGATACCAGCAAATTCAAGACGGCTATATTTTAAATTGATGTCGTAATAATCATTAATACAATCTAAACCAGTTACCTCAAACCCATCTTTTATAAGGCGATTAGCTAAATGAAAGCCAATGAAACCAGCGGTTCCCGTAATTAAAATTTTCATAATTAATTGATTAAATTAAACTTTGATATAGCTTATTCATATCCTCAATTTCATTTTGCTTAGAAAATGTTTTTTGAATAAATGCCCTACCATTTTTTCCCATTTCCAATTTAAGGCTATTATCAAGCGATAGAATTACAATTTTTTCTATAAAGGATTCAACATTATGGCTTTGTATTAAAAAACCAGTTTCGCCATCTATTAATGTATCTTTTACACCACCAACATTTACAGCTATTACAGGCTTGCTACAAAATTGAGCTTCAATTAAAGACATTGGTGTTCCTTCGTTAAAAGATGTAATTAAAACCAAATCAAGTCCTTCAATTACCTGCTGCATTTCTTTAACCCAAGATGTAAAAATAACTTGTTCATTATTATATTCACTTTTTTCTTCCTCAAAAAAAGAAATTTGATGTTTAATAAAATAGGATTGCATACTAGCTTTTTCTTCCCCATCGCCTACAACAAAGAAAACAAATCGTTTATTTATATTTGTTTGTAATAATTCTTTTACAAGAGCACAAAAAAAGGGCGTATTTTTTATAGGCACTAATCTGCCTAAAATACCAATAGCAATTGTATCATCAGCAATTACATAGTGATTCCTCAAATCGCTTCTATGTGTTCCTATATTTGGGTATACATTGTCATCAATACCTAAATTAATCACTTTAATTTTATTAGAATTTTCAGCTCCTAACCAATGTATCAATTCGGTTTTTTGAGTTTGGCTTAATGCAATAATAGCGGATGTTTTTTTTGCCAACCACCTTTCTACAAGTATTGTAACTTTTGTATAAAAGGTACTAAAATAGGAATGAAATAAATGCCCATGAAAGGTATGTACCGTGGCTTTAACTCCCACAATAAAGCCAGCTAGCCTTCCTAGCATTCCACTTTTTGCCCCATGTGTATGTATAATGTTTGGCTTGTACGTTTTTAATATTTTAATAATTTTCCATAATGCTACTATATCTTTTAAAGGGTTAATACTTCGCTGAAGCATATTTATTTTTGTTGCTATAATCAATGGGTATTTTTCTAAAAGATAATCAGCCTCAATTTCATCTGCTTCTTTTTTTCCGTATAAAACTTGTATGTCAAAATTTTGAAGCAAAGCATTTGCTAGCGGAAAAGTATCGAAGACTTGACCACCAATAACCAGCCTATTAATTATAATGAGAAGTTTAGGTTTTTCCATTTGTAAAAAATTACTTTTTTTGAGTTGCGTTTAAATAGTAATCTTTTAACTTACTATAAAATTCAAGTTGATTGAATTTATAGATAACAGATTTTCTTGCATTGGCAGATTGTTGTTCTACCAATCCTTCGTTACTGCAATACCTAACCATTGCTTCGGCTAAAGCATTTATATTTTTAAAAGGAATAAGTGTTCCATTTACATTGGGTATAATTACTTCATCCGCACCATTTACAGTAGTACATATACATGGCAAGCCCATAGCTTGAGATTGTAACAATACGTTTGGAAAGCCCTCTCTATAACTTGGCAAAACAAAAGCTTGAGAAGCCATTAAATACGGGCGAATATCTTTTTGAAAGCCGAGATACAAAATAGCTTCCTTGTTACGCAAGGCGTATAAGGTTTCTTCTTCCAAAGGATCTAAATGTTCTTCCAACTCACCCATTAAAAGTAATCGTGTATCCGGATATTGTTGGTGTACTATTTCAAAGGCTGCAACTAATTCATTAATTCCCTTATCCTTTACCACCCTGCCAGCAAAGATAAAATTGAAGGTATTTTGAAATCCGTAAAGTTCTTTTATATCATTTACTTGTAGTGATAATTTATTAGAACGCTGCCAATACGTAGCGTCTAATCCGTTAATATTGCCATTACCAATAATTGATATTGGCTTACGAGTAATTTTATATTTTAATAAAGTTCGTTGTACACCTTGCCCTTCTGCAATTACATGTGTGGCAGCAAAACAAGTAATACGCTCCATCCATATTAAAATTAGTTTACCAAGCCCATTAGCACCCTCAAATCTTAACCCAGTAACTGTGTAAATCCTAACTTTAGTGTGTGCACACATCCCAGCAAGCATAGATAACAAACTAGCTTTAGGTGTATTGGCATGAAGTATATCTGGCTTTTCGGCCTTAATAACTTTATATAAATGTATTAATGAACGAAAATCTTTACTTACAGCAATCTCTCTTTCTATACTCACACCAATTGTTCTTACTCTTTCCCTTTCTTCCACTTCTTTTAAATGATGCCCAGGTGTGGCTACAGCAACTACATCAAATGTTTTTGCTAAATAAGCCAATTGATTTTTAAGCAAAATATTCAACGCTTCAGATGCGGTTGTAATACGCATTAGTTTTAGTCGTTTACTCATCTAATGTTCTATAAAAATATTTAGGAAATCTTGTTGAGTAGATTTCAATGAATAGTGATTAATAATCTTTTCTCTGGCAGCAATTCCCATGTCATTTCGTAGGTTGGTATTTGTAAGCAGTAGTTTAATATTTTTATACCAATCTTCATTGCTATCGCACCAAAAACCATTAATCCCATTATCTACAATTTGCTTATTTACAGCAATGGGAGAAACCAAGGCTGGTATGCCCAATGCCATATACTGAATAGCTTTAAACCCACATTTTCCTTTGGTAGCTTCTGTATTGTGCAAAGGCATAAGCCCTATATTCATTTGTAACAAATCAGGAATTTCTGTTTCTTTTTTCCAAGGTAAAAAACGATAATTTGTAAGTGGCAGTTTAGGATCTATATCAGCAATTACTAATACCTCAAAATTAAATTCGGATTGAAGCTGTTGCAATGGAGTAATTATTAAATCGAAAAACTTAAGGTTGGTAAATGTACCAGTCCAGCCAACTATAGGTTTATCGGTTGCTTGTATTTTAATAATTTTATGCTCATTTTCTGTATCTACAGGTGTAGGAATTATAATTATATTTTTATTGTATTGCTTTGCATATGTTTCTAAAAAATTATTACCCACTACTACATTTGTAGCCCATTTGCAAATTAACCTAACCTTACCTGTAAATTTTAATAATACCAATAACTTACTGCCAGTAGAAGCAATCGGCAACCAAATAGCATCATCAAAATCGTAAATAATTTTTTTACGAAAAATTTTGGCTGCTATAAACTCAAACCAAGGAAAGCCTAATGGAGTGGCTTCTCTATGTATAAAAACATATTGATAGCGATGTAATGAAAATAATAAAACTAAGCGTTTAAGAAACCCAACTAAAATACCAATGATTTTTTTTACATTGTTTCCTTTTGTAAATAAGATGGCATACAACTCTTCATTCATAAATGTTTTGTAGCTGTAACTTATGCTAGCAGTTTCTAAAGCCTTAAAATAAATTTCTATCCTAAACCTTTGTGAAGCAGAAATATATTTTGGATAAGGGGCGATGAAGAGGATGTTCATTTAGGTCAAAGCTTATTTAATTTCCATTTGAACAATAGTACATAAGCTTCTATTACTTCCAAAGATGAAGTGATACTTCCATTAATAATACCAAAAATTAGTCTAGTAATAAATTCTAAAGGAAATACACTGAATAGTAGAATAGTAAAACCGAAAAATGAAAAATGCTTTTTGCCATATTGAAGTTTACTTCTCAAAAAAAGGAAGAGTCGAAATGCTTTAACACTTTCGGTTGTACCTTTTCCTTCATGAAAAGCTCTTATAGATGAATTAAAAAAGATTTTACCGCCAATATCTAAATATCTTTTGGAAAAATCAAGCTCTTCGAAGTAAACAAAGAAACGTTCATCAAAATACCCAATTGTCTTAAAAACAGAACTTCGAATAAACATGTAAGCTCCACTTACTTGGTTTACAAATTTGCTTTCTGTATGATCCCAATCTAACATTAAAGTACCAGGTGTAAATACTTTTGGTAAAATACGAGATAACCCCGTTGCATCATAAAAAAAATGAAGTGGTGTAGGAAAACGAGCACAACTTACAGCAATACTATTATTTTGATCTAATAATTGAACCCCTAAGATACCAGTATCTTTATTTTCTTCCATCCATGTATAACTAGATAGAATTGTTTCTGAATAAACTCTAGCATCTGGATTTAATAATAAACAATAAGTTGCTGTGCTACTTTTAAACCCTTGATTACATGCATAAGAGAATCCTTTGTTTTCAGAATTTTGAATACAAATAAGTTTATCACTTATTGGCAAATTTTCAAGCGACTTATCTGTAGAAGCATTATCAATTAGAATTATCTTATTTAAAATTTTAGTGGATGAAGAGTTTAATATAGATGCAACACACTCCCTAACTAAATGTTTACTATTCCAATTTACGATGACAATATCAAGCATCAATTCTTTTTTTTACTAAATAATCAACTAACGTATATATAAAAACGAATAAAGAAACCTGTATCCAAGTAGAAAATAAACTAAAATATTGGTCTTGAAAAAAACTAAAAACCAAAGGAAATACCAAAAAAGAATAACCAAGTATAGCCCAATTTTTTTTCTGTCCAGCTTTATAATAAAGCCAAGAATGCAAATAGAAAAGTATAAAAATAAATACAAAGGCTATTGTTATTCCAAAATCTCTATAGTATGGGCTATACATTGTATAAACGTTACATGGATAAGGAACAAAAACAAATTGCTGTACCAATTTTTTTGAAGTTTCATCCGCATCATATAAGCCAGTTTTCTCGGCAACAGCATAAAAAAATCTAAGCGTATTCATGCCATGGTCTTTAAAAATCCCATTTTGATTTACCTCATAATCAAACGCGTTTAATGGCACTACTGAATAGATACCAATTGCAAACATTGAAGCAGTTACAAAATTTTCATCACTATCAGCATTAATGTTAACCTTATTTAATAATGTACCAACCAGTATAAAAATTAAAATGAAACAGGATAAAGCAATTACAATCATTTTCCTAGATATACGACCGATTGCTGCTTGAATACCAAATAAAACAGCGAAAACAAAAAGGTAATATCCTCTTCCTGTACTGAAAAAAGTATATGTAATAATTATGAGAAGATTTATAGCAAATAACCATTTATTAATACGGCCACCAAATAGAAGCATTGATAAAAATTGTACACTGAATACAAACAACGCAAATGTTTGTGTGTACCCTACTATGCCAACATCTACTTCATCAACCACCATTGAATACCTAATATTAACAAACAAATTGTCTGATATTCCATCTTTACCTAGATTGAGAATTTTAAATACATATAATGGTAAAAAAAGGCAGCTAAGTATTGTAAGAACAAGTCTAAATTTTAAGAGTGCATCATTTTTTTTATTAACAGGATTCTCATTAGAATAATTGCTTTTAAAAAAGACATCCCCTATTTTAAATTTATAAAAAACGAAATGCTGTAGACCTCCAGCCATTGATGCAGTCAAACCTCCTAAGGTAAATATCAACAATACTCTTTCAGTAAGTGGATATAATTCTGGCAAATAGGTATGTCGAAAATACCAATGCAATAAAATCATAAACAACCATAATACACAGAATAAAAAAGGTGGATAACCAAAGCCTTTTTTATTTGTACTTTGACTACCCAACCAAAAGTTAATAATACACAAACTGAATAAAGTTATAGCTGCCTGTAAAAGGTTCATTAAGCTATTATTTCTTTGGTTTTAATTTGCATTTTTTGAAAGGTAGATTTAATTATTAAAAATACAAATGCTAATAAACCAATTATCAATCCCCAATTAATAGCACCCTTAATTCGCCCCCTACCTTCTTCTTTTAGAGGCATAATAGGTTTATCTATAATTTGAACTAAAGGGGTTTCTTGACTTAATGTAATTTTAGCTAACTCTAGATTTTTTACAATTTCGCCATAAAGCGTTTGTAACACAAACTTATCTCTGTTTGAAATCTCCATTGGCACAGATTGAGTTTTGAATACAGGATTAATGTTTAGATCTAGTCCTTGTGCAATTTTGTATGTGGTAGCATTCAAAAGCCTTAAAATAGAATCAGATTTAATTTCTAGTTTTTTAATGTTCTGAGTAAGAAGCTTAGTTTTTGTGTCAACATAAAAATCAGTTACTTCTTTAACTAATGATTGCGTAAACACACAAACAAATTTCTCATCCATAAATTTCATATCTACATTTATGAATGATAATTTTTTATCCGGCTTAACTACATTAAGCCTATACTTTATTATATCATCATAAATTTTCATTAGTACGCTATCTTGCTGTCGAGTAAATTTCTCTCTAGAAATATCTGGCAAAAAGTGGATTTGCTGACTAAGCTTATTTTTTTTATTTAAGTCAGCAATATTTACGTATTCTTCAGCTAGCGTTGTTTCTTTCCCATTAATTGAAATTTTATTTAGTAAAGTTTTTTCTACTAGCATTCTCGACTTTAATAATTCTAGAACATTGTCGCCACTAAAAACTGCACTTGAGCCTTTCATATTAAAGTCTAGGCCAAACTGTGCCGCCATCCCTATTAAAGAAGACAGTCCACCACCACCACTACCATCTTCCAAAACAAATCTCACACCACCAGAGTATTGCTTCTTATTAAATGAAGCTAAAACAAAGCCGAATATACCGCCTGCTACTACAGCTAGCATAAGCCATTTAAAATATTTTCGAATAAAAACGACTAATAAGTTATCGCCATTAATTATGATTGATTTCTTTTCTGCCATTTGTAAAGTTTATTGCTGTGTAGACAATTTTAAATAAGAAGTCTAACATTTTTGAGCGGCAATGAAATGATCTTTGCTACTGCTATATTGGTGAACAATTGAAAATTTTGCATGATTTAAAATATTCACCAATAATTGTTGATTAAATATATGATGATGTAAACAACGGTTTTTATAATTTTCTAAACAACGGGACTTGAAACTTTTAAAATTTCCAGCTTGTGGGTCTCTTTTCAAATCATGACAATGAAGAATTTCGTCTAAATGTGTCAAGTCATCTTCACCTATATCGTCATGATAATCATTTAAAACATGGTCAAAAGTGGTATCCTTTCTTCTATGATCAAAATTTGCGTTCTTATTAGGCAAAATTAAAATTATGATTCCTTTATTATTTAATATCCTTCTCCATTCAACTATTGCTTTTAAAGGATTTGCTATATGTTCAAGATTGTTGCAACTAATAACTACATCGTATGAATTATCAGCAATTGAATTTAAATTAGTTGCTTCTGCTATAAATTGATGCCCTATTTTATTTTCACAGATATAAGTGTTACCTTCTTCTAATTTTCCCTCCCATACCGTTTCTTGATTAAAATTAACTCCATCGATACTTTTTATGCAACTGTATATTGGGAAATATCCGTTTGTACGAAATAATTGACTAGGCCCACCAATTTCAATACACTTTTTTTCTTTAACGAAATCTTGCCATTTTTTTAAGTTTGGAATTTTGCGTCCCAATATTTTATTTAAAATAGTCCAAAAAATAACATTTGCACTAAAGCTCCTTAAAAAAAGAACTCCTGCTTTTAACATGCTATGTCAGTTTCTAATTTCTTTACTTTGAGTAGTGTAACAAAAAGTAAATAAGATGAGGTTGATGCTACAAAACCTATGCCTGCACCTGTGATACCCATTTTGGGTAAAACAAATAAATCGACAATTAATAAAATAAGAAAAGACGCTATGATGGAATAAAGCATAGGTAATAATTGTTTCCTAAGTTCAAATTTTTTATGGACTATTAATGCCATGTACCAAACAATTGAACCAGAAATGATAAACAACCCAGACCATTTATAAGACATATCATTTGCTGGTAATTTTAAAATTGTTTTTAATAAATCATAACCAACAAAATAATATAAGCCGAGTGCTATAATTAGCGATGCAAACATTAAATAGAGTATTTTATTTAAAAAAATAGAAACCTTTTTTGAATCTCCATTTTCAAACTCGTGAGCTACTATTGGCAAAAGTGCAGTCATTACAGGGGCTGCAATCATCAAAATACTTTTATAAATTAAATCAAACTGGGCGATGTATAGACCTAAAGAATCACTTTTAATTAGGTGATTAAGTAAATATCTGTCGATAAAAACTATTAAATACGAAATCAAAAACCAAAAACTTAATAGTATCCCATATTGATATAATTTTTTAACAATACCAATCCATTCGTCTTTATTTACTGTAAAGAAATGTGCTTTGGTAAAGGCATTAATTTTAAATAAATAAATTGAAGGGATAAAAAAAGAAACAGTATGGCAAACTAATAATTTTGCAACTGCATTACCTGTTGGATAATATGAAAGATATAATGCTCCTCCAATAAAAAGCAATAACGCCCTTAATGCCTCTGCTTTTGTAGATGCCCAAGCATTTAAATTAGCTTGCGTAATAGCAATTAATATTTGATATGCTCCGCCTAATAGTAAAGTAGCACTAAAAAAAAAAGCTATCTCCCAATTATGGTACAAATAAAGTACAATAGCAAAAGAAAGAAAACAAATTATCGCTTGAATGATTATTGAGAATAACCATGAGTTGAATAAAAAATATGGAACATCAATATAGGTAGACTTAAGTCGAATTATGCTTTGTCCAATCCATCCTATTGAAATTGTATTAACTAATAATAACGCAGTAATTAATAAGCTATAGTAAGTATAATTACTATTGCCAAGTAGATTTTTAAAATAAGGAATTGAAATAAAATTGACAACGCAAGGAATAATTACACCAAGCAAATAGTAGAAAACATCTTTTTTAAAATTCTTTGCTAAGCTCATTTATTATTTTCGAATAGAAATGCAAAGAACATTTGCAAAAAATCGACTATTTTTTAAACGTATTTATCAGTGCCACCAAAACGCCAGCCAAAGATGCAAAGGCTGTTGAAATACCTATCACTTCTCCTGTAGAGAGTTTCTGCCTCCTAAGATCTGATTTCTTTGGTACTACAACTTCGGCACCTGGCAATACTTTAGGAAACTTTCTGAAGAATAGGAATTTTTTTGTTCTTGCAGCCCTACCATTGGGATACATTACATACACTTTTGATTGGCGAGAATCGTCTGAAAATCCGCCTGATTGATCTATATAATAATGAAGCGATTGCCCTTCTTTATATGGAATTTGTGTAGGAAATAAAACTGCACCACTAATTCTTATTTCAGATTTTTCTTTAGGTACTACAATAACATCCCCTTCCTCTAATAACAAATCCTCCATTGTACCTGGGTTGGTAATTATTTCATCTAACTGTATGGCTATTTGGTCGTAAGGGCGTAATATACCTTTGGTCTCAAAATCTGCACTATCCTTTACCGCTAATTGCACACGCTTTATTCTACTATCGGTTAATTGGTCTATAACAGATTTTTTATTTTTTCTTACTAAGTAGGCACCTTTTGCATAACCCTCTTTAGTAAGTCCTCCTGATTTTTTTATAATGGTACTTATTCTATCTACCTTGGTTTCTATTACATATGGTCCTGGGTAAATTACTTCTCCTTCAATTTTAATACTAGTTTGTTGCTTATAGCCTGGATTACGTCTCACAATTATTACATCCCAAGGTTGCAGTTTTACATCGGTACCTTTAGTATCTAAATCACTTATTGAAGTTATATCCATTACTTCGGCTACTTTACTATTGGTTCCATCTCCATTTTTTATTCGTCTCGATATTTCAATGTGTTCTGGTGCTGCAGCATCGCTAAAGCCACCTGCTATTAATATGGCATCTTTTAAACTCATGCCTTCTACATAATCATAATTAGCTGCTTTTCTTACTTCGCCATATAAAGAGATGACATATTTTTCTCTTAATTCAAATAAAGAAGATATAGATACCTCATCGTTGCTTTTTAAAATAATATCAATAGCAGTTCCCTCTACAATTGCTTTTGGATTAAATTCAATTATTTCAGGTATTAAATTGTCTTTGTACCTATTAATAGTAGCCCTATCTGTAAAAGCATCTTCCTTTAAACCATTTGCTTTTTGCAAAAGTTGTTTCAAGGTTAGTTCTTTGGTTAATTCATATTCGCCAGGCAAAAAAACAGCCCCAGTAATGGTAACACGGTTGTTGTAATGATCTATTACTTTTCTTACAATAAAACTTTCCGCACGTGATGGCTTATAGTTTACAAAATCCTTAGCATTAATATCTGCAAGTTTTCTTTCTGTATCGGTAAGCTTGTATGCTTTAATGCTTGCTGTATAGGCACTATCGCCAAAGCCACCAGCAAAGCTAAGCAGCGTTTCTAAAGATTCATTTTCTTTTATCTCATATAAGCCACTACGTTTTACTTCGCCTTCTATTGAAACACGTGTTTGGTAAGGTGGTATGCGTATAATATCTTGATCTTTTAAAATGATATTTCCTTTACTATCACCTTTCATTAAAAAATCATAAATATCCATTAGAGCAACTATCTTTCCATTGCGTATTACTTCTATTAAACGCATACTACCAATATCGTTTGGCCCAGCAGATAAGTATAATGCATTAAAGACACTTGATAAAGATGATACTGAATAACTTCCTGGTTTTCTCACTTCGCCCAATACAGTTATTTTAATTGTTCGAAGTTTACCAATGGTTACATTAACTTTTGTAAGACCTGTCTTAATATTTGAGTACCCCTTTGTTGCTAATCTATTTTTTATTTTCTCTTTTGCTTGATCAATTGTTAACCCTGCTATTTCTATCACACCAGCAAAGGGAATGTTTATTTCGCCATCGGGGGTTACTGTTAAATTGTATTTTGCTTCTTGGTATCCATAGATATCAATTTTTAATTCATCATTTGTTCCTATTACGTAATTTGATGGGGTAGCTAAATTGCTATTATTAGTTTGTAGAGATAGCAATAACCCATTATTAAAAATTTCAAGACCAAATATTTTTTTAGGGTTTTTTACAACTTCTGTTTCTTTATTTTCAATTTCAGGAAATCTGTTTTCACTACTAGTATTTTTTTCTTTTCCTTCCATTTTTGAATCTAACTTATCATTCTTATCGGTTGTTGCAATAAGTGTTTGGAGAGTTCTGCCAATACGTTGTTTTAAATCCATTGCCTCTCTCATGGGCATATTTCTTTCAATCAGCAATTTATATAGCTGTTCCTCATCCACTTTATTCGCTTTCATTTGTGTGGCTATCTGTGTAATTTGTGCATCAGAAATATCTGACGATTTGTAGCCAGAAAGATTTTGTGGGATAGAAGAAATTTGTGCTTTGGCAAAAACACTTAGCATTAGAAAAAAAATTATGAAACTTAATTTGAGTGTATTCATATTAGTACAAAAAAATTGAAATGCAGTGCCAAATTACAGAAAGGAAATGAAAGATTTTTACTAAATAAAACCTAAGTATTAAAAATTACGTGCTGGCAAATCGGCAAATACTTTATACATCAGCTTACTTTTTGGGAAAACAAGTATCCAAACGGTGAGGAAGAGAATCATAATGTCGGTATAAAAGCCAATGTGCTTTTTATACCACATTTCAAGATTTCCTTTATGTTGAAAAATGATACGATATGCCTCTTCTCTGTCTTCACTTTCGGTTACAATTTTCTCTTCATCTCTAAAAATTATAGAGCCAACACCTGTGATACCTGGACGTAATTGATAAATATTAGTTTGTACCTCTGTAGTATACTTGTCAAAACTAACTTTCATTAAAGGTCTGGGACCGATGAAACTCATTTCACCTTTAATTACGTTTAAGAGCTGGGGCAGCTCATTAAGCTTGGTCATGCGTAAAAGCCTACCCAAATTTGTAACCCTTGGATCGTTCCTGAGTGTAATAACGCCTGTGCCAATATTGGGGCTATTTTTTAGC
>JAYVRD010000135.1:0-2059 GCA_043776595.1 Chitinophagaceae bacterium | reverse complement strand
TGGAAAATGTTCTCCATGTTCCAAAAGCCAAATGAAGAATTGAAAACAGTTTGTGAAATAAATTATTAGACTTTATATAACATGTGCGACGCAACCGCTGCCAAATTTTTATTCTAGAGCTGGCTACAAAAAAATTGTATTGGTCAAATTGCTTACTTTGTTTGATGCTAAAAAAAAGAGAGCCGTTAAGCAAAACGACTCTCTAGGTAAAGCATGCATGATAACCTAGTAGTTGCCTACTCTGCCCAGCTCATTGTATAGTTTTCGTTTTCTATTTCTAGTGCTTCTTTGGTAAGCATTAGTGGGTGAAAGGTATCTACCATTACAGCCAACTCTTGCGTTTCTTTCTTACCAATACTTTTTTCTACTGCACCTGGGTGTGGCCCATGTGGTATGCCTGCTGGGTGTAAAGTAATCATGCCACGGGTAACATTTTTTCGGCTCATAAAATCTCCTGCTACATAGTACAACACTTCATCACTATCTATATTGCTATGGTTGTAAGGGGCAGGTATGGCTTGGGGATGATAATCGTACAAACGAGGGCAAAAACTACACACTACAAAGTTGTTGGCATCAAAAGTTTGATGTACAGGTGGTGGCTGGTGTACACGCCCTGTAATGGGTTCAAAATCGTGTATAGAAAAGGCAAATGGATAACATTGTCCATCCCAACCTACCACATCAAAAGGATGATGGGCGTAATGCAAACCATAGAGTACACCTTTCTTTTTTGTTTTTATTACAAAGTCTCCCTGTTCATCGTGGGTTTGTAAATTTTTTGGTGTTCGTATATCTCTTTCACAATAAGGAGAATTTTCTAATAGTTGTCCATACTTGCTTACATATTTTTTGGGGTAGCGTATTGGGCTAAAGCTTTCTACTATAAACAGGCGGTTGTGGCTATCGTTAAAATGTATTTGGTAAATAGTACCACGAGGAATCACCAAATAATCTCCATAGCCAAATTCAATTTCGCCATATTGGGTTTGTAGTTTGCCCGTGCCTTCATGAATGAAAATCATTTCATCGGCATCGGCATTTTTATAAAAATAACTAGTGGTGCTTTGCTGTGGTGCTGCCAATACTATATGGCAATCGTTGTTTACCAACACAGGTTTTCGGCTTTCTAAATAATCGCCCACAGGCTGTATATTAAAACCTTCTAAGCTTCTATGCTTTAGCATTTTTTCTTCGGCTATAGTGGGTGCTACATTTATAGGTTCATCGGTTTTTATAATTTGTGTAGGCGGGTGGCAGTGGTATAGCAAGGAGTAATCGTTGCTAAAGCCTTCGGTGCTAAAGAGTTGTTCGCTGTATAGGCTGCCATCTGGCTTGCGAAATTGTGTGTGGCGTTTGTGTGGTATACTACCTAAAGTATGATAATGTGGCATTAGCTTTAATTAAGAATTAAAAATTAGAAATTAATAATTTAGTAGTTTTATTTAGCCAGCTATAGTGCTACTATTAAGCTGTGGTTGCGTCGCACATGTTTAGCTGTAGTTTACTATTGTGCAATCAAGCATTTAGCTTCTACTTAATTGTAAGGTAGCTAGTAGAAAAATATACTTCCATTTGCGTTTATCTATCCAATATGTAAAATTTCGGTGGAGTGGCATAGCAAATAAATTCTTCACAAATTTAGAATAAAAAAAGCGGAGTTCATCACTCCGCTTTGGTTAATAATACTTCAATAGCAACTTTACTAGTTTTTCAGTTAAAATTAATTTTATTAAAAACATGGAGTACTCTTATAAGTGTTATTATCACTATCCTGCATCCCATCTATAATTTAAAAATAAAATTTTTTGCCATCTTTTTTACGTTTAAAGGTAACATCTAATTTTCTATAACCAGCATTCGTAAAAGTATATGTTCCAGTCGTAACTCCTCTATATTTTTCAATATATATATCAGCCCAATAAGTTCTTGGAATTCCTTCAGGGTTTTTGGTGATAACTCCCTTTTTAAAAAACAAAGAAAATGTTTCTTGTTGCCCACGATATTTAACAAACTTTGCTTTATTATTTTCATCAAAATACACTGATAATTGTAAGCT
>JAYVRD010000134.1:0-7913 GCA_043776595.1 Chitinophagaceae bacterium | reverse complement strand
GCAACATGGACTGGTCCATTAATTATTGATTGGGTAAAAAAAACGTATAAGATTGAGTATAAAAAAGCACAGATATATAATATACTTAACCGATTAGGTTTTAGCTATCAAAAGGGGAAAGGAGTTTTTCCAGAAGCTGATACAGAAAAGCAAGAAGATTTTAAATCATCTTTAAAAAAAACTCTTAGAAGAAAACTCTAGAGCAGTTTTATTATATGAAGATGAATGCTCTATGTCAAACACAGCAACGGTAAGCTATTCATGGTCAATTAAAGGTAAACAACCGATAGTAGATTGTAAACAAAGGTCAAGAGAACGCCAAACTGTATTTGGCAGTTATAACTATGGAACGGGGCAAATGACTGTAACATTTGCAGATAAAGGAAATGGAAAAACTTTCAAAAAGCATTTGAAAAAGATATTGCACATTTATAAGGATGAACCAAAAATAATAATGGTTTTAGACAATGTAAGATACCATCATTCAAAACGAATTTGTAGATGGCTACAAAAGAATGAAAAATTAACGTTGTTTTTTTTACCTCCTTATTCACCAGATTTAAATGCTGTGGAAAGAGCTTGGTGGTATATGAGAAAAAGAATCACAAATAACAGGTATTTGAAAACGCTAAAAGAAAGAAAAATTGAATTTTGGAAAATGTTCTCCATGTTCCAAAAGCCAAATGAAGAATTGAAAAAAGTTTGTGAAATAAATTATTAGACTTTATATAAAAGCTACAAAGCACTACATAGCCAAAAATGTGTGCTTCGGCTCTGCTCAGGATAAACTTGCCACCGTAGCCTAATAGCACTAGAAAAGCTGGCTAACAAAAATCTACTCATCATCATCTCCTCTATTAAAAATATTATAGTCAAAAGAAGTTTGCCCACGATAATCTCTATCGTTAAAAAAACGGGCAGAACTTTTACGTTTGGCAAATAACATTTGCTTTAGCTTCTTTTCATATTGCTCTATTATAGGTTCATCTGCTTTTAGCTTTTTCTGTGTCATTATTACAATATCGTTATTGCTACTCACTTCTTTTTCGTTCTCTGGTTGTATGCCACTAATGCCCATTAGCCAATCATCGTCTTGCTTTATTTTGTATTTAAAAAAGTAAACTACACCTTTTGTATTTTTTAGGGTTACGGTTTGCTTGCCTACCAATTCTATGGCTTTAAATTTTTCGAAACTTTTATCGTTTAGTAGTATAGCTTTGGCTACCTCTTGCTGTGTTTTGTATGTTGCAGGAAATAGATTGGGCTTCTTTAATTTCTCTAACTGTTTTAGCAATACTGCTCTGTATTCATCGGTTGCAGCTATGTTTTGTAGTATGCTATCGTTTACAGTTTTGTTATTTTTCAATAAAATATAAGTTGCAGCTAGTTGTACATTTTTGTCTTTGCTTTTCAGTAGTTTATCAAAGTATTTGGGTACGGCTAGGTGCTTATCATAAAAGGGTATCAGCAATGCAGCATAGTCTCCCATCTCACTGCTATTATTATTGTATGAGGAGCCATAACCACCTAGTAAATTATTGTAGTTATATGTAGAGCGGTAGCCATTATTATTATCTTCATCTTTACTACTTTCTTTTTCTAACAACTTTTCATCTCTGCTTTGTTGTTTTTTCAATTCTATTTTAGCATCAAAGTATATTTTGTTGTAGTAGCTTTCGTAATCTGTAGCTTTCATGTAGCCACTATCTACCAATGCTTTTAGTAAACTATTGATAGGCTTTTTATAATCTTCTAAAGTAGAGAGCTGCAATATTTCGGGGAACATGGTTTTGGCTAAAGACAAGCTATCATCCATGCTTCCAAAAATATCTCTTATACCAAAGGAGCTAGTAAAAACGGGTGGATCTTGCAGCAAAAATTCTTTTAGTAATGTGTATGATTCTTTGGTTTGTAGTTTAGCCAAAGCTGCCAAAATATTATTTTGAAACAAGCTAGTATCGGCTGTTTGGCTGTATAAATTTTTAAGCGTTGCTACTACATTGGTTACGCAAGTGCTGTCATCTATATAGCCCAACTCACTAATGAATTTGTTCTTTAGTTCAAAATAATCTTTATCGCCAAACTTTAGTTTTTCAATCGCTGTTTTTATATAGGGAAAGCCTTTTGGTCCAAAATAAATACTACTAATGGCACTATTGGCTTTTTTCTTGGTAAGCGAATCGCTGCTGTAATAATCTTCAAAAAAATGGTTGAGCTTGTTTTCAAAAACAGATACGCCCAACTTTATATTTAGCGGACGAAACGTACTAAAAAATGTATTGATAAAATTACTTTCAACCCCTTTAGTATCGGTTTGTGTAGTTAATGTAAACAGCATATTGTCTTTCAGCATCATTTGCCCAATCAATTTCCTGGTAGAGTTCGTGTCTTCTAAAACAAACTTGTAGCCAGCCACCGAATCAGCAAACTGTACAAAATCTTTTTGCTTTACTATTAAATCTTTCTTCAATTTCTCCCAGTTTATTTGGTCTTTCCAAAACTTGGCAGAGTCTCGTTTAAAATAATATTCAGGAAAAGTTTTTACACTTACAGCAATCGTTTCACCAGTAGTATCGTTGACAAAAACAGCATTACGTTCTTTGGGGTAGTTGCTATATCGTTCTGCACTGTATAGGCTTTCGCTAGCTTGTGCTTTTTCAAACATGCTGCGTATTTCATTGTCTATTACTGGCAGCACAGGCGTTTGCACTGTAAACTTAAACGAGGTATCTATGTATGTTATTGGCTGCTGGTAAACAAAGCCATTAACTGAAAAACTGTTTAAAAACTTATCAAAATTGGGATTAACTTTTTTACCTCTTGCCGCTAACAAATAATAACTATTGCCTTTTACAATGGCTCTTGCTTTTACTACATCACCGGTTTTCATGCTTACTGTAAAATCAAGGGCTGCATAGCCATTTACTATGGTTGGCTTACGGCTAAGTTCTTTTTCTACCAATTCGCTGCGTATAAAACTTTCTTCTACAAGGCTTATATCAAAAGTATCTTCTTCTAAAAAGCGGTAGTTGTTCAATCCTTTTTTCCAAAGCAAGTATGCATCACCAGTTTGTTTATCTGTGGCTTCGTATTCCCAAGTATCATTACCATCAACTGCATTGCCATTAAACACTACATGTGGTTGCTGGTAGAAACTAGCGACAAAACCTTTGGTAGCTGGTGCAATTGTTGTCCAGCCATTTTTCAATTCATTTATACTTACCGAGTTAAAAAATTCATCTGCCTCTTTACCCACTACATAGTCATCATTGCCACTCATTTTAAACACCAATACTTCAAACGGCGTTACCAAAATATTATAGCGTTGTATATCTCCACGTTTGGTTTTGTTGGTGATGTCAAAGCCCTTGTAGCCATTTTTTGTAATGCTTTTTTTACTTTGTATTTTTCCAGGTATGTATTCGTACAGCAAGCTATCAATCTTCCTTACTACATCTTCATCTTTTTGCCCCAACATAGCAGCATGAGTGGCTACTCTAGTTACCATGTAGTAGCTGCCATTTTCCATATCGGCATATTGCCAGCTTTGGTTTCTTCTCGATTCTGTTCTTTTGTACAACTTCCCAGGTACACTCACTTTTATAAATCCATCGGGTGTTTGTGTAAGTTTAAAAATAATGGGCACACGCATTTTGTCGACCTTTTCTTTTTGTTCTGCATCTCTATCTACCATTTTTATAGGGCGTAGTGTATAGCCTTTTTTGCGTAGTATTTCTATTACACCCCTATCGCCTGGCAAGTGTGCTGCACCTACGCCTACAAACAAGGTTTGATACTTCATAATGCTATCCATGGCATTGGCTTGTATCTCATTTCTTTTGTACAAAAATTTTTCATTAAAAGCTTCCGATGTAGAGGTGAATTTTTCCAACGAATCCAGCAAATCCAAATCACCTCTCCTATATGCGTCTTGAATTTTTTTATTGATATCGTAATAGTTTTCATTATCCGTATCACTTGTTTTTTTCTTTTTTTCCTTCGCCATATCAGCATAAGCTTCCATCATCAGCTTTTGCGATTCCATAAAATTCTCCACACCAGCAGCCTGCTTACCCAGCTTACGCCCAGTTTGATAAATGTATAAATCCAAATAGGTATTCTCTTCAAAATCGGCTGCAGGTTGGTAGCTTCTGTATAGCAAACCATTCACTTGCGTTGGTTCTTCACTCAACGCTTTTTTTAAGTTATCATCATATTCCTCTAGCCTAAAAGATTTTTCAGTAAGGTAATCGTTACCAACTTTATAGGTGTAGTTATTAATATCTCTTTGTGCTTGTTCTAGCCTAAACATTTCTGGCTGCCAAGTTTGGGGATTTAATTCAAGCGATACCGCATCACAACTTTTCATGGCAGTATAAAACGAATCACTTAAATGAAACACCATTTTATTACTTACATGCATGGTACCAAACAAGTACGATGGTTTTTGCAAGCCATTACCCGAAATTTCCCACATAAGACTAGGGTATTTAGTAGGTTTGTTTTTATTGGTTTGAGAAAAAGATATAACTGAAATAAGCAGCAAAAAAACGGTTACAAATCGCTTCATAAATGGTGGTTAAAGCCCAAGTATTTTTTTTATGATGTCGGCTGTATTACTACTATCATCACCTGTTGCGTCGCACACTTGTACTTTTGATTCCATGTTCGGCAAAGGCTATCTTCTCAATACTGCACCTTCATCATAAATGCTTAAAAGGGTTTATGTTCTTTAAAAATTAAATTGAAGATATTGGATAATAAGAAGCAAAAACCAACCATATTTCATAAAGTTTGACTAAAAAAAATTGAAGAGTGATTGATTACTTACTATAAAAAATTGTATTGCCATACAACTTATAACCCCATCTATCGTTTTACAAGCAATAAAAAGTTATTAGTACCATGAGTTTACTTCTTACCCTCAAAAAAACTTTTCGCCCTAAAACTGTAAAAGACTTTGCCATAAAAGTAGCCCTAAGTGGTAAAGCTGTTGAATGTGCTTGTTGCAACAAAAGCTTTATAACTTTTTTACCGGCAGGCTTACATGTACGTACCAATGCACGTTGCCCCAATTGTGGCTCATTAGAAAGACACAGAGCTTTATGGATGTTTTTACAAAAAGAAACAGATTTTTTTACCAAAAAAATAAAAATACTACATGTAGCCCCTGAGCAATTCTTTTACGAGAAATTTATCAACATGCCCAACATTGAGTATGTAGCTGTAGATAAGTACCCTCAAAATTATGGTTACAATAAACTTACTATACAAATGGACATTACAGACATTAAATACCCCAACGAAACCTTTGACGTAGTAATGTGCAACCACGTTTTAGAGCATGTGCCAGACGATCAAAAAGCCATGAGTGAAATGTGTAGAGTAATGAAAAAAGATGGTTGGGCTATTTTAAATGTGCCGATAGATACCAAAAGAGAAACCACTTTTGAAATGCCTGATATAGACGATCCACAAAAACAGTTAGAGCTTTTTGGCCAGCAAGATCACGTTAGGGTATATGGGAATGATTATATGCAACGCCTTACCAAAGCTGGTTTTACAGTACATCAAAAAGACTATGTAGGTTCGTTCACCCATAACCAACAGTTTAAATTCGGCTTCCAAAAAGGCGAAGACATTTTTTACTGCACTAAGTAAGTGGGTTGGCCTTTTGCCCTTCAATCCCTATCTTCGTCCACTTCTAAAAATTTTCATGCCGTAACATGAAGCTTGCTGCCCTGTAAGGCGGCAGCAAACTAAATGTGGCTATCATTTTAAACAAAGAATAGACACAAATGAAATTATCACAGTTTCGCTACGATCTTCCGTTAAATCTCATTGCACAAAACCCAACCAAAAAAAGAGAAGACAGCCGCATGTTGGTAGTTGACCGTAAAACCGGCAACATGGAAAACAAACACTTTAAAGACATCATGGATTACTTTAATGATAAAGATGTGTTTGTAGTTAATAATACCAAAGTCTTTCCTGCACGTATGTATGGACGTAAAGAAAAAACAGGTGCAAAAATTGAAGTTTTTTTATTAAGAGAATTGAACAAACCCAACCGTTTGTGGGATGTAATTGTAGACCCTGCTCGTAAAATACGTGTAGGTAACAAACTATATTTTGGCGAGCATGATGAGTTGGTAGCCGAAGTAATAGACAATACCACCAGCCGTGGACGTACCATAAAATTTCTATGGGATGATGACGATGAATCTTTTAAAAAAATGTTAGAGTTTTTAGGTGAAACACCATTACCTAAATACATTAAGCGTAAGCCCGATGAAGAAGATAAAGAACGCTACCAAACGGTATATGCAAAGTACGAGGGTGCAGTAGCTGCCCCAACTGCAGGCTTACACTTTAGTAAAGAATTAATTAAGCGTTGCGAAATAAAAGGTATTCGTTTTGCAGAGGTTACACTACACACTGGTCTAAGCACTTTTCGACCAATAGAGGTAGAAGATTTGAGCAAGCATAAAATGGATGCAGAATATTATCAAATAACTGAAGAAGCTGCAGCGATAGTAAATAAAGCCAAGCAAAACGACCATAGGGTTTGTTCTATTGGCACTACTACCATGCGTTGCATGGAAACTAGCTTTACAGCTACTAAACTTTTAAAAGCAAGCGAAGGCTGGACAAATCATTTCATTCATCCCCCATATAACTTTAATGTGGCTGATAGTTTGGTTACCAATTTTCATTTGCCCAAAACCAGTTTATTAATTATGACTTGTGCTTTTGCAGGGTATGATTTAGCAATGGCTGCTTATCAAAAAGCGATAAAAGACAAGTATCGTTTCTTTAGTTATGGAGATGCGTTGTTGGTTATTTAAATTTCTACCGCCATCAAATTTGGTTTACCGAATACTAAAGTCTTGCCTTGGCAAGACTTTTTTACTTTGCTAAATCGATGCAAAAAGAAGATTCTTAAACTAAAAATATTTCTACTTTCAGCATCAATTTACTAAAAATAAAAAATGATAATTATGAAAAAAATGATTGCTTTATTGGCTATGGTATTATTAGGTAGTACTGTTAGTACCTATGCACAACCAGGTGGTGGCAGAAGTTTTGACCCAGCAGCAATGAAAGAAAGACAAGAAAAGACAAAGAAAAAATTAATAGCTGATTTAAAACTAACAGACGTGCAGGCTGATAGTGTACAAGCCATTAACCAAGAGTTTAGAGGTAGCATGAGAGGTATGAGAGACATGACCCAAGAAGAAAGGCAAACTAAAATGAAAGAGACCAATGATTTAAAATTAAAAAGGTGGACAGCAGCTTTAAAAGATGAAGCATTAGCAAAAAAAGTAGCTGAGTTTTATCAAAAAGAAATGGAGCAAATGATGCAAAACCGTCAAGGTGGTGGTGGAAGATAATTTCTTGAACATATTTAAGAAACTCTACCCATATAAAATTTTAACCTTTGGGTCAATTGTATATCGATGGGGTTTCATATTTTCATCCTCTAAAAAACAAGCAATATGAAAAGATTATTTTTTACGGTGCTAGCAACGGTAGCAATAGGAACAGCAACAAACGCACAAACTGCTGAAACTGCCGGTGCAACTGCAACTGAAAAAACTGCAAAGCCTGAGCTAACAAAAGAACAAAAGGCTAAATTAAAACAGTTGAAGGCAGATAATATAGCTGCATCGTACAAAGAAGCTGGTTTAACTGAGGAGCAAACCAAAAAGGCTACTGAAGTTAATGAAGCATCTACAAAACTTAGTCATGAGTTAAAAGCCACTAACAAATTAACAGATCCTGAAAAAGAGGCAAAGAAAAAAGAAATTAATGATGACAAAAATGCCAAGCTGAAGGAAATAATGGGTGATAAATACAAAACTTGGACTGCCATACGCAAAAAGCAAAAAGAGGCAGAAATGGCTTTTGAA
>JAYVRD010000133.1:0-7925 GCA_043776595.1 Chitinophagaceae bacterium | reverse complement strand
TAAAAAGCTAAACTTACAGGAGGTATTTGGTTTGAAATACCTTTGGCTACTACATAATTACCACTCCATATAACCACAGTAATAAGTGCTAGGGCTACACCAATAAGGAAATTATTTTTTGAGGTGGATGGGTTCATGTACGTGGGATAAAAGCTAAATAGTACTATATAGTTTAAAATGTGCGACGCTACCGCAGCTACATATATATTCTACTGCTGGCTACATCAACTTGTTCTTATTTCCCAACAGATTCATTCCTTTATTTGAAATAAAAACTAATGAGCAAAGTCTAATTCAAAATTGCCTTTTATTCTTTCTATTGGTGGGTTGAAGTAACCAAATTTTAGGTCGGGAAATTCATCTTGAATTAATTCTTGCATTTGCTTTACGCCAATAATTTCACCAATTTCAGTAATGCCTAGTTGACCTAAATACCAATCAGGATCTATATTAAAATTTCGCCATTGAATCATTTTCAAGTCGGTTTCTTTGATAAGCTTTCTTAGGGCTTCGTATTCTTCTACACAATCTGTCATGCCAGGAAAAACGAAGTAGTTAATACTCGTCCAGCCACCATAACTATTCATTATTTTTAGGCTTTCCAATAGGTCTTCAAACTGGTAATTATTGGGGCGATAGTAAGGGGTGTAAATTTCTTTTCTGGCACTGTTGGTACTCACACGTATGCTGTTTAAACCAGCTTCGCACAAAATTTTTACAGCATCGGGTTTAGAGCCATTGGTGTTTATATTGATACTGCCTTTATTAGTATGTTTTCTTATTTCAATAATCGTGTCTCTTATTGTTTCCCACATTAGCAAAGGCTCGCCTTCGCAGCCCTGACCAAAACTTACCAACGGATATGGAGCATTCATTAAATGTGGTACAGTAAATTCTACAATTTCTTCTACAGTGGGTTTGAATGTAAGACGGTCTTGCGGCGAAGTAATTTCTTCTTCTTGTGGTTGAAAAGAAACACAACCAATACAGTTGGCATTGCATGCTGGTGAAGAAGGAATAGGACACTCCCACCTACCCAAAGCAAAGTTGCGAGCAGCAGGGCAATTGTAAGTAATACAGCATTGCTCCATTAAATGTTTTACCAAACGATTGTGTGGGTAAGCAGCTAATAAATGCTCTGTACCTGATTGTATTTTATCATCATCGTAGCCAGCACATTCTTGTCTTATGTCTTGCTCTATACGCACAGCTGTTACATAAAATGTATCGTTATACCAGCCTGCTGCTGTGTAGCAAAACAAAGGAAGCATAGGTGCATTGTCCTGTGTTTCGTAGGCAGCTATAAATAAGCCAGTATGTGCAGGAGGTACAAAAGCAGCTACAGCCCAGCCCTTCTCACACAAACGCATATCGCCTGTTTTTACATCTATACCTATGCCACGCCTACCAGGTAGTTCGTATAAGTTGCCTCCATCTGGTAGTTCTATCCAATTGTCAAGTTCTACAGGGTAAGCATCCCAACCAGCACGACCAACAGCGTACAGTGTTGTATCTTCTGCAATGTTTCCATTACCATCAGAAAAAAGTAAGTAGGGAGATTGGGAGAGCATGGGGTGGAAGTTGTAAGTGGTAAGTTTTAAGTAGTAAGTTTTTGCTGGCAAAACTGGTTGAAGCTGGCTTCATCATCTACAGTAGGTAATGAAGTGATGATGGAAGCTTGAATGATTTTGTTATTTTTAAAATCAATAGTTAATAAGCCATCTTTAAGAACTATGTTTTGTAGTTGGGTGTAAGAGATTGATTTTTTAGGGAAAGAATTGAGGCTAATGTTGGAAGCTGAAAAAAATATTTTAAAAAACTTTTTTTGGGATAAGTATGCTAAGAAAACCAAAAAGCAAGCAGCAGCAATCCAATATTGTTCAAAAATAACCCAGTAAAAAACTACCCACCAAAGCAGTAAATCAAATTCAAATTTTTGATTAATATTTATCTCCCTTTTCTTAGTAGTAAAAAAATCTATAACTAATAAAACCAATATACCTAAACAAAAAAGATAGCCACCAGTTTTGTTGGATTTAAAAGAAATAAAAGTCATAGCAATAATATTCACCACAACAAACACCCACTTAAACAGCAAGCTGTATTTATACCTATCGTTTAAAAAGTAAAATTGATATTCTTGCTTCATCTATTACTTCACCATTAAATTACACAACCTAAACAATAACCTAGCACTTACATTGCTATCCCAATCGCCTTCTACCACACCTGTTTCTACCAAATCAAAACCAATTAGTTGCTTGCCACTTTCTATAATTTTTTTAAACAAGTATAGTACCTGCTCAGTTTCAAAACCACCAGCTACAGGTGTGCCAGTGTTGGGGCAAAGTTTAGGATCTAAACCATCTACATCGAAACTGATGTAAAACTTGTTGGGCAAATAGCCAATTATTTCATCTACAATACTTTTCCAAGTGCTACCCTCGTATATGCGTTCTTTAATGTCTTTATCAAAATAAGTATAAACCCTTTCTTGACTGTTAACTATATAATCCCATTCTTCTTGGCAATAATCTCTAACACCAATTTGCACCAACCGTTTTACTTCTGGCACTTCTGCTAGTACATTATACATAATGCTAGCATGGCTGTAGTTAAAATTTTCGTATGCCTTACGCAAATCACAGTGAGCATCAATTTGCAAAATGGCAAAATCTCCATGCTTTTCTGCCAATGCTTTTATAAAACCTAGGGGTGTGCTATGATCGCCTCCAATAAGTCCTACCAACTTACCCTTATCTAATAATTCTTTGGTGTTGTTATACACCCAATTATTTATCATGATACTGCCTTCGTTTATCTCCTTTAAACTCTTACACATAAACTTATTTTTCTCCAACTCCTCTCCTTTAGATATATAGTCTATGTATAATTCTGCTTCTTTACGCAGGTAATCACTTTTCATCAAAATTTTCCTGTCGGTTGGTCGCATAAAAAAACCTTTTTGCCAACCATCTTTTGTATCGGCATCAAACAAGTCTACCTGCATACTGGCTTTTAAAATATGGTCTGGGGCACGACCAGTGCCAGCACCAAAACTTACTGTTACCTCCCAAGGCACAGGTAACAAAACAAGGGCTGCATCTTCCTCTGTAAAAGGCAAACCAAAAACGTTGTTATTGGGGTTACTAACCGCATTAACATTAAACTGTGATAAATCTGTCATAGTATGATATTCAAAAACGGGGGCAAGGTACACAAAAGGCATTTTACAGCGTGTAGTAATATTTATAGGCTAGCCAATTGAGGATATGGCTTTAAAAAGTATATTGCTACTAGAAATTAAAAAAAGAGGGTAATAAATATTGATTAAGAGGAATATTGACTGTGAAGGGCTCGTATATTTGAATGTTGTATGCAACCCTTAAGAAAGATTTCATGAATCGAAAGTTTTTTATTCTTAGAATTCTAATTTTACTGAGTGTTATCTCTTATGGACAAGTAAGAAACAAACACACCTTGGCTCGGATATCTGATCCTTCAATAAACTGGGATTCAACTATCACTATAACGAAAAAACAATTTGATAGGATTACTTTAAAATGTACAAATTTGTTTTACGGTACTGATGTTAATAAATTTACTGGTAGTGAACATACTCTTATACTTAGACTCTTGAATTCTGGTTTAATGATGCCATTGAAAGACACATCTCTTTTTCAAACAAACGAGTATTCTCAATTTCTGAAACTTGTTCATAGTACCAAGTACATAAATAAGTTACTTAAGCTATATCCTGACAATCTTATTAGCAGAGGAATGGGGTATTACTTCCCCAAACTAAAAGTTGAATACTACGGCACTCCCCATTTACGGAGTTTTTTCTATGTAGAAAATTAAACTGACAAGGAGGGCGTGCTGCCAACTGTCTCGTCCTAAAATAGGTCGACTAAAAATCGACATTAAACAGCAGTGCATTAACGAGTATTAAACCCAGGAAACCAGCTATCGCCAATTGGTAGCCAAGTATGGGGTTAGCAGAACGACCATCAATCAAAAAACGCAAGTACATAACAATATAATTACAATCTACAGCATGCTGCTGGTTCTTTTGTACTTTCGCAGCTATGTTACAGCAAAATATTTCTACAGAAACAATACTGAGCAATTTAAAAATCAAGGCTCTTAATGCCATGCAATCGGCTTCTTTAGAAGCCAACCACCAACACGATAATATTATTTTGCTATCTGCCACAGGCTCGGGCAAAACCTTGGCTTTTTTACTACCTATTGTAGAAAGATTGGATACAAACAATAAATTAACGCAAGCCCTTATTATTGTACCATCAAGAGAGTTGGCACAACAAATAGAACTGGTGTTTAAAGCTATGGGTACTGGGTTTAAAATTACTTGCTGCTATGGTGGGCATAAAAGAGAAACTGAGGAAAACAATTTAATACAGCCTCCTGCTTTATTGGTAGGTACACCTGGTAGGCTAGCAGACCATATACGTAGGGGCAACATAACCATAGATACCATTACCACATTGATTTTGGATGAGTTTGATAAGAGCTTAGATTTAGGTTTTACGGATGAAGTTTCTTTCATTATTAACTCCCTACCTGCTGTACAAAAAAGAATGCTTACATCGGCTACCGAAGCTATTGCTGTGCCTGATTTTTTAAAAATGCAAGAGCCTGTAAGGCTGAATTTTTTAACGGATGAAGAATTACCTATTGAAAAACTTGCCATTAAAACATTGTTTAGCAAGGATAAGGATAAAGTAGAAGCTTTATTTCAATTGATTTGCTACACTGGTAGCCAAAGTACCATTGTGTTTTGCAACCATAGAGAAAGTGTAGAAAGAACGAGTAAGCTATTAGGAGAGAAAGGTATTTACAATGAATTTTATCATGGTGCTATGGAGCAACAAGAACGTGATAGTGCTTTGTGCAAGTTTAGAAACGGTACTACCAATGTTTTAATAACTACAGATTTGGCTTCTCGTGGGTTAGATATTCCCAACATTCGCTACATTATTCATTATCACTTACCACATACCGAAGATATTTTTACACACCGCAATGGGCGAACTGCAAGGGTGGATGCAAGCGGTACGGTTATTTTAATTTTATCCGAAGAAGAAAAGCTGCCCAATTACATTACTACAGATGTAGAAGCAATGACGATACCAACTGTAAACGAGCTGCCCGAAAAACCAAAATGGAGTACTTTATTTTTTGCTGCTGGCAAAAAAGACAAAGTGAATAAAATAGACATTGTTGGCTTTTTAAGTAATAAAGGGCAGCTTAAAAAAGAAGATATTGGGCTAATAGAAGTTAAAGATTTTTTCTCGTTTGTAGCCATTAAAAAAATAAAGGTGGGCGAAGTGCTGCAGCTTATTAAAAATGAAAAGATTAAAAACAAAAAGGTGAAAATTGAAATAGCGAAGTAGCCCTAACTTTTACTAGCTTTTTTTTCTATCATAAAAACATACAGCCTTTCTACCTGCTCTCTTGCCCAATTGGTTTTGCGTAAAAATTTTAAACTAGAGTTAATCGAAGGATTACTTTTAAAACAGTTGATGTTAATTTTTTCAGCCAATCTTTCCCAGCCATAGTGGGCATGTAATTCTTCAACTATTTGTTTAAGTGTAATGCCATGTAATGGATTGTTAGATTGTGTAGAAGCCATAAAGAGTTATAGATATATTGTAAAAGAAATGTGCCTGCAAATCTCTACTTTTTCAAACAATTATCTTTGTACTTTGTAATTATAATTATGGTACAAGCGTATAATTTTTTAGCAAGCTGGCAATTATTTCCTGAGAAATGTGTATTTGAATTTGGTGTGGCACCCAAAAGCGGCAATTGTAAAATTGAAACCAGTAACAATAGTAAAGCATTAAGCATAAGTATTAACTGGGTAAGTATAGAAAATGAGGCGTTTTATACGCAATATAATTTTGTGCCTAATAACCAGCCTCAGCCTTTTGAAAACCAAGATTTGGCAGATACTATACAATCCGAAATTGTAAATGCTTCTACCTTACATATTGTATTTAGCAAAGCCAATAAAGTGGTATTGGATATAACCAATGAAATACTATCAAATGGTTACTTAAAAGTTACGCAAAAGAGTATAGACGCTGCTGGCACTAGTTCTACAAATGTAGAAATATATCATAAACAACTCAGTGTATTGCCTTATGCCTCAAGTGCTGCAGGGGTTGCAGTACGCCCAACCAAAGAAGGTGTTATAAAATACAAAGCTTTAACCGCTATGGAAGAACAAACCAATATGCAGTTAAACCAAATTAAAGAACAAATAGAATTACTGGCAAAGCAAGCACAAGAAATTTATAAACGAAAAGAACTAAGTGTAATGATATACGAAGCAACACTTCGTTTTAAACCACAAATTGGACATACCTATCATTTATACGAAAAAAAGGATGGTACGCATATGCTAAGCTTGATAGCACCAAACGAATGGGGTGGTAGCGGGCCTTTTAAACAATTTGTATCTACTGTGCAATTATTGGCAGATCATACTTGGAGAGAGTTATAGTGTGGAATTTTATCCTCATATAAAATAGTATTTTTAAAAAAATTACTACTTCTTGTAGTAAAAAATTCAACGGCATAGTGTTTGGCTTATATAATAGAATTAAAACAAAACACTATGTTTATTAAAAGCAAAATGGCAGTAGCCATATTATCAGTTGCCGTTGCTAGCCTTTCAGTTTCTTGTATGGATGATGAAAAGAAAACACCAGAAACTACCGTACCTACAAATACCACAGTAGTAACTGCGAATGATACTACTAAGAATGCAGATGGTACAATTAAAAATACCACCACTACTACTACAGCCACTACATTTTATGGTAAACCTAACCCAGCTAAAAAAGGCGGTAAAGGAAAAACAAGCATCGTTTTGACTGATGCATCTCCTAAGGCAGATGAAAAAATGGAAATGGACAAAGAAGGTGTGTATACCCGTGCCGACGTTACACCTTCATTTCCTGGTGGAGAAAAAGCTTTAATAAAATTTATGGAAGCTAATTTGCAATATCCTGCTGCAGCTTTAGATGAAGGTGTTGAGGGCAGTTTGAAATATCAATTTGCAGTAGATGAAAATGGAAAGGTTTATACCCCAACATTAATTTCAGAAAAAATTGGTTATGGCTTAGAAGAAGAAGCGACAAGAGTAATAAAGAAAATGCCAAAATGGAATCCTGGAAGTATAAAAGGAAAAAATGTAAAAACACGTTTTACATTACCCATCACTTTTGTAATTAACTAAAATTTTTCTTGGGGAAGAATTAAGAGAGTACGACCATCTGGTTGTGCTTTTTTTATTGTATACCATACAAGGTTCCACCTTTCTCAAATAGTCTATCAATTTTCTTTTCAACTGTTGCATCTTTTTCTACTGGTGGTGCATGGTGTGGTTTTATTCTTGCGTCAATAATTAGTGGGCCATTACAACCCCAATGTTTGTTGGTGGTAACAACATCAACACCATACATATCGTGGCTGGGGTTGCATCGTGTATATGTAACCCATACATAGTTATTTAATTTTTCAGCTGTAAAACTGCTGTCATCGCATACTACTATTATCGTTGGTTGATGTTGGTTGATGGTTGGCAAAAGTTGCTCATTAAGCATTGCCATTTCTTCTTTAGCAGTTGTATAATCAACAAACTTCTTAGTTTGTAAAGCCACTATACCTGGCATACACAATTGTGGGTTCTCAAAACCTTGCAAAGCCTTCATAATTTGTGGCACATCAGTACACAATTCTCTTTTTTTATCGCCGTAGGCAGCAAATACTACTTTACTACCCGTGTTTAAACCTGTACCACTATAATCCAAAGTGTCAATAGTTGTATTGGTGTAAAAATGTACATCTCTTCTTAGGTCTAATCTTTCTAACACATACTGCATATAGGTTTG
>JAYVRD010000132.1:0-29300 GCA_043776595.1 Chitinophagaceae bacterium | reverse complement strand
GTTGTTGCCAGTTACCTCCACATCTTGCCAGCCAATAATAGAGTATTTACTTTTCATTCCTCCATAATAATCAAATACCAACCAACCTTCATTTTTATTGTACAAATACAATTGGTTGTTGGCATCAATAATGGTTGATGGGTTAGGTACCTCATCAAACAATAATTTAAAGTCGGCACTTTCTTGTAGCAGCTTTCCAGTTTCGTCTATCTTTTTAATTTTCGAATCCAATTCATCAAACAGCCAAATATTGTTATCATAGCTTTGGGCTATGGCTTTTACTTGCAGTATGTTTTGCTTACGCAAATCAATGGTGTTTCGAATATTTAAGAATCTATCCAGTACAATAATTGTTGCAAAATCTTTATAGTACACCAAAACCTTTAGTGGATTACTAACATCTACTAACGAAATGTTACCATAGCGTTTTACATCGTTAAAAATGCCAACGCTATCCAACTTCTCATTTAATTTTTTTATTTGGTTAGATGATGTGGTTAAAAAAATATTACCCAAATTATCTACCGAAAAATCTGTAAAATTTCCTTTGATGCTATGGATTAGTTGTAGGTTTAAAGTAGTATCTGTTGCTTTGATTTGTACAAAGCAAAAAAATAAAAAAAAGGCAATGATGTATTTTAGTTTTCCCATTTTTTCAGTTGTACAGTATTGCCATCAAATATGGCGTAGGTGAAATGAGTTATCCAATCTCCTAGGTTTATATAATGACTATTATTGTTTAATTGTATATCCAATGGCAAATGTCTATGTCCAAAAATAAAATAATCGTAGTGTTGGCGTTGCAGTATTTCTTTGCTGTATATAGCAAGCCATTCGTTTTCTTCCCCTAAAAAAATTTCATCACTATTTCCAGTTTTTGCTCTACTCTTTCTACTTAAATAATTTGCCAAACCAATACCCCAACTTGGGTGCAGCACACCAAACATCCATTGGCAAATTTTATTCCTAAATATTTTTTTAATGAATTTATAGCCTCGGTCTCCTGGTCCTAAGCCATCTCCATGACCAATGTAAAATTGCTTACCGCCTCTCTCAAAGACCTTTGGTTCGTAGTATACAGGAATGTTCAGTTCTTGTTCAAAGTAACCATCCATCCACATATCGTGGTTGCCAATAAAACAGTGTATAGATATGCCAGCATCAGTTAATGCTGCCAATTTACCTAACAACCGCGTATAACCCTTAGGAATTACTTTTTTGTACTCGTACCAAAAGTCAAAAATATCGCCTAGTATAAAAATTTCTGAAGCATCATTTTTGATGCTATCTAAAAAAGCAACAATCTTTTTTTCACGTAGTAAACTGCTTTCATAGTTTGGAGCACCTAAATGAAAGTCGGAAAGAAAATAAATATTTTTATGGGCTGCATTTGGCACCATTAAGCATTTTTTTGTTTGAGATATTGCAGCACATCTCCTGTTTGTATAATGGGCTTACCAATAACATTTCCTGCAAACCAATACACCCAAGCATCTGTTGTTTTACCATCGTGGTGGTATATGGTAGAAACAATTCTGTTAAACAACGCTTTTTCGTCTTCATCGGGATTTAATCCTTCATAATCATCTAACTGAGCAATGGCAAAACTAAATTCATCCGTATTGTTGATGGTGTACAATTCACCAATAATAAAATTGTTGGTAGTGGTAGGTATAGCCACTGGATAATCGCCTTGATCGTACAATAAGCCTTTCACTTTAGCCTCTGCAACAAAAGTAAAATACTTACTTACATACTCGTAAGCTGCTGAACGAAAGCCGCTGCGTAATGAACCGTAAACGAAAATTTGAAAATTTTGCATAAGCTAAAGGTAAATCAATCGAAGTTAAGCTGATGGGTAACCTTCAACCAAAAACAGAAATACTTCTTTGGGTCCATGCACACCCACCACCAAAGTTTTTTCAATATCGGCAGTACGGCTTGGCCCAGTGGCAAAAGTGATTAGGGATGGAATGGCTTCTCCATATTTTTCTTGCACTAGTTTTAATCCATCTTTTATGTCGTACACCAATTGGCTTGTATAGGCTATGCAAATATGTATGGGTGCATATACGCTGGTAATTCTTCCACTCTGTTGCCCTGTACTCATCATAATACTTCCTATACGAGCAATAAGTAACTCGCAGCTGGTTATAGATGCTTGGCAGGTATTAATGTCGGCATAATCAAAGTTGGTGTAGCCGTTGCTATTGAGTGTGTATTTTAGTTCCGCCTCTCTGCAATACACATGTTCCCATTTACGCAATTGTGCCAATGTAGCCAGCTGAACAGCCAAATCATTTTCATTAGCACAGTAAGAAAATTTACCTAGTAGTTTAGTAAAATTTTCGGCAAACTCTACTTCCAACTCTTGTATGGAAGGTTGAAAAACACTTTCGCTGCCTTCGCTGCCTGCAAAAGGTAAAGGCACTGGTTGTGCCAGTGCCTGCCTTACCTTTTTTAATATATTTTCTTTAGCTGTGTTTGCCATTATACAGGAAGAATAGGATTGTTTGTATCGGATGGTACTTCGGTATTTGGTAATGTAGCATGATGCCAAACTGCACCATCATCTAATAATTTTTTCTCCTCAAATGGGCGTTTGCCTATTAGTTCTTCTACATCGCTTTGGTGGAGCACTTCTTTCTCCAAAAGTTTTTGAGCTAATATTTCTACTTCAGCTTTTTTCTCCAGCAATAAATTCTTGGTACGCATATAGCCTTCATCAATTATTCTTCTCACTTCCTCGTCTATAATTTTTCCAGTTTCTTCGCTGTATGGTTTGGTAAAGGTGTTTTCTTGGCTTGGGTCGTAATAACTTACGTTACCAATTTTTTCACTCATGCCATAAGCGGTAACCATGCTATACGCAATTCTTGTTATTTGCTGCAAATCGTTACTGGCACCTGTAGATATTTTACCAAAGAAAATTTCTTCGGCAGCACGTCCACCCAATGTCATACATATCTGATCCATTAGCTGCTCAATAGTGTACAAGTATTGCTCCTTAGGTGTGTACTGGGCATAGCCCAATGCTGCTGTGCCACGTGGCACAATGGTTACTTTTAATAGTGGATAAGCATGTTCTAAAAACCAACCACAAATTGCATGTCCGGCTTCGTGGTAAGCAATCACTTCTTTTTCTTCAGGTAAAATAATTTTATTCTTTTTTTCCAAGCCACCAATTACCCTATCAATAGCATCTTGAAAATCGCTCATGTCTACCGCATCTTTACCTTTGCGTGCAGCAAACAAAGCAGCCTCGTTACACACATTGGCTATATCTGCACCAGCAAAACCAGGTGTTTGCTCTGCCAGCTTATGAAGGTCTAGTTTTTCAGAAATTTTTATTAACCCTAAGTGTACTTTAAAAATAGCCTCTCTACCTTTTACGTCAGGTTTGTCTATGCTTATTTGTCTATCAAAACGCCCTGGACGTAGTAGTGCACTATCCAAAACATCGGGGCGGTTGGTAGCTGCTAAAATAATAATACCTGTATCACCTGCAAAACCATCCATTTCTACCAATAATTGGTTAAGGGTGTTTTCCCTTTCATCGTTACTCATTACTGCGTTTCTGCCCCTGGCTCTACCAATAGCATCTATCTCATCTATAAATATGATACAAGGAGCTTTTTCTCGGGCTTGCTTAAATAAATCTCTTACACGGCTTGCACCTACGCCAACAAACATTTCCACAAAATCGCTACCACTTAGGCTAAAGAATGGTACTTGAGCCTCTCCAGCCACTGCTTTTGCTAATAAGGTTTTACCAGTACCAGGAGGGCCAATAAGCAATGCACCTTTGGGTATTTTACCACCTAATGCTGTATATTTTTTTGGTTGTTTTAAAAAATCCACAATCTCCATCACTTCTACCTTAGCTTCATCTAAGCCTGCCACATCTCCAAAGTTGATATTTACTTTTGTACCTTTTTCAAACAATTGGGCTTTGCTTTTTCCAATATTAAAAATTCCGCCAGGCCCGCCACCACCTGGTCCACCACCACCCATTTTACGCATTAGCAATACCCATAAGCCTACAAATAGCAAAATGGTTACTACAATATTTAAGATAGGTCCAAACCATTCGTTTGGTGATAAAACTTTCTTTGGTATTTCAGCTATATTTTTATTGGTAGCATAAAACTCTTTCATCTCATCATCAAAACTTTTCCAATCGGCCACTACAAATTCAAATAATGGTGTTGTTTTGGCCTTGTCTTTAATTAAGGGTAGATTAGTTTTAAACTTATCAGCATAATAGCTTTTTTTAAGACTATCCTGTCTAATATATACCCTTACAATTTTTCTACTGCCATTATCTACCCAATCTAATTTCTCCACATCGCCTTGAGCTGCCATTTTTTGTTTAAACTCAAGCGATGATACTGTTTGTGCCTCTGGGCTTCCAAAATTAAAAAATTGGTAACCCAGCAATACCACAGCTATCAACCCATAAATCCAGTAAATACTAAACTTAGGACCCTTGCGTTTATTGCCACTATCCTCAGGGTTTAGGTTAGGTCTAAAATTTTTTTCTTGTTTTTTTTCTTGTTCCTGCATAAAATCTAATCTCCGTATTACTAATAATGTTTGTCTCTAAAAAAAGTTGAGTAATTATAAAAATATTAACATCAGCTACCATGGGCTGTACTCAAAGCATCACTCCACATTTCTTCTAACTTATAAAATTTTCTGGTCTCTGGGTGCATTATATGCACCACTACGTTTACATAATCTATTAAAACCCATTGCAGTGCTTGTTTACCCTCGTGTTTATAAGGCAGCTCACCACACTCTTTTTTTAATAAGTCTTCAATGCTATCGCATATTGCTCTTATTTGCACAGTACTACTTGCTTGGCAAACTATAAAAAAATCAGCTACTGCTTCGGGTATTTTACGCAAATCTAGGCTTACAATGTTCTCTCCCTTTTTATCTTCAATAGCCCTAATGATTGTTTTGAAAATTTTTGAATTGCGAGACAGCCTCGTTAACCTCTTAGGTCGGCTGTTTAGATCAGAAAGTTGTGTCAAAAATGAAACTGTTTAAGTGAAAAAATTTTTCTTTTATTTTATCAGCTGTCTTATTGCTATTTAGCTTCTGTTGCGTCGCACACTTCAGCTATATGTTCTTTATTCAGCTAAGACGAAGCAGGCTGTACAATATTGTATTCCCAACTTTCATCTTCTATCTTCGCCAAAAGTAATACTTCTTTGCCATCTACACCAGCCATACAAATCATTGGTAACCCTTTTATAGAATTACAGCAAGTACAAAGTACCAATAGCCATGCCATAGACAAGGTTAAAGCAAATTTGGCTGCTCACGGTACAGCCTACTTTGCCCACCAACAAACAGCAGGCAAGGGCCAACATAGTAAGGTTTGGAACACAGAGCCAAACAGTAATATTATCCTATCGGTTGTGCTAGATATTTCGTTTTTACCCCTACAAAACCGCTTTTTGCTAAGTGCAGCAGCGGCATTGGCAGCCCATAGTTTTTTTAGTCATTATGCTGGTAAAAACACCAAAATAAAATGGACAAACGATTTGTACTATAATGACAGGAAGGCAGGTGGTATTTTAATAGAAACTGGAAATTGGAAAAACCAGGCTGGAAATTTTGCTGTTGTAGGTTTGGGTATCAATATAAATCAAGCCCACTTTCCAGAGCATTTGCCCAACCCAATTTCTCTAACTCAAATTACTGGCAAAAGCTATCAGCCAATAACGCTAGCAAAAGAACTTTGTGCTTTTTTAGAGCAACGGTATCAACAGCTAAAAAATGGAGAAATTAACTTGTTTATAGATCAATTGAACGAGCATTTGTACAAACGCCAACAGGAGGTGCGATTAAAAAAAGGCAATATTGCCTTTTTTTGTATTGTAGAGAGTGTAAATTCAAAAGGAGAGTTAGTAGTTTCAGGTTCAGCCCAAACAAATTTTACTTTTGGTGAAGTGGAATGGGTGGTTAAATAAAGTATCTACGCTTTTGTAGCAGCAATTTTAAACGCTTTATACCTGAAAATAGAGGCGATAGCTATTACAAAAATGAATAAAACTATCTGAATAATTTCAAAATTGAAAGATTGGAATTTGTTCATGCTCCAGATAAAATGAAGAAAAAAGCAAAGAATTTCTAACATTTTCTTCTCCTTTTTAAAAGTAAAGATTATCATAGCAATAGTAATAATGGCAAGTAGTGATGTGAATACAACAATATTAAAATCTGACTTTACCCAACTAATATTGTACCAGCTAAACCAAAACAATAAACTACTAATTACACTGATTAAAAAAAATGGGTAGTTTATGAAAATGTATTTTGACTTCATAAATTATCTTTTCATGATAAAGTAAATTTTTAAATAAACTCCACACCTTTTAAAACACTTTCGTCTTTTTCTCTCTGCCTAGCTTCTACTTCATATTTATTAAACTCATAGCCCTTATTAAAGCTTTCAAGGAGGTACAAGCATATGAATTTAAAGTTCCCTAGTTTTTGAAACTGCTTTACATGGGCTACTTCGTGCCTTACCCACTTTGTACTATTTAAAAATTCTTGCTTTGTAGTATTGTGCAAGTGAATTCTCTTGCCCATTACAATTGCTAATTTCTCAGTTTTCATGTATCGTGCAGCTACTTTAGCTAACAGCGATTTTTCTTTCAAAAATACAGTCATAAAATCCTAATGATTTTGTTTGAGGGTTAAAAATCATTGGGTTGTTCGTTTGGCGATAAAGATAAAGAGAGAGCCGAAAAAAACATGAGGATGTTACAGAAATATTCAATATCGGAGTTTTCCGAAGTTAGGATGTGGAGATTTCCTTCCACGCTTTTATAATTTCCTCACTGTGTTGCTTGCTTTTAGGTTTCAAAAATATTTTCTTAATGATGCCTTTCTCATCAATTAAAAAAGTAGTGCGATGGAGCCCCATATATTTTCTACCATACAATTTCTTTTCACCCCAAACTCCATAGGTATTAATAATAATTTGTTTTGGATCGGCAATGAGGGTAAATGGTAAATTGAATTTTGCTTCAAATTTTTTGTGTTTGACTTCAACATCTGGGCTTACACCTATTATTACAAAGCCTTCTTTTTTTAAAAGTGCATAGTTATCTCTCAAGTTACAAGCTTGTACAGTACAAGTGGGTGTATCATCTTGCGGGTAAAAGTATAAAACAATTTTTTTTCCTTTAAAACTTGCTAATGAAACCGTATTGCCATTTTGGTCTTTTCCTTTTAGTGCAGGTGCTTTATCTTCTTCTTGTAATACCATTATTCTTTCTTTTTATTTCTTTCGGTTAACACTTTCTTGGTTTGTTTTGTTGGCTTAGATTGTCTTTTTTCAAAAGAATATAATTGGGTAGATGTATTACCTGCCTGATCATCTACCATAATCTTAAGCGTATGCCAACCTTGGGTGCAATAGTCATCAAACTTGTAAATAAAATCGTTATCTTTTCTCGAAAATAATATCCAAATACCATCTAGCTCTGCTCTAAAGTTTTCTATTTCGCTTTCATCGTCTACAATTCTTAGCTTTATCTCTTTTGCATTGGCAAAAGTTGCACTATCTGCCCAGCCTATTGATTTTATTGTTGGTGGAATGGTATCAATAACTAATGCTATACTACCCAAGCGATTAAAAGAAGCTTCATACCAATCTCCCTCCCATTCACCTTTTACGGCTTCGCTGTAGCCATTTGCTGTAAGTTGCATTAAAACTTTTGTTTTTAAACTATCGGCAATAGGCTTTGTTTTTTTTATAGCAATGTTGTAGTAATTATGAACAGGAATATCATAACAACACAAATCGTGTATGGCAGAAATGGCGTTTGTGTTTTTACTTATTGTTGAGCTATACATAAATGAAACGGTATCGTAAAAAGCCCTGCTGCTAAAGTTGAGTTTAATATCATCTTTTGCAAACTCGTTTTCTTGCAGTGGCAGCATAACCATAGTTGGCTTTGGTATATTTATCGGCAAGTTTAAAGAATCGATGTACTTAAACTTAAAATTTACGGTTGCGGTATTACCAGCTACATCTTTTACATAGATTTCTGCATTGTGAATATTGGTATCGCTTATGGAAACCACACCATTGTCTTCAATATTTGCAAAAATGGAAATTTTATTACCCGGCAATTTTGATAAGTGTTGTATATAAGTACCGCTTGTATATCTGGCACTATAATCTATACTGCCATTAATGTAATGGCTACTTTCATAAGGAAAATCATTTAGCTGAAAAGCCGATTTCATTTCTTCATCTATCCAAAGCTCGGCTTGGTAAATGCCAAATTTAAAGGGAGATGAATTGGTAATATCTTCGGCAGTAATACCAAAACTCATTTTTGGGCTACTTATGTTTACAACTGTATCGATTGCTTGATACCTATTTTTCTTTCCGTCAATTGGTATTAATTGTGCTTTGGTATTGTAAATACTACGAACCCGATTGTAATAAAAAAGTTTAAAAATTAACGGTGGTAAAGCATCTTTTATTGGCAAGCCAAATAATAATGGATTTTGATTATTGCCTTTTTTATCTCTTATTTCAAAATGTAAATGTGGCCCTTGGCTGCCGCCAGTATTGCCACTAAAAGCAATTTGTTGCCCTTTAAAAACCTTAAACTTATTGGGAGATAATACAATATCCTGCTCCCATTTTTCATCTTTGTATTGTTTGGATTTTACAAATTGGTTAAGGGGTGCATAAAAATCGTTTAGGTGAGCATACAAGGTGGTAAAACCATTGGGGTGTGTTATGTAAATGGCTCGGCCATACCCAAATCTTTCAATTTTTATACGGCTTACATAACCACTTGCAGCAGCAAAAACTGGGTAATCTTCTTTTTGGTTGGTACGAATATCCAAGCCCATATGAAAATGATCTCTTCGCAACTCTCCAAAATTTCCACTAAGCTGCATAGGAATGCCCAAGGGGTTGCGAAAGTAGTTTTTGGGGTAATTTTTTGAGGTGAAATATTGAGCCTGTGCAAAATGGAAAGTAGAAAATGAAAAATAAAAAATAAGCAACAGAAAAAACCTATGCTTTTTGAAAAGTGAGGGGTGAAAAGTAAATTGCTTTGCTGGCATCATGCTGCTAAATTAATGCATGCTATTTTTTTGTAGCCAGTATATTCTGCACAATGCTGCTAGTACAAAAACACTAGCACCCAAAAAGTTCATCCACAAATCTTTAATACTATCTTCTATTAACACAAAAAGGTTACGATGTGCCAGCAAGTTTTGAAAAATTTCGTTAATCAATCCTATAATATTAAAAAGCACAAATGCCAAAGCAGTTCTTTTCCATCTTGCCAAAGTATTGGCTTTGGTAAATACAGCTGCATAAATATAAATTTTCAAGCAAATAATTACGCCAAAAACAACATGCTCGGCACAGTTTAGTAACCATTCTGTGGGTGGAGAAAAATGAGACTTACGCAACCGTTCTAGCAATACCAAATCGTAGCTCCAGAAAATAAGATTGTAAATTTTGTACGGGTGTTGTAAATACAGTTTGCGTGTATTTAAAATTTCTAGCGATAGCTGCATAATACCTACATACCAGAGCAAATTGTACTTGCCAAAGGCAATGATGAGCAATGCATATAATACAGTGGCTATTCTTGCTTGTACAATGTTCATGTGGGCAAGATAAGAAAGCTTGACATTTTGTTTTGCACTATTGATTAAAACCGCCTTGTTGGTTTAATGACAGGTGTGGTATTTATGTTTTGGTGATAATAGGCTTAATTATTATTCTATTTCTTTTTTATACTGTGCTATTGCTTCGTCTACACTCAAGCCTTCCATGTGGGTTAGTGTGGCAAGGTCTTCGTCTAATTCTGGCAAGCCTAGGGCAGCGGCTTTTTGTTTAAAAATTGTATGCCATTCTTCAAAAGAGATTTCGTTTTGCATGGTTGTTTTTTTGTTGATGATTAGAATTTTGATTGTTGATATTTTGAATAGCTGGGCTTTGAACTGCTAAATTGAAAAGATACAGTTGAAATGTGCGACGCAACCGCAGCTTAATTGAAATATTACTGCTGGCTACCAAAAAAAATTACCAACCGCCGCCGCCACCACCACCTCCTCCACTACCACTGCTTCCTCCACCAAAAGAGCTACCTCCACCAGATGAACTTGACGGTGGTGAACTGGCAGATGAAATAGCACCTGAAAAACTATCTGCAAAGGATGATGAGAGATGGTTGTAGTTTAAACTTCTGCTGATACTTGTTGGATTATCTGGTTTGCTGGATGCTTTGTCTATAATATCTTTAAAGTTTTCTGCCCACTCATTTTCGCAGTCTAATGCTATGGCAAATGGGAGATAAGCTTCATATAACTGTATGTTTTTTTTAGGAGGGTTCATGGTATTAAAACGTTTTGCATCGGCTGTAGTTAAAAACATTCTAAAGCCTTCTATGCCATTCATTATTTTTCTACCATCGCCTGTATATGATTTGATAATGCGGTAATAAAAACTTTGCACTATTATACAAATGATAGTACCAAAAACGAGGTACAAAAAATGCCAAGGATTTTGCATACCTGGGCGTGTAAGCACACCAAACAACACATAAAAGAAGCCGAATACTGTAAGTAAATTACCTGGTGCCATATACCAATTGTTTAGTACAAACAATCCTTTAAAATAATTTTCTTTGGTGGCTTTGTAGTTGGTTTCAAGTTCTCTTTCAATGGTTGTTTTTAAACTGCCTAAACCACTATTGTAATGCCCTTTGCTAATGGTAGAACCTATAATTTTATCTGTATTACTTGCGAAATCTTCATAGTTAGCATTATCATTATTGCTTATGCCTTGCGTAATTTTATAGGCATTGTGTTTAAAAATGAGTCCTTCTCTTTCAACTTCAATTTGTATGCGTTTTTGTGTAGCCCAATCGGTTATAGTAGCTGCTACTAATTTGTTGTTAAAGCTTTGATGATATACATAACCCATTGCAGCAGGGCTCATTTTTTTAGTTGGATAGAACTCTGGAAAAATAGTACTAGGCTTGGGATCTCTACCAACCCTATACCACATCATAAAATTATAAACGATAAATAGCAAAGCCAACAATGGCATTAAGAAAACGGCTTGATTATTTTTAAACATCCACCAGTAATAAGCCCAACTACTTTGTGTGGCAATAATTCCTTTTTTCCAAGAAGTTGCAGCGGTTAAACCTTCTTTTGGTGTTAAGGGTTTGGTGGTTTTAAAAGTGATGGAATTACTGTCTTTATTAAAAGTATAATTACAGTCGGATGCTTTTTCGTTCATTGCACCTGTGTAGCAGGCATTAGATAAAATTGCAGCTTCGGCAGGTAGTTGAATGGTACATTCAGCAGAGTCTATTCTAAAGTTCCAACCATTGCCTGTAACATTCCAAACGAGTTCGTCAAAGTTTGTTAGTTGCTTTAATTGATGTTCTGTTTCGTAAACAATGGTGTAGGTGTAAGTGCCATTGGGCAAAAAGTTAGTAGACTTGCCAATATATAATTTGTAACCATTTTCGTGGTATTGCAAACGCCAACTTTCGTTGTCTATACCATTTCGTTTTACATCGAGAAGGTTAAAAGTGGCATTGTAAAATAAATGGTATTTGCCAGTATATTTTGTAGGGAAGGTTCTTACAATACCTCTTTGAATTTCGTTATTGTTGCCACCAGCTTGTGTAATAGCCGTGTCTTCGTTTGGTCTTTTTTCTCCATCACCGTTGTAAATGATAATGGTTTCGGTAACCAACAATTTGCCATTTGGCTGCACTACTACTTTACTTTTAAAGAAAGTAATTCTATCGCTGGTATTAAAGCTTAAGTATTTTCTAAGTTCTTTGTTGTTTAAAAATGCTTGTTCTATTTCTCTGGTAAAATATTTTATGTACTGCTGTTTTACTGTGTTGTATGGTTTTGAACCTTCTTCAGCATCTACACTAGTTTCGTTGTAAAATTCAACTCGTTTAAACTGCTTTACAATTTTTGGTTTTGCTAATGCCAGCATGTTGGATTTTATGCTGCTATAGTTTTTATCCAATACAGATTGTGGTACTTTATTAAATCCAAAAACTTCCTGTGCAGCTTTGTACAGCAATTCATCCATTGCCTTATCACTAAAAAATCTTTTAGATTTTTGTGTAAAAAAATAAGTAGGTACGTTTTTGTTTTGGGCAAAGGTTTGTATGCCCAAAACAAAAATAATTATAAGTATAAAAGAGATGTGTTTCATGCGTTATTTAAAACTTACCTTAGGTGCAGTTTTGGCAGCTTCATCTTCTACAAAAAATGCTGCTGGTTTAAAACCAAACATGCCGCCAATAATATTTTTTGGCACTACTGCAATGCTTTGGTTATACTCCCTTACAGTACCATTGTAATACCTACGTGCAAGGTTTATGGGTTCTTCGGTTGCAGCCAACTCGGTTTGTAGTTGTAAGAAGTTTTCATTGGCTTTTAACTCTGGATAACTTTCTGTTAGCGACATAAAATTGAGTAATGCTTTGTTCAATCCTTCTTGTGCTTTGTTTTGTTCGTCTATAGTACTAGCAGCTGCACTTTGGTTTCGCCATTTAATAACTTCTACTAAAGTTTTGTTTTCATGGTCTGCATAGCCTTTTACGGTTTCTACCAAATTGGGTATTAAATCGTTTCTGCGTTGCAATACAGTGCCAACACCACTTAATCCTTCTTGTACCAATACTCTTTCTTTAGTGAGTTCATTATAAATACTGATGAAATAAAGTAGTAATGCAATGATGATGACTGCAATAATAATGGAGGGTATCATGTGTTATTGTTTATTGATTTACTGTTTTTGGAGTATCCACTTTTGATTGTTATTGTTTTTATAAGAAAACTGTCCCGTTCTTATTCCATTAGCAGTAGAACCCGCAGAAGCAGTTAGGCATTTACCGCTATTTCTATTGAAAATAATATACTTGCCCTCTTCTCTTAAAACGGGTACTATCTGCCAGTTTTGGTTGGTTCCATTCAGATTATCCCAGCTAATGATACTAGCATTTTCTTCTTTACTAAACCCTGCAACTTCTACACATTTATTTGTACCGATATTGTGTTTTATAATAAAAAAGCCATCCGCTCCATTTGCTTTTACAAAATTGAATTTTTGGTTATTGTTGTTGCTCATGGCATCCCAAGTTTGTACTGTAGTACCATTGTTTGCATCGCCTGCTTTTATGTCTAAAGCTTTTGAAGTAGCATTAGAAGGATGAAGTGATACGTTTCCTGAATAAACAGATGTAGGTGGCTGGTTAATACCTGTAAGTTCTTTAAACCTGAACTGTTGCTGAACAGAGAAGTTTCCGTATGCTAGTTCTAACTCAGTGCCATTATTGTTATCGGCACCTTTGAATTGTAAAAATTTTTGTGTGGCTACCGATTTAATATAAAATATATCGCCATTGGTACTTGCCCATATATACCACAGTTGATTTTCTAAACCTGTTGCATCTTCTACTGTTACTTTTGTTCCAGCTGTTAGCATTTTACCAAACCCAGCGTTCATTATTTGATATACCAGTTGTCCATCCTTTTTACCAGAAGAAATGACTGCCCACTTTTGTCCATGCCCATCTGCCAAGCCATTTCTATCATAACTATCATACTGTTGTACTTTTTGCCCTTTAGAAAAAACTGCATCTTCTACTTCCACCACTTTGCTATTAGCTAAATTCTCCAACTTAAACATATCAGCAGGATTTAGCCTTTGCAGCATTTGGCTTTCGTTGATAGAAATAGGTTGAACATCATTAGAAGTAAATTCAGCCTCAACACCAAAAGTGAACATACCAATATGTCTTGCACCATAATCAATCCAACAATAGCCACCATCACCCCATCCCTCGCCCCAAGAATTTTTTACAAGCCAAGCATTTCTAGCATCACTCCAACCAATAATTTGTATCACATGGTCGGAGAGCAAATTGAAATTTCCAGCATTTCTAACAACTTCAGTTCCTCTAAAATTTTGAAAACTACTTTCGCTATCATTTGCAACCATTGCACTTACAACAGAGCCATATTGGCAAATTGCTTTTTTTATAGTAAGTACTGATGGAATACCTAAAATGTCAATACCATCTAATATCCATTGGTATTGTTTGCCTTTATACTTGGTAACTGGTAAATTTTCAATACAACTGGGGGTATTGGAATTGTATGCAAATTGATTTTCGGGTTGCAAGTAATGCCCCATTATATAATCAAGCGGATAGTTTGTAGCATTTCCACTTTTACATCTATCTAAACCAGTTCCTAAAAACGAACAAGAAAAAACCAATTGTTCAGAGAGGTCTAAAAGTTTTGGATCACCACCATTTTTTAATAAATAATTAGTTTCAAAAGCCGCCATTGTGCCAAATGACCAGCATGAAGAGCAATCGCCTTGGTTTCTAATATTTGTAACTAAATTATAATCTCTTGCATCATAAGCTGTGTCGTAAGCTGTGGCTCTTGCAGGGCCACGCCTTGCTATTAGTGGCGTTGTAGAACCACCATTGGCTTTGTATGTATTGAAGATTTGCTGATAATTAATTGGTATTTTAAGCCCTGCTAATTGCTCAATAGGTATATGACTAACACTGGTAACACCAATATTTTTAAAGCCAATATCTTTTTGTGTGGCTTTAATTTTAAGCTGTGCAATTTTTTGTTTGAGTTCGGCACTTGCAGTTCTATCTAATTCTAAATATTTATTTTTAAGAATTAGCAGATCAGGTTTTTGTGCAAGCTTAGTTGGCTGAGCAAATAAGTAAAAAGGAATGAGGTAAAGTGTAATAGCAAAAATCTTTTTCATAGCAGTATAATTTATCTAAGGATAAAACTACTTTTCTACAAAAAGACTTTTTAGATAACTATAACAACAAGTAATTATTTTGAGTAGTTGGCAATGCTATTGATTAGTTGGTTTTATAGCTTGGAGAATTTTTCTATAAAACCTTCCTTTCTATTTCTAGCTACAGTTATATGTTCGCCATCTGTCATTAGTACATAGCCACCATCTGCCTTTACAAATTTTTGTATATGGCTTATGTTGATGAGGTGAGAATTGTGGATACGATAAAAATTATAACCAAGCAAGGTTTCTTCTACTTCTTTTAAAGTTTTGGCAATCGTTATTTTTTGATTGGTTGTGAGAAATATTTTGGTGTAATTGCTTAGCGATTCGCAACGAATAATTTGCTCTGCATTTACAAACTGTAAGCCATCAGCAGTGTTTAAAGCTATTTTGCCGGTGTTGTTTGTTTTGTTCATCTGTTCCATCAACACTTTCAACTGCTCATTTACCGTAGGTGTTTTTTTATTTTTAAATCTTTCTATCGATGCTTTTAAATCTTCGGCATCAATGGGCTTTAACAAATAATCGAAGGCAGCATACTTAAAAGCTTTAATGGCAAACTGATTGTAGGCTGTAGTAAAAATAACATCGAATGTTGGTTCTTTAAATGCGTTCAAAACTTCAAAGCCATTTTTTACAGGCATTTCAATATCCAAAAAAATAAGTTGTGGCTTTTGCTGAATAATTGCAATTACAGCTTCATCTGCATTGGTGCATATTGCAGCTATTGTTACATCTGGGCAATAGTTTTTTATCTGCCATTCTAGCACTTCTAGTGCATTTTTTTCATCATCTATTAAAATGGCTTTTATCATTATTTAATGTTTTTAGTTGTTGGTTGTTACCGTTTCAAAAGGTAGTAGAAACGTAACTCTTGTACCAGAAGGTCTTCCATACACGTCTATTAAATCTTCTATATGGCTGCTTGCTTTTGTACCATGTAGTTCGTTGGAAATTTTTATTCTATCGCCAGTAATTTTCATGCCATACGATTTTTCTTTAAGCACTTGCTTGCTTTTTAATTCGTTTGCTTTTGCTCTACCAATACCATTATCTTCTATAATTACTTTCAAAATTTTGTGTGCTTGTATTGTAAATCGCAATTTCAAATTTCCTTTGCCTTCTTTGTGCAGCAACCCATGCCATATTGCATTTTCTAAAAAAGGCTGTATAAGCATGGAAGGTATAAATGTTGCCGACTTATTTATTTGTTCATCCACTTCTAAGCTTACAGCAAACCTGTTTTCAAATCGCAGCATTTCCATTTCAATGTACAGTTGTAGTAGTTCTATTTCGTTGGTCAAGCTAGTGGTTTCGGTAGCTGAGCTATCTAGTATGAAGCGTATCAACTTTGCAAAACGAGTGAGATAATTAGAAGCGGTTACGGTATCACTTTTAACAATATGGCGATTAATACTATTTAAGCAATTGAAAATAAAATGTGGGTTCATCTGTGCCCTTAAAGCTTTCATTTCTATTTCGGCTACCTTTTTATTGTAGTCGGTTTTTATTTTTTCTTCTCTTCGTATGGTACCAATTCGATAACGATAAATACCAACAACAATGCACACAACAACTAAAATAAGCAAGCCATAAAACCACCAAGTTTGCCAAAAAGGTGCAGCGATATTTATTTGTAAAAAAAAGCCTTCTTCATTCCACACACCATCGTTGTTGGCAGCTTTTATATGCAGCGTGTATTTGCCTGGTTTTAAATTTGAGTAGGAAGTAAATTGCCGATTACCACAGTACACCCAATCTTTGTCAACACCATCTAGCTTATAGGCATATTGGTTTTGCTGTGCATTAATAAAGTTGAGTGCAGCGAATTCTATACTGATGAAGTTTTGTTCGTACCCAAGTTTAATTTCTTTTTGTTGGTTAATATCTCGTGAATCATTCCATACCTTATCAAATACTTTCAACGATGAAACAACAATTGGTGGTGGAAATTTATTCGTTACCATTTTACCTGTTGCCCATTGCGTAAATCCTTCTTGATGTCCTGCAAATAAATTTTCCTGTTCATCTAAATAAAGAAACATGTTTTCATACCATTTTTCCGAGTAGCCGTCTTCGGTTGAATAGTTTTTGAATGCTGGTTTGTTTGCATTGAAAGTAATAATTCCTTTATCTGCAGCCACCCAAATTTGTTCCTTACTATCAATAATTATATTGTTTAAAAACATAGCTGGCAGGCCCTCAGTTTCAGAATAATGTTTATAGGTAAATTTTCCATTTTTCAATTGCCACATTTCATAAATCCCAGAAGAAAAACAGGTTATCCAAATATGCCCTCGTTTGTCCGTTACCATTGCTTTAGCATCATAAATACGGCTTAAACCATTTGCCATATAATTGGTATCTATTCTGTTTTGTTTAGTGTGCAAAATAAATAGTGAGAGGCTTCTGTCGTGCATCCAAAGCATGGAATCGTTTAAGGGAGCTATTATAAAAACGCCTACCCCAGCAGGAAGTTTTCTGTTGTTCATTGTTCCTCCAGTATCTAACACTTGAAGTGTGCTAGCATTTACCTTGTAGTAATTTCCAATATTATCCATACACCAAAAATTTCCTCTTGCATCCCATTTAGAGAAAGTGCCTACAACGTTTATTTTATTGCCATTGGCTGTTGGATAAATTCTTGTAAAAGATTTTGTTTGCGTGTTAAAACTGTACCAGCCATTAGATGCTTGCAGCAATAAATTTCCATTCAGCAATTTACCAATGCTATCAATCCAAATTAATCCATTGCTTTCGCAAAATGCTTTGGGAAAAAGAATAAGCGTTTGTATGTTGGTTTGCTCATCTTTTACATACAGCCCCTTACCCCATATTCTTGCATAATAAATAAGGCGATTGGGGATGTCATGATACAAAGCCAAAACAGATTTACTATTATTTTTTGGCCCTGTAAATCCGTTGGGTATAGTAGCTTGAAAGTTTTGATTGGAAGGATTCCACAAAGAAAATCCCTTATCAAAAGCAGCCCATAACAAGCCTTCATTATCTACATATACTGATCTACATTCTCTCTCAAAAGGAGTATAAATATTTTCTGGTTGATGATTGAAAAAATGGAACACTTTTGTTTGAATATTGAAAATACCCAACCCTTTATCTGCCGTTGCAACCCAGAGTTCCTCTTTATTTTTTGCTGCAATACCTAGTACTACATTTGTAAATGCACCTTCTTTGTACTGCTTATCAAAAAGGTAAGAAGCAAATTTTTTGCTACCAATATTGAATGATTTTATGCCGCAGCCCCAAGTACTCATTAGCAAAACAGAATCGTTGATAAAAGTTCCTTGATTAAATATGTTTTCACACTCTGGGTTGTATTTGCCAGTATTGTCATTGTAAATTATTGGCTTTGCCGTTTCACTTTCTTTGTAAAACAAGCCATTACCACTTAAAATCCACATCCCATTTTTACCATTCTCAACAAAACCAAGAATGCCATCGCTTGAGTTTTCGCCCCATCGGTTTATGTATTTTCTTCCCGATACTTCATGCTTAAACTTGTTTGTTGCAATATCTAAAATGCTCCAACCTTTGTTTTTGTAACCAATCCAAAGTTTGTTTTTGCTATCCACTTTTAACGATAGAACAACATTTGCAGCTACCGTATTTGGGTTTGCAACATCCGATTTATAAACAGTAAATTTTTTTGTTGAAGGGTTGAATTTGTTCAGCCCACCACCTTCTGTTCCCAACCATATATTGCCATTTTTATCTTCTGCAATGGCGTGTATTACATTGCTGCTAATGGTATTTGGTTGGTCGTTATTGTGCAGAAATTTTTCAAAATGCAGTCCATCAAATCGGTTCAACCCAAACGAAGTACCTACCCACATAAAACCTTTGCTATCTTTTAAAAAGCAAGTAATATGATTGCTACTTAATCCATTTTTTTCAGTGAAGTTTTTAAAATGGTTGTTACCACCTTCTTGTGCAAAAGTTTGTGTAGCCAAAAGCAGTAACCCATAAAATAGCCATCGATTTCTCCGCTTCATGATTGCACTAATATAAAAAAAAGACTTGTTTTAGGTTAATAGTTTTATTGGGCTGTTGGTTTTGCTATGCAGTTGGATGATTTTCTATTGTTATAGTCGTAATTTTTTATTTGTTAGAAGTTTGATTTTGTCAATTGCCATTTTCGTGTAGGTTTGCAAAATTTGTTTTTTATCAGTTAATATTAGTTCCAACTGTACAAGTGTGCGACGCAACCGAAGCTTAATTCATATTCTACAGCTGGTTACCAAAAAAATCTATTATGCCTAAAGACAACTCCATAAAATCGGTTTTAATTGTTGGTTCGGGTCCTATTATTATTGGTCAAGCTTGTGAGTTTGATTATAGTGGTTCTCAAGCTGCTAGAAGCTTGCGTGAAGAAGGGATTAAAGTTTATTTAATAAACAGCAATCCTGCTACTATTATGACAGACCCCATGATGGCAGATAAAGTTTTTTTGTTGCCGCTAACCATTGAAAGTATTGAGCAAATTTTGGAGGAAAACCAAATAGATGCTGTACTGCCAACCATGGGCGGACAAACAGCTTTGAACCTATGCAAAGAAGCCGATGAGCTGGGCATTTGGGAGAAATATAATTGTAGAATGATTGGTGTAGATGTGGCCGCAATAAATACTGCTGAAGACAGAGAATTGTTTAGGCAATTGATGGTAAAAATTGGTATAGGGGTAGCACCAAGTCATGTAGCTAATAGTTTTTTAGAGGGCAAAGAATATGCACAAGAAATTGGATTTCCATTGGTGATACGTGCATCGTTTACGTTGGGTGGTAGTGGTGGTGGTTTTGTACATGATAAAAGCGAATTGGACGAAGCCCTAAAACGTGGTTTGGAAGCAAGCCCCATACACGAGGTATTGGTAGAAAAAGCTGTACTTGGTTGGAAGGAATTTGAACTAGAATTATTAAGAGATCAAAACGATAATGTAGTTATTATTTGTACTGTAGAAAATGTAGATCCCATGGGTGTGCATACAGGAGATAGTATAACGGTTGCCCCTGCTATGACTTTGAGTGATACTAGCTATCAAGACATGCGAAACAAAGCCATTTTGATGATGCGTAGCTTGGGAAATTTTGCAGGAGGATGCAATGTGCAGTTTGCCCAAAATCCTGAAACAGAAGAATTAATTGCTGTTGAAATTAATCCAAGGGTTAGTCGTAGTAGTGCATTAGCAAGCAAGGCTACTGGCTACCCAATTGCAAAAATTGCTGCTAAATTAGCAATAGGTTATAGTTTAGATGAATTGAAAAATCAAATTACGCAAACCACTAGTGCTTATTTTGAACCTGCATTGGATTATGTAATTGTAAAAATACCACGTTGGAATTTTGATAAGTTTAAAGGTGCTAATGATACCTTAGGATTACAAATGAAAAGTGTAGGAGAAGTAATGGCTATTGGTAGAAGTTTTACTGAGGCTATACAAAAAGCTTGTCAGAGTTTGGAAAACAACGCTGTGGGCTTAGGTTATTATGGCAAGAGCTTGATGAAGAGTGAGGAAATTATTGAGTACATTAAAACGCCAAAGTGGGATAGAATTTTTAGAATAAAAGATGCCATGATGCAAGGTGTTACTGTAAAAACAATTGCTCAAGCAACTGGTATTGATAAATGGTTTTTGTACCAAATACAAAAAATTTGTACCATAGAGAAAGATCTGAGCAAATACTTTTTAGAAAGCTTGCCCGATGATTTGTTGAAAGAAGCAAAGAAGAATGGTTTTGGAGATGAGCAGATTGCTAAAATTTTAAATGGCAATTATACTGAAGATGAAGTATATGAAAAACGTAAATCGCTGGGCATAACTAGAGTGTACAAAATGGTAGATACCTGTGCTGCTGAGTTTGAAGCAAAGACACCTTATTTTTATAGTACGTTTGAGTAGGTAAAGAAATTATTACACTTTTGATAGTTTTAACCGCTTCATTCATTAGATTTAATGAATGAAGCGGTTTCTTATTTTATGGCTTATTTGTGCTTGCAGTATTATTGTTGCAGCACAAAGTGGTATTGAAAAAATTGAACGTTACACTATTATAAATGGTTTATCTAATAATAGCATTACTAGCATATTTCAAGACAAACGTGGATTTTTATGGATAGGAACAGAATGGGGTTTAAATCGATTTGATGGAAGAACTTATAAACAATATTTAACTACTGGCATTGATGGTTTACCTAATTTAAGTATATATAATATTACCGAGGATAAAGATGGACTTTTATGGATAGGTACTGGTGGTGGTATTTGTAGTTTTAACCCACTAACAGAAAAATTTATTACCTACTCGGATATTGGAGGAAAAGTATTTGTAGATAAACAAAACAGTATATGGTTTTATATAGCTGAAGAATTTTGTTTACTAAACCCCTCAACAAAGACAGTTGAAAAATTTGCATTAAGCTTTCAACAAAAAGAAACCAAAACGAATAAGTATATTTTATCTTTTTTTGAAGATAGTAAAAATAGATTTTGGATTGCAACATCATTGGGTGCAAAACAGTTTAACAGAACAACAAAAACGACTACGTCTTATCATTTTATTGAACAAGAAAACATTCATTTAACTGTAAATAACAGTACGACTTTTTTTGAAGATAGTAAAGGAATTTTATGGGTAGGTACTTGGGGTGGCGGTTTGCTAAGATTGAATGAAAAAGAAAACAAATTTGAACAACTTAAATTAAATTATCCAGCGAACGATGGTGTTAATACTATTTTTTCTTTGCATGAAATTGAATTGAATGGCGAACGTTTATTAATGGCTTCAACAGGTTCGGGATTGGTATTATTTTTTCCAGAAACAAAAGTAAAAGGCATTGCTTTTGTAAAACAGGTAATTCAAGCAGGTAAACAAGAAAACGAATTACTCTCAAATTTTTTAAGTGAAATTTATAAAGATAGAACCAATTGCTACTGGATAGGTTCTAATAATGGTTTGCATAAAATTGATTTACAAAAACAATTTTTTAAATGGATTTCTTTACCTAATACTGTTGTAGGAAGCAATCGCATATTTCATTCAGTAGAAGACTTTGATGAACCAGATAAAAGTGTGTACTTAACAACACAACAAGGTTGGTGGAAAATGAATTTAACTACCTTTTCAATACAGCCGTTTGCAGTTCCAGAAAAATATTTAGACTTGCTTTGCAACATCAACAGATATATTGTAACAAATAAAGGTTATTGGTTTACGTCTGAAAGAGGATTTGGTTTTTATAACCCAAAAACGCAAGAAGTAAAGGATTATACAAGGAATATTGAACCTGATATTCATAAACCCATTAGAACTGTAAGAACTGGTAGAATATTGGAAGATAGTAGAGGAAGAATTTGGTTAACGCATTTTAGAAGTGGTATCAAAATATTTGATACCATAACACAGCATACCACAACTTTACTGGGATTGCCAAACGAAAAAGAAACGCTCTATGGCAAAACGGTCTATGATTTTAAAAAATCTTCTGATGGCTCTATATGGGTAAGTATAGATTCATTATTGTATCAAATCAATCAACAGAATTTATCTTTTAAAACCTATCCCAATTTTATACCTACAAACAAGAAAGAGAATATCACAGAACGCTGCCAACCAAGAATTTTATTTGATAATACCAACAGAATGCTCTTAATCAATCCTAGATGCATTCTTGAGTTTCGCAATAAAAATCTAATTCAATTATTTCCACAAAAGGGTTTGGCAAATATTTTAATTCAAAAAATAGAAATAGATGCTCAGGAAAATTATTGGGTACAAACCAATAATGGTTTTTATAAAGTAAGTGCCGACTTTAAAAACTGGGTCAATTTTACTGGTAATTCTGGTATTAATGGAATGGCAGATATTATTGAAATTTTTAGAGCCAAAGGCAATAGATTCATTGTTGCTTCGGCAGGTCGTGTTTTACATTTTAACCCAAATGAAGTTATCGCTAGTACGCAACCAATTCCTGTTGTTATTACTTCTGTAAAAACAAAGGATACTACATATTATTTTCCAACAGTACAAAATACTAGCGTAAACATTTCTTATACCAGTAGTATTGAAACCGAATTGAGTGCCCTTGGATTTTGCAATGAAAAAGAAAACAGAATTTATTACAAACTACAAGGATGGGATGATGATTGGAAAGAATTAGTGAATAGCTCTACTATTCGTTACGAACAACTGCCTAGTGGCAACTACATTTTATATGCAAAAGCTATCAACAATGCTGGTGTAGAGAGTAAAGAAATAGCATCTTTTAATTTTCACGTGTTGCCTCCTTTTTGGAAAACTTGGTGGTTTATAATCATTTGCTCCATCGTTTTTATTGGTGCCATTTATTTACTCTATCGGTATAAACTAAATCAGGTTTTGAAGGAAGAAAGATTACGCTCAAAAATTGCTACCGATTTACATGATGATATTGGCTCTACGCTAAGTAGTATTTCATTTTATACAGAAACCATTAAACAACAAACTACTGAAAAGATACCCCAACTAACGTCATTACTCAATAAAATGGGAGAAAGTAGTCGTGAAATGGTGGGTAATATGAGTGATATTGTTTGGGCTATTAATCCACTTAACGACGATGTAAATCATTTGGCAACAAGAATACAAACACATGCTGCTTCATTATGTAGTTTAAAAAATATTGTTTTACATTTTCAATGTGATGAAAGTATTTACAGTTTAAAATTAAGCATGGAGCAAAGACAAAATATTTTTCTTCTCTTTAAAGAAGGCATAAACAATGCATTAAAATACGCCATTTGCACCGAGATTACAATTGGCTTAAGTAGGCAAAAAAATTTATTCACCTTATTACTAAAAGATAATGGTAAAGGCTTTATGATAGAGGAAGTTGAAGATGGCAATGGATTACTAAACATGCAAAAAAGAGCAAAAGAAATTGGTGGTAATTTTACAATTACATCTACCAGAGATGTAGGAACTACTATTGTATTTAGTTGTAACATCACCTAAATGGGTGAGTACTACAATAAGCATTTAGAATAATTTTATACCATGATACGTGTAGCAATTTTTGAAGATAACAATGCACTTAGAGACAGTATGAGTGGCTTAATAGAAGCTACGCCTGGTTATATTTTTACAAGTGCATATCCTGATGCTAAACGTATTGGTGCTAGAATAAGAGAAAGTAAACCAGATGTGGTATTGATGGATATTAATATGCCAGGTATTTCTGGAATTGAAGCTGTTGCCGAATTAAAAAAAGAGTTTCCTGCTGTACAGGTATTAATGCAAACCGTTTTTGATGAAGACGATAAAATATTTGCTTCTATTTGTGCAGGAGCATCGGGTTATATTTTAAAAAATACAACACCCACCAGATTATTAGAAGCAATACAAGAAGTGCATGAGGGAGGTGCAGCATTTACACCAGCTATTGCTAAACGCGTTTTATTAATGGCAGCACAGCCAGAACAAAAAGTTGAATACATACAATTATCACCCAGAGAAAAAGAAATTTTACAAAAATTAGTAGATGGCATGAGTTATAAAATGATTGCTGCTTCCTTGAATGTGGCTTTTGATACAGTACACACTCACATAAAAAATATTTACGAAAAACTACATGTAAATTCTAAAGGAGAAGCCGTTGCTAAAGCTATAAAACAAAGATTGGTTTAAGTTTAAAGCTGTTACTTAAACTACCCATCTAAAAATTTCACTAAACGCAATAAAAGAAAAGCAATGAACAAACTCATTGCTTTTCTTTTGGTTAGCAACACCAATTTATTGATCAATCAATATGTTTCTAATCATTGTTTTATCCGTACCAATTAATTCTAGTTTATAATGCCCTTTAGATAAATGCAAAGGCAATTGAATGGTGTATGAAGCACTATTGGTTTCATGTTTTACTTTAGTTGCAAGTACTTTTTGTCCAGTTATATCAAATAGGTTCAGACCATATATTCCTTTGCTCAAGTTATTTAATGTTATATTAAGTAAAGAACCTTTTACCGGATTTGGATATACGGTAAAGCCAGCTTCAGCCTCCTGCATATTAACCATTACAACAGCAGTATATTGAACAGTAGCATCCTTACCTATACTTTTGATTCGATAATAATTCAATCCCTTTTCTGGTATAGCATCAAACAAATTGTACTTTTTATTCATGCTCGTATTTGTTGCATTTACTGTTCCAATTTTATTAAACAAACGAGCATCGGCTGAGCGTTCCACTTCGTACTTTGCCATGTTTATTTCATCAACAACATTCCATTCTACTTGTACACCAGTGTTTTGTTTGTATGCTTTTATAGTTGTAATTGTAACGGGTAAAGTGCCTAAATTTTTAAACACAATATAAAAACGATTAGGGTTTATAGAGTTACTGTCGGCATTGGTTTGCACAACCACATCTGTTATGCCAGATAGGCTAACTGGATTACTTGTATTAAGATAGGAATCTTTTATAAAAGCCTCTGTAACACCAGGTTGTAGGTTTTGTGTTTCTAACCTCATTGTATAACTAGAGGATAATAAATTCCATAATTTAATTTTTACAGTATCGGTAGTGAGTACTTCTTTTCTTCCATCAATACTTAACAACATTCCATTTTGATCAATAGCAATATTCTCATCGGTAGTAGTAATTTTTACAGCATCTTCTGCTCCTTTATTATTAGAGAAGCTATTATCAAACACCACTTTGGCAGCATCGGCAGTTGTACCATTTTGCAATTGACTAGTTATAAATAATTGTATTGACAATTGCTTGAATTGGTTATTTGTTCTAAAAACAGTATTTAAACTATTGCTTGTTTTATTGGCTTCGTTAATAATTAAAGATGGGTTAGTGGCTGTATTTAGTACAAAAAAACCTTGCCCACTTTGAATATTGTCATCCACCGCAGAACTAATATCACTAACGCCAGTAATGGTATTATAGGCTACATAAGCACCTCTTCCATACGTTCCATTTCTTGTAGGATCCCAAGCATAATAAGTGTTAGATACATTTGCTTTAGTAATACCTAACCAACTAATAGGCGATGCATAAGGATTACCAATTAAACTATAGTTGCCAATATTACTACCCAGTAAAGAAGATAAATTAATAGTACCAATAGCTAATGTTCCTGTAGAGCGAATAACAGTATTGTTGGGTATGGCATTGTTGTTATTTAAATCAATATTTCTATCTCCTCTTACCAATAATCTATAACCCTTACCAACGCTCAGTGTATTATTATTAGTATTGGTTATATTCTCCCATAACTGAGAAGTTGTATTTAATGTATACATAGATGGGTTGCCAGATTGAGTAGCATCGAAACCATTAGCCCCAGCTATAGAGCCAGTAATATGCGTACCTAACCCTGTAACAGTATTACCTGCTTCTTGCCAGTTATTTTTAATGCTACCAATTGTTGTAACAGCTGGTGTAAGAAAACGATATGCTCTTTTTGCAGGAATAAATCTTTCTACTACAACATTACCAATAATATTACCTGTTACTGCTGCAACTCTTGCTGTACCCAAAGCATTACTTTTTAAATTAAGGAAACCATTAGCTGCTAATATTCCATTGCTTATAGTTGCTACGCCATACAAATGTAAAGGTGTACCAAGCTGTACAGTTGGAGACTGAACACCACCAATGCCTACAGTAAGATTTTGTAAATTATTATTGGCAGCATCAAAACGTAGTGTACCAATATTACCCACTGCATTGGTAGTAGCCAGTACAAGATTAGCCGTATTATTTGTTTTTAAAACACCATTACCTCCTATGTTTCCATTAATGGTTAATGTGCTTCCATTAAGCTGTACATAAGCATTGGTTTCTATATCTAAACTTTGGGTTACAGGGCTGCTATTGTTGGTAATAGGCATTCTTGGTGCTGTGGCTACAATAATTGCATTAGAAGTAGTGGTAGGCACACCATCTGTCCAGTTGCCAGCATCAAACCAATCTGTACTTACAATACCTGTCCATGAATTTTTTAATACGGCAAATGGAATTTTATTGGTGATGCTCCAACCGCCATCAGCGTCTTTACTACGAATAAATAATGTGTGTGTACCATTGGCTAAAGCCGACGTATTAACAGCTACGTTTAAGTCAATCACATCTGCTGCGGCAGTTACTGAAAAATCAATACCATTACCAAAACCCGGATCAGTATCAATATAATATTCTGCCTTAGTAATAGAAGGCGATACAGAATTACCAGATTTATTAAAAAGATATTGATGAGCAATACTCCAGTTTCCATCAGCATCTTTGGTACGCAAATACATACGATGTATGCCTACTGGCAAACTACTTATGTTGGCTGCAAAATTAATATCTGCAATATCTGTTGCAGGAGTAATAACAATATCAATTGGGCTATTACTATTGTTATCAAAGTAATAAGCTGCTTTGGTAATATTGGATAAGGCGGCTGATTTGTAAAATAAATGTAGGTTGGCAATACTCCATACTCCAGCTGCATCTTTGGTACGCAAATACATACGATGAATGCCAGTACTTAAACCACTTATATTGGCTGCAAAATTAATATCTACTATATCTGTTGCAGGAGTAATGGCAATATCAATTGGACTATTACTGTTGTTATCAAAATAATATGCTGCTTTGGTAATATTGGGTAAATCGGCTGATTTGTAAAATAAATGCGTGTTAACAATACTCCAAATTCCTGCTGCATCTTTGGTACGCAAATACATACGATGAATGCCAGCACTTAAACCACCTACATTGGCAGAAAAATTTAGTTCTGCAATATCCAATCCTTGGGCAATTGGAATATTTGTACCATTGCTAAAACCCGGGTCGGTATCAAAAAAATATTCTGCTTTGGTAATATCTGCTGTTACTGCTAAAGCTTGTTTGTAAAAAGTTGTGGTAGTTGTATTGCTCCATAATCCATCACCATCTTGTGTACGAATGTATAGTTTGTGAATACCAACGGGTAAGTTTGAAGTATTGGCAGAAAAATTTTTATTACTAATGTCTAATCCATAGGTAAGTGGAATATCAAGAGCATTACCAAAGCCAGGATCAGTATCAAAAAAATATTCTGCTTTTACCATTAAACTCAAGGCACTTGCTTGTGCAATAGCAAACTGGCTGAAGCTAGAAATATTGGTACGCTTTGCATAACCATTACTCACCAAACGTGTATCAGCAGCATCTAAACTACTATTGGTGGGCACTTGCCAATCTGTTGCTATTGAAGATGAATCTTCTCGACGAAGCAAATCGAATTTTTTATTTTTTAATCCTGTAAAGCCATTAAAGTAAGCTTGTAATGTATAGTTACCTGATGTAGGTTGGGTGTTGGGTGTTACATACCAAACGCCACCTGTATTAATGCTATCGTACAATCTAGTACCTACAATTAAAGAAAGATTATTGTCGTTGCCACGTTTTGCACCAAAAGAAGCATCGATATAATTAATACCTACTAAAGGATTACTATTGTTATTTATCAACTTAATTAAATTACCTCTTGCTACATTACCAACAGGAAAATGATAGTTGGTATTGGCATCGTTATAATAACGACGCAAATTTCCATACACCCAGCCATTAGTAAAATTAGTATTGCCAATGCCGGCTATTACTGCACTATCTGCATAATTATTTACTACAAGCCTATAGGCACCAGTTATTAACCTGCCTTGTGTTAAAGTAAGATTAGTAACCAACACATCATTGCTTAAACTTACACCACCAATAGCATTAATATGTAAAATAGGAAATAGGGAATTGCCCGAAATAATACTACTTAAATTACCATTCATTATTACACTACCTATGCTGTTGTTAGTTATTACACCTGTGGTTGTATTATCTATCCAAGAACCTGCACCACCCAAACCAATATTATCATACAAGGTTATATTGCCATTGAGTACAACTGTACTGTTGCCAATTGCTTGAAAACCACCTTTCATACTCATATTGCCTGCTACATTTATATTGGCATTATTAACACCCAATACTGGCTGGCTATTTACCAATACTGGTAATAAGCAAACAACAGTTGCAATGATGTAAGTATGTAAATGTTTCATGAGTTTTATTCTTTTGAAAACCGTTTTTTAATACACCACTATCCATCGTACTGTGGCAATAGCTGCTGTAGTAGGATGTCGATTGGTGAGATATATAGTGAGGGAATTATTATCGATATGAGCATAAGAAACACCGACGTAATCACCGTTTTGCCCACCTGTTTGTTCTAAGGATGTCATTATTATTGGTTGATAACCGAGATTGTGATTCCAAGTATAAGTAGTTGTGGCTAATGAACCAACAGTAAAGTTTGTAGAATAGCTTTTTTGACGGATATGCCCATCTACTTCTAATTTTTGCTGAGGATTTGTTGTGCCAATACCTA
>JAYVRD010000131.1:0-2079 GCA_043776595.1 Chitinophagaceae bacterium | reverse complement strand
TTATTGATGAAATACATACCATAGTTGGTGCAGGTGGTGCAAGTGGTAGTTTAGATGCAAGCAATATTTTTAAACCTGCTTTGGCAAGGGGAGAACTGCAATGCATTGGTGCAAGCACTTTGGATGAATACCGTATGCACATTGAAAAAGATGGTGCATTAGATCGTCGTTTTCAAAAAGTATTGGTAGAACCACCAAGCGTAGAAGAAACTATTTTGATACTAAACAATATTAAAAGTAAATACGAGGATTATCACAATGTAATTTACGACCAAGAAGCTATTGAAGCCTGTGTAAAGTTGAGTGATAGATACATGACTGATAGACTGTTGCCAGATAAAGCTATTGATGTACTAGATGAAGTAGGAGCAAGGGTGCATTTGAAAAATATAAATGTACCAAACGATATTGTAGAGCTGGAAAAGCAAATAGAAGAAATTAAGAATGAGAAAAACAAAGTAGTAAAAAGCCAACGCTTTGAAGAAGCTGCTGCCTTGCGTGATAAAGAGAAACGCTTGGGTGAAGAATTGGAGAAAGCAAAAAACCTTTGGGAAGAAGATAGCAAACACAAACGCTACCCTATAAACGAAGAGCATATAGCCGAAGTAATAAGTATGATGACTGGTATACCTGTAAAACGTATGGTACAGGCCGAAACGGAGAAGCTGCGTAGAATGAATGAAGATATGAGAGGTATGGTAATTGGGCAAGATGAAGCGATTGGTAAAGTAGTAAAAGCTATACAACGCAATAGGGTAGGACTTAAAGACCCTAGAAAACCCATTGGTACTTTTATTTTTTTAGGACCTACAGGTGTTGGTAAAACTGAACTAGCACGCAGTCTTGCACGTTATATGTTTGATAGTGAGGATGCACTGATACGTATAGACATGAGTGAGTACATGGAGAAGTTTACTGTAAGCCGTTTGGTAGGAGCACCTCCAGGATATGTAGGTTATGAAGATGGTGGGCAGCTTACTGAAAAAGTAAGACGCAAACCCTACAGTGTAATTTTATTGGATGAAATTGAAAAAGCACATCCAGATATTTACAACATACTATTGCAAGTATTGGATGATGGACAACTAACTGATGGTGCTGGCAGAAAAATAGATTTTAAAAACACCATGATTATTATGACTTCTAATATTGGGGTACGCCAATTAAAAGAGTTTGGAGATGGTGTAGGTTTTGCCACTGCTGCTCGTATGCAAAACGTAGATGAGAACAACAAAGCAGTAATTGAAAAGGCGTTGAAGAAAACATTTTCGCCAGAATTTTTAAATAGGATAGATGATGTAGTTATTTTCAATTCGCTAAGCAAAGAAAATATCTTTAGCATTATAGATATTTTGATGAAGGGTGTAATGAAGCGTTTGGCTAATCTTGGTTTTGATTTAGAACTAAGTACCGAAGCCAAAGATTTTATTGCAGAGAAAGGATATGATGTTCAGTTTGGTGCAAGACCATTGCATAGGGCTATACAAAAATATTTAGAAGACCCATTAGCCGAAGAGATATTGAACATGAACGTAAAAGCTGGCGACACCATGATAGCAGCTTTGGATAAAGAAAATGGCAAACTAACTTTTAATCTTAAAGAAAAAGAATCTGAAGAAAGTGCCAAAGTATAAAAGCAAAAGCGGAGTGATGAACTCCGCTTTTTAATGTAAAAAGATTATTTTTGGTTAAATTTATTTTTATGTCAGCAATTGAATTGAAAGCATACGAAATCTTAAAAATGAAGTTGGGTGAACAAGAAGCTACCACTTTGATTGAATATTTTGAAACAAAAGCCGAAGAAAAATTTTTGCAAAAGAAAGATATCTTAGCCTCCAAACAGGATGTTAGCGAAGTAAAAGCTGATATAATAAAATGGATGTTTATTTTTTGGATAGGTCAACTAGCTGCAACAGCAGGTATTTTATTTGCGTTTTTAAACGTGTATTTTAAAAAGTAGTAATTACACTAAAATATTTTGATTATGAATACAAGATTTGCAACAAGAGTATTTTTTATATTTGCAATAGTTTTTTTTACCACCAAAAAAGCAGAATGCCAAAATATGTATGCTTGCTT
>JAYVRD010000130.1:0-2088 GCA_043776595.1 Chitinophagaceae bacterium | reverse complement strand
TACTTTGTTTGTAATGTGGTTGGGCGAAAGAATACAAGACAAAGGCTTAGGCAATGGCACTTCTATCATTATCATGGTTGGTATCTTGGCACGTTTGCCTCAAAGTATTTTACAAGAATTTGCTGTAAAAAGTCAAAAAGCTGGTGGAGGTCTACTAATATTTTTAATTGAGATAGCCATATTGGTTGCCATCATCATGGGTTTGATTATTTTAGTACAAGGTGTACGAAAAATAACTTTAAACTATGCCAAACAAATTGCTGGCAATAGGCAGTTTGGTGGTGCAAGACAATTCCTGCCTGTTAAAGTAAACAGTGCTGGTGTAATGCCTATCATTTTTGCACAAGCCATTATGTTTTTACCAACCTTGGCTTCGTTCTCTAATTCAGGAAAAGGTATTGCAGCAATATTTAACGACCATAGCAATTTTTGGTACATGTTGGTGTACTCTGTAATGGTTATTGGCTTTACTTTTTTATACACTGCATTAATATTTAATCCTAAGCAAATAGCCGAGGATTTAAAACGCAACAATGGTTTTATACCTGGTGTAAAACCTGGTCAACCCACTGCCGATTATATTGGTGCTGTAATGGATAGAGTTACACTACCCGGTGCTATCTTCTTAGCCTTGGTAGGTATTATGCCAGGCTTTGCACAACGCTTAGGTGTTACACAAGGCTTTAGTACCTTTTTTGGAGGTACAAGTTTATTAATTATGGTGGGTGTGGTTTTAGATACTTTGCAACAAATTGAAACTTACTTATTAATGCGTCAATACGATGGATTGATGAGTAGTGGGCGTGTACAAGGAAGAGCAGGTGTAACAAGTAGTGCCATATAAAATTTAAGTAAACAGAATAATAATAGTAAACCTGTTAGAGTAATATCTGACAGGTTTCTTTTTAGGAACTTGTTTTTGAAATAGATTTTTTGGGGTTAACAGGAGTAGTATTTAGCAAATATTTTTTTATTTTATTTTGGTATTTGTGTAGGCTTTGCCAATCATAGCATCGTTTGTTACAATTTTTAATTTGTTGTTTTATTTTCTTCCAGTGAAAGAGAATAAGACAATTATACTTGTGCGTTTGGAACAATGATGAACAAACGTGAGACGTGAGTTTTGAAACATAAACATTCTTTCTCACGGTTCACCACTTACTACTTAAGACTTTGCTGATAAACGTTATAACTGTTGAAATGTGCGACGCAACCGCAGCTTAATAGATATTCTATTGCTGGCTACAAAAAAACTAGTGCATAGAAAAATAAATGATGAGGAGACCCAATGGTATGATGATTTATAAAACAGAAGCGGAAATTGCTTTAATGAAAGAAGCTGCAACACTGGTAAGTAAAACACTTACCGAAGTGGCTAAAGTGCTAAAGCCTGGTATGACAACTATGCAAATAAATAGTTTGTGTGAGCATTTTGTACTTGACCATAAAGCCATACCTTCTTTTAAAAATTATCAAGGTAGTTATCCATTTGCTATTTGTGCTAGTGTAAACGATGTAGTGGTGCACGGATTTCCAAATAACATGGAGTTGAAGAATGGTGATATTATCTCCATAGACTTAGGTGTTATTTTAAACGGCTGGCACGGAGATCATGCGTATACTTTTATTTTGGGAGAAGTGAGTGAAGAAGTTTTAAAACTTGTGCGTATTACCAAAGAAAGTTTATATAAAGGAATAGAAAAAGCAACTGTAAATAATAGGGTAGAAGATATAAGCTACGCTATACAAGAGCATACTGAATATAAAAATGGATATGGAGTTGTAAGAGAATTGGTAGGACATGGCTTGGGTAGAAGCCTGCACGAAGATCCACAAGTGCCCAACTATGGTAAGCGTGGCAATGGTAAAAAGTTAAAAGAAAATTTGGTATTGGCTATAGAACCTATGATAAATATGGGTACTAAAGATGTGTATACAGATGAAGATGGCTGGACAGTACGTACCAAAGATGGGAAACCTAGTGTACACTTTGAGCATGATGTGTGCGTGAAAAAAGGTAAGGCTTTAATTTTATCTGATTATAGCATTATAGAAGCTGCGGAGAAAGCAAATGTGAATTTGAATACA
>JAYVRD010000129.1:0-8055 GCA_043776595.1 Chitinophagaceae bacterium | reverse complement strand
TGCGTTCTATTTTGTCTAAGCGTTTTACAATACTTTGTGCAGCAGCAGCTTTACTAGCTTTGGCTTTAAAGCGTTCTACAAATCTTTCTTGCTGCCTTATATAATCTTGCTGGTTTTCGTAAGCCTTTTGCTGCATGTCTATGCGTATGGCTTTCTCTCTTTCGTAGTATTCATAATCGCCAGTGTAAATGTGTAGCTGCTGCTGGTACACTTCTACAATTTTATTTACCATACGGTTTAAAAAGTATTTATCATGGCTCACAATTACTACACTGCCTTGGTAGTGTAGCAAATATTTTTCAAGCCACTCAATACTGGGTAAGTCTAAGTGATTGGTAGGTTCATCCAGCAGTAATACATCGGGCTGCTGCAAAATCATTTTTGCTAGTAGCACACGCATACGCCAGCCACCACTAAACTCTTTGTAAGGACGTTTTAGATGTTGATTTTCAAAACCCAAACCTTGTAATACTTCTTCAGTTTTGTGTTCTATGTTATAGCCATCTAGCACATCCATTTCATGTAGCTTATCGCTATAATCGTGTAGTATTTTTTCGTCTTCATGGTTGGCTTCCAACTGCTTTCCTAAAGCTTCAATTTCTTTTTCTAATTGCTTCACTCTTTCAAAAGCACCCATCGCTACTTCTAATATGCTATCGTTGCTATCAAAGCTCAATAAGTCTTGATGCAAATAGCCAATAGTAGTTTCTCTGCTTTTTTCTACAGTGCCTTTACTAGGTGTGTATTCACCTACCAGTAGTTTTAATAAGGTAGATTTTCCGGTGCCGTTATAGCCAATTAGGCCAATTCTTTCTCCTGGGTGTATATGCCAAGTTGCTTCTTCTACTATTGCCCTTGCCCCAAATTCAAATGTTACGTTTTGTAAACCTATTAGCATGTGTTCTATTTTCTGCGGCAAAAGTAACCGTTACGGCGTTTTCTTATTCATTTACATTGGTTTTATGATTTTTTGTTTTTTGGTAGCCAGCATTAGGATAAGCATTTAGCTGCGGTTGCGTCGCACATGTTTAGCTGTGGAAGAAGATTGGGCTTTTATAGAAGCGTAGGTTTGGCTATGAAATTGTAAAATTGTAAATTGTATTGTCGAAACTTAAAAGCAGTTGCGTATATTTTTTTAAATACTTGAAAATAAAACGATTAAAAAAATATACGCAGGTTTGAAAGGTTGAAAACTTTCGTATATTTTTGAGTTGGCTGTAATTGTGCCCAGACATTCCGTTTCAAAATAAAACCAATGCGACATTTTTTTTTATTTGTATTTTTTCTAAACTGGCATTTTGCATATTCACAGACAGAACCTGAATTTGTAAATTCTCAAATTGACTCATTAAAATCGACAATTAAGACAGAACTTAAATTACCATTTGGAACAATTACAAAACTTGAAGTTCAAATATTTGATGGTAATTTGTTACAGACAAAAGAAAGTGAAGGAGTTTATTTATTCAAAATTATATCAATAAATGGTATACTTCAAACAGACACTTTACTAATGACTTTTATGGACGAAACTAAATCATTTGCAAAAGACAATTTTGAACTTTACAAATTGCTATATAAGAAAGAAATAGGGACACTTTCTCAAAAGGACATAGTAAGAATGAAAAAAGCTTATGTAGATAAAAAATATAAAATAATGGCTTATGAAACAGGACAATTTTTAGGTATACCCAAAAACTATTTCAAGTATCAACCAGTTCGTGCAGACTTAAATTTTCACTTTAAGAATTATTTGATAGTGGTTTCAAATATGACAGAATTCAGAATGTTAGAGAATGAATAAAAAAACAACTACAGTTTATTAATTTAGCTTCAGTTCCGGGCAGACAGTTGGTCAATTCCCCAACTGCACAAAGCCTCGAACGTTGGTGGCAATTTTTTTTGAGACAAATTAAAATTTGGGAAATTAGAATATTTGTAATTACTTTGTACTCACCAAACTTATAACATTATGGACGTATCTGTTATTTCAATTGGCAATTCAAAAGGAATAAGATTGACAAAAACTATTTTGGAAAAATATAACATTACAGACACTTTGGAGTTAATTCTTGAGAAAGGATATATGATTTTAAAGCCTAAGCAAGAACCACGAAAAGGGTGGGAAAAATCTTTCAAGCAAATGCACGAAAATGGTGATGACAAATTAATTATGTCTGACATTTTTGAAGATGAAAACTTTGACGAATGGAACTAGCTCAATATGAAATTGTACTGGTTAATCTTGACCCAACAATTGGAAGTGAAATGAAAAAAACAAGACCTGCTGTAATAATTTCACCAAACGAAATGAATAAACACTTGAATAATCTGGTTATTGCACCTATGACAAGTAGCTCTAAGAGTTATCCAACAAGAGTTGAAGTTAATCATAATAAGACAAAAGGTTGGATTGTTTTAGACCAAATTAGAACTATTGATAGACAGAGAATAACAAAAAAATTGGGATGGTTAACATCAAAAGAAATTGAAAAAGTAAAAAGAATTTTGAAGGAAACCTTTGTTGACTAAACAAAACTGCCTACAACTGTCTCGCCTGAAATAGGTTGACTAAAAAACAACCAAAATGAAAGGTCTAAAGCAAAATTGTAGAAAGCTCAATGCTTATTCTATCGTCTTACATGTGCGACGCAACCGCTGATAAATAGTACTACAAAAGCTGGCTCAATAAAAACTACCATACAATAAAAAAGGTTGCCTACAAATGGGCAACCTTTTTTATATTCTCAAACAAGAGATTAAATGCTAAACGCTGTGCTTATAATTTCTTCTTGTTCTTGCTTGTGTATTTTACTGTAGCCTGTAGCTGTGCTGGCACTTGCGTTACGGCTTATTACACCAAAGTTGATACTCTTTAAATTCATTTGTAAAAATGAAGCAGCACCCATGTTTAGCGGCTCTTCTTGCACCCAAAACCAAATGGCTTTATTATATTTATCATGTAGGGTTTTAAGTTGCTTTTCGGGTGTGGGGTAAATTTGTTCTAGGCGTATAATGGCAATATCGATTCTGTTTTCTTTGGCTTTTCTCTCTGCCATTTCAAAATACAATTTACCACTACAGAATAACACTTTTTTTACAGCAGTTGCATCTTCTACTTCATCGTCTATTACTTCTTTAAAACCACCAGTAGCAAACTCGCTGATGTGGCTGTAGCTGCCTACATAACGTAGATTGGCTTTTGGAGAAAATATAATTAACGGCTTTCTAAAACTCCAAGCAAGCTGCCTACGCATGGCATGAAATAAATTGGCTGATGTAGTGATATTGGTAACGATTAAATTCATCTCGGCACACAGTTGTAAAAACCGTTCCATACGGGCACTGCTATGTTCCGGACCTTGTCCTTCGTAGCCATGAGGTAATAACATCACTACACCATTCATTCTATTCCATTTTTGCTCACCTGCTGCTATAAATTGGTCTATCATAGTTTGTGCACCATTGCAAAAATCTCCAAACTGTGCTTCCCAAATAACCAAAGCGTTGGGGTTTGCCATTGCATAACCATATTCAAAACCAAGCACGCCATACTCACTTAATAAAGAGTTGTAAATCCGAAATTTTTCTTGGGTTTCGTTAAAGTGATTCAGCCTAGTATATTTTTCATCTGTTAGTTCATCTCTTAGCACAGCATGACGATGGCTAAATGTACCACGTTGTACATCTTGGCCACTCATGCGTACAATTTTACCTTCTATTAGTATAGATGAATAAGCCAACAATTCTCCAGTAGCCCAATCAATTTTATTTTCAGTTTCTAATAATTTGGTTTTGTCCTGCAATAATTTTTCAACCTTCTTTAAAGGTGTAAAACCTTCTCTCCATTTCATTAATCCAGCAAATAAATTTCTTAGCTCTTCTTCTGAAATTGCAGTTATAGGCGAAGTTTCAAAATCTTCTGCTGTGGCTTTGCGTAAACTTTTCCATACCAATTCGGGTGTTTGATAATTGTAGGGTAGTGGATGTTGTTTTACTTCATCTAAACGTTCTTGCAAATCTTCCCAGAATTTTTTCTCCATTTCTTTAGCCAAATCTTGTGCATCGGGTTCGCCATGCTCTAATAAAAACTTAATATACATTTCCCTTGGGTTGGGATGCTTTTCAATTAAGGCATATAGTAATGGTTGGGTGTATTTAGGGTCGTCTCCTTCGTTATGCCCATGCTTGCGATAACAAACCATGTCTATAAATATATCGCTATTAAACTCTTGGCGATAACGAGTAGCAATAGCAGCACATTTTACCACAGCTTCTGCATCATCTCCATTTACATGAAATACTGGTGCTTGCACCATAGCAGCAATTGACGTACAATAGTCGGAGCTACGAGCATCATCAAAATCGGTGGTAAAACCAATTTGATTATTAATAACAAAGTGAATAGTACCGCCTGTATAATAGCCCTCTAAATTACTCATCTGCAACACTTCGTATACAATGCCTTGCCCTGCAACCGATGCATCGCCATGAACGAGTATAGGAAGAATTTTGTCAAAATCGCTTTTGTACAAAACATCTGCCTTAGCCCTTGCAAAACCTACCACAACAGGATCCACAGCTTCTAAGTGAGAGGGATTGGGCATTAATTTAAGATGCACAGTTTTATTGTTGGCAGTGGTTACTTCGCTGCCATAACCCATATGGTATTTTACATCTCCGCTGCCCATGGTTTGATCCATAATTGCAGTACCTTCAAACTCGCTAAAAATTTGTTCATAGGTTTTGCCCATAATGTTAGCGAGGATATTTAACCTACCACGATGAGCCATACCAATAGCTACTTCTTGTACGTCATTATCGGCAGCAACGTTTATTATTTCATCTAAAGCAGCAATGGTCGTTTCACCACCTTCTAGGCTAAATCTTTTTTGTCCTACATATTTTGTATGCAAAAATTTCTCAAACATTACCCCATTGTTCAGCTTCTCTAATATTCGCTTCTTTTTATCAAGCGAAAGTGGGTTACTGAAATTCTTTTCTATTTCGGTAGTCAACCAATCAATTTTCTTTTGATCACTAATGTATTTAAACTCTACACCTACATGCGTAGCATAACATTTTTGTAAATGGGCAATGATATTTTTAAGTGAAGTAGTACCCAAGCCAATTAAATTACCAGCATTAAAAGTTTGATCTAAATCCGCCTCTGTAAAACCAAAAAAACCTAAATCGAGATTAGCTCCTCTGTCTTTTCTTGTACGAATGGGGTTGGTGGTGGCTAATAAATGTCCTTTGTTGCGATAGCCTAATATCATTCTATAGGCTCTTATTTCTTTCATCCAGTCTATCCCACTATCACTTGTAGCAATAGGTGCCACGGTAGCCAAACTCCCATTTTGTTTGGTATTTGCAATTGCAAAATCAAACCCTTCAAAAAATTTTTTTATATCGGGGTCAATACTTTCTGGGCTTTTTACAAATTCCTGATATAGATTTTCAACGTAAGATGGATGCGAATTGGTGATGTAAGAGAAGTCCTTCATTGGGTCGTTAATTGAGCTATTTTATACTGAAATGAAGACAAATATCGGGCTTTAGAGGCATAACCAAAACCAAAGTTTTAATAGCTTCTGCGGGTATTATGACAATGATTTTTATTAAGCTGAAAAAAAAATAGGATTTAATTTCCCAATTTCAGTTTCAGCCCTTACTTTTGCCGTCCTTTAAAAAGATAAGAACATGGCAAACCACAAGGCTACTAAAAAAGATACAAGACAAGCAGCCAAACGCAGAGACAGAAATAGATACTACGGTAAAACGACACGTAATGCTATTCGTGATTTAAAAACAAGTACTGATGCTAAAACTTATGGTGATGCATTGCCAAACGTTGAATCTATGATTGACAAATTGGCTAAACGTGGTATCATTCATAAAAATAAAGCTGCCAACTTAAAAAGCAAACTTGCAAAAAAGAAAATAGCAGCTTAAATAAAATATTCAATTTAAAAAAACCAGTTAATCACAAGTTAACTGGTTTTTTGTTGCCATATCTATAAGTTCATCATAAACTGCATGGTATCTACACCATCTGCATACTGAGTAAGTGTAGGTTGCTGTGCTTGACCAAAAGGTATTAATCCATTGCCCACCATACATTGAATTGCTGTATTAGTTTGCAAAGCAGCTAGCAAAGTTTCTTTATTAGCATAATACTCATAATTTACCTGACTTACAGGTGAGTAGATAGATTCGTTTTCAGTAAATATCACAGTGCCATTGTTCATGTACAATCTATTACCCATCATTAGCAAAGCCAAATGATAGTCGAAGTTATTTTTGTATTTATGATTCTCTATTAAAAATTCGTATTGCTTTAATGCTTCTAATAAAGGAATGAAGTCATACTTTTTAGGTACATATAGTTTAGTTACGTTTCTACAGCCTAGCCCAAAATACATTTGTATGTCATCTGCCAGCAAAGCCAGTTGTTCTTTGGTTTCTGTACCATCAATAATGGCTACAGAAGTTCTATTGCTACGAATGATGTTGGGGTATTTTCCAAAATAATATTCAAAATAGCGACTACTATTATTGCTACCAGTAGCTATGTAGGCATCGCAGCCTTTTAATTGTTCGGCAAAACTTACTTGGTTTTGCACTGTTATCTCCCACTCGTAAAGTTTCTTAACCAAATGTTTTATCAATACATTGTCTTTGGCAGATGTTTTAATGGCAACGGAATGACCACTGATAAACACACATAAAAAATCGTGAAAGCCAACCAAGGGTAAATTGCCAGCCATAACCACACCTACAGTTTTGGTATTGGCAAGCTCATTAGGTATGGCATATAGTGCAGCCCAAGTTTCTAAAGTATTTTTTTGTAAAAAATGTGTAGAAATATTATTGACCGAAGCATTAATAAATTCAGGAATAAACCAAGCATTTTCCCTCGAAGCCCTTTCTTTTATGTGTAGCCATTCTTCCTCATTACCCAACATATATTTGCCCAATTGCACCAATAAATTAATTCGTTCTTGTAAAATCATTTGTGATTACTATTTTTGAAAAGGCAAAGTTAATAGATACCACTTAGCCCAAACCATTGTAAAACCTTATTTACTCAATACTTTAAACTTAAAACATGGCTATTAAAATAACCGACGAGTGTATTAACTGTGGTGCTTGCGAACCGGAATGCCCCAACAACGCTATTTACGAAGGTGGTGTAGAATGGGCAATTGCCGATGGTACTACTATTAAAGGAAGTTTTATCTTAATGGATGGGACTTTGGTAGAAGCCGATCAACGCCAAGCACCCATTGCGGTAGATACTTATTACATTACCCCCAATAAATGTACAGAGTGCCAGGGCTTTCATGAAGAGCCCCAATGTGCTGCTGTGTGCCCTGTAGATTGCTGTGTACCCGATGAAATGTACACTGAAACTGTGGAGGAATTATTGGCTAAGAAAGAGCGAATGCACATATAATGCACAGCCAATGTGCTAAACTTTAAAAGTATAAAAGCTTGCATTTGCCAAAGCAGCTGCATACCTTGTATTTACTTATTTGTTGCTACTGCATAAGTGGCAACATCCATTAACGGCAGGTGATATTTCCTGTTATCAGAAAGGTAAGAGAACTTGTAAGTCTTTTACCTTTCTTTGTTTTAACCCCCAATCAATCTTTTGTTAATGATGCCCATTTGCACCACAAGTGTAATATTTTATATTTCTTTGCTGCCACAACTATTTTTAGTGCATGAAAAAACGTATTGCCTTAGTTACAGGTGGCTTTAGCGGCGAAGCTGAAATAAGTTACAAAAGCGTTATTACAGTAGAAAATAATGTAGATACAGAAAAATTTGAACTGTATAAAATAGACATCAACCCACAAGGTTGGTGGTATGTGCCTGCCCAAGGTGAAAGGCAAAAAGTACGCAAAGAAGATTTTAGCATAACGGTAGATGGCAACAAAATAAACTTTGATGCCGTATTGATGTGCATACATGGTACGCCTGGCGAGGATGGTAAGTTGCAAGGCTATTTTGATATGCTGCATATACCCTATACTTGTTGCGATGCTG
>JAYVRD010000128.1:0-2095 GCA_043776595.1 Chitinophagaceae bacterium | reverse complement strand
TTGCAGCGTGTAGTTTTACATCGTACCAAAATTTTCTAGTGATTGCATTGCTTAGTGCTGAGGGAATAACTTGCAGTTGAATATGGGCATTGTTACATTCTTGTTCATCAATGGCTGTATTGCTTATTACTAACACCTCACCATTACCAGCTAACTGTTTTACCAAAGCCTGCACATACAAACTAAATGCACCTTTATCTATATTATTTACTACAACTGCCAAACGCATAGCTGCAAAACTAACAGTAGTTGGTTTTGTATGCACTCATTTTTAAAAACAATTTAAGAAGGTTACACAATTCTTAATACAAATGCATGGTACTTTTACCAAATGAATAAGCTACTGATTTTGTTGATTGCAATAATCCTTGCTGCATCAACGGTACAAGCAAATGATTCGTTGTTGGTGAAGATTAATAAAAATGAATTTTATGCTGGCGACACCCTAAGTTTTGATGCTACACTGCATTATACCAACAAACACATGGCTGCTGTAACGCTAAATGTGTGGATTGAAGACTTACTTAAAAATAGACGTTGGAAATATCGCTACCCACTATTAAATGGTTATGCTGGTGGCGATATTATTATTAGCAATAAAATACCTCCAGGAAAGTATGCAGTTAACTTTTTGCTGCAAGATGAGTTTTTTAAAATAGATGGTACTATAGAAAACTACTCTACAAAAACAGTAACGCTTAATTATATGATGCTGGCAAAGCAGAAAAAAAGTTTGATAAACAATACCAATGTACTTGCCAATGGTAACTTTATTGTTAAGAATATAGTTTTTGAAGATACTGCCCGATTTATTTTTTCAAAACAAACGAAAAAAGGTGCCGATTTAGCTATTGATTTAAAAACACCCCTCGATTCAGCATTTGTACCTTTTTTAACCAATACCCAATTTTTTTTGCTTAAAAGTAAAAACAATATAGTAATTAGTGATACTGCAAATAATTATGTGTTAGATACCAAACGTTTTGGTGAAACCACTTTAGAAGATGTTGTTGTAACAACAAAGGCAAAAAAGAAAGTAGAAAAATTTGAAGAACAATATGTGTCTGCTTTATTTCAAGGTGGCAACTCAAGGGTTTTTGATGGGATTGATGAAACAGATATTGCTAGTGCACAAAATATCTTCTCTTTTTTGCAAGGTAGGGTAGCAGGGCTTGCTATAAGTACTAGTGAAGATGGTAGCTATGTTGCTAAATGGCGTGGTGGCACTACAGACTTTTTTATTGACGAATTTAAAACCGATGCCGAAGCTGTGCAATACCTTTCCCCATCGGATGTGGCGATGATTAAAGTATTTAGCCCACCATCGTATTTAAGTGCTGGTGGTAGCGATGGCGGTGCAATAGCCATTTATACTAAACGTGGCACTTATGCCGATAATAAAACCAGCAAATATAATTTTTTGATAAAAGGGTATACACCAACAGAAGTTGTTTGGCAATAAGTGTTATACTATTAGAACAAAAATGCAATACATTACATTTTGTATATTTTGTTGCTTATTTATTTATCACTTTGCTTTTTCGCCCAATCTTCCATTTTGTTTTCTATTACTTCTAATGGATAAAGACATTTAGTACTCGTGGTGCTCTTTACTAGGCTTTCTGGCTTTGCAGCTTTTTTAACATTATTGTCTAAAGCTGGTTTAAATTATTAAAACAGAATTCTATCAATTATACTTCTTTCTGAAGTTATTAAAGATGGAATAAAAACTGAAACATTAGTAGCATCGCACACTTATGCGTTTAGAAAAACCACGAGCCATGTTTGAATGGTAACTATTTCAAGAATTCAGCTGACGGATTAGGGCTTTGCATTGTGGTGGAATCAGAGAAAGTCAGCCTACCATAAAGCAAAACCTATGTTAACTGCATGTGCTTGTAATTAAGTAATTCAATTTATTTAGTGAACAGATTCAACTAATTCTTTCAATTGTAATGTTTGATACTTAGTCAGTTTACCAGAATGTTTTCTATTACTAAGAAGCTGTCTAAAAACGATTTAGCATAATCCTTATAGCTGATAAATGCACTATTGCTACTGATGATTCATTGAGCCTTTCATAGTTTTTAGAGGC
>JAYVRD010000127.1:0-2098 GCA_043776595.1 Chitinophagaceae bacterium | reverse complement strand
TAAGAACATTACTGCAAAATAAAGGATTGGTATTTATAAATACAAAGCCTCATCAATAAATGATGAGGCTTTGTATTGGTTACTCATTGTAATTTATTACGACAAATGAGCTTGTATCTTTTTGTCTAACACGCTTTTAGGCACTGCTCCTATTTGCTTATCTACTATTTTGCCATCTTTAATAAATAGTATTGCAGGTATTGAGGTAATGCCATAATCGGTACTAACGGCTGGATTTACATCCACATTTACCTTACCAATTTTTACTTTGCCCTCATATTCTTTGCTCAGTTCTTCAATTACTGGTCCTATAGCACGGCAAGGTCCACACCATTCAGCCCAAAAGTCTATTACTGTCAATTGTTTGCTATCTATTACTTCGGTTTGGAAGTTAGCGTCGGTAAATTCTAAAGCCATAATTGTATTTTTTAAATTTGATGTTATTAAAGTAGAATTCAAATATAGTTCCAATACTTGTTTTGGGTTGGTTTGACTTTTCCACCTTTGTTATTAATGACGGCAAGACAGCAAAAACCTGACAGTGGGGCAGCCAATTATACTATATGGCTGCTTTGGGATAATACAATTGAAGAAATTATATAGCCAGCTTTGGTAGTTCTATTTAGCTGCGGTTGCGTCGCACATTTGTAACTATGTAGTACTATTTAGCTATTCCAAGTTTATATATGACAATGGCTATTGTTGCAGGCTCATCTTTTTAAAATGTTCGCTAAAAAACAAAAGTTGGTATTTTATGGCCGTAGCCCAATATGCCCAATCGTGTTTGCCTGGGCGTTCTATATAATCGTGTTTAATTTTTAGCTTCATCATTTTTTCGTGTGCAGCTTTAGTCATTAGGAAAATAAAATCTTCTGTACCACAATCCATAATAATTGCCAAAGAGTCTTTTGGGTATGTTTCCATTACCTTCATCATACTCCAATCTTGGTAATATTTTTTATTGATAATGCTATCGCCAAGGCGTTTGTTTACATCGTAACCTTTAGTTATTAAACTTATATCTAAAGCACCACTCATGCTTCCACAACCACCAAATATTTCTGCATGGCGAAAGCCTAAAAATAATCCTCCAAAACCACCCATGCTTAATCCAGTAATGGCTCTTGCATTTCTATTGGCAATAGTTCTATAATTGGCATCAATATATGCAGGCACTTCAATACCCACATGTGTTTCAAATTTAAAAGTGGTATCTATTGGGCTATCAAAATACCAACTGTTGGGGCTAGCATCGGGGCATACAATTAAAAGTTGAAATTCATCTACCCAGCTTTGTAATTCTGGTACTTTTTTTATCCAGTTGGTACTGGCTCCATAGGCACCATGCAACAAGTAAACTACGGGATAAGTATTTTTTTTCTTTTTGTATGATGCTGGTTTTATAACAACTGTTTTAATGGTACGGTGCATGGCATTGCTGTAAATATTTATGGTATCTACAGACGCATGGCTTGTATATACCATGATTGCACAACAAACAATTCCAATTAATTTTCTCATCTTTTTAAATAAGTATTTTTTAAAAAAAATTATAGACAGCATGGCGATTGCTGCCATTTATAGTAGTGATGTTTAATTTTTATTACCAAAAGCCTGCATTGGGTTTAAGCCATTAGCTGGTGGGTTACGTCTGTTCACTTCTCTTGTTTTAAACAGTTGAAGCTTACTTGGTTCGCCTTCATCTACTTTAGGCCATGTATTGTTGCTTTCATTTATGTCTGCCGTTTCTCTCATGGGATCTAAAGTTATTTTTATTGCTTTTTTAGTAGTCATAAATAGTTTGGTTACTTTATTCTCATTCAATCGCCAAACTTGTGCAGGTATTTTTTCGGTTTGTGTAGTACCATCTTCAAACTTAAATTCTACAATAATGGGCATTACCAAACCACCCTTGTTACTAAAACTTATTTCGTATAAATGGCTATCTTGGTATTTTAATTTAGTAGCTGCATCTACTAATGGGTTGGCAACTGTGGCTGCATCAATTTGTTTAACAGTAGAATCGTAAGGAATAATTCCCCTTTCGTATTTCCAATAAAAATCTCTTAGCGATGTGTCGGCATCAGTAAGAAAAATA
>JAYVRD010000126.1:0-8138 GCA_043776595.1 Chitinophagaceae bacterium | reverse complement strand
GCAGCCAAGGCAGATGCTGAGGCAATTATAAACCATATAAAAGCTGCTGGTGTGGTAAATGTAACAGTTACCGTAAACACTACAGGTACAGCAGCAGCACATAGTGGAGGTGGTACAGGTACAGGAACAATAACCTAAACAAAATGCGTACAGATTATTTATTAGATGATGATTTTGATTTGATAGCCGATGGCGATGAGTGGGCTGAAGGTGAAAGTACCGAACAGGAAGTGCAGTTGATAGTGTTGTGTAATAAGGGTGAGAATACAGAGTTCCCCACCATTGGCTTTGGTGCTGCAAAAAGGCTAAAGCAAAGAGTAAACGAAACTAAATTTTTAAGAGAGTTGGAGGTAGAATTAGAAGCCGATGGATTTGAAGACCCAACGATAGATGTAAGTAATGGTATTGATAATTTATACATTGAAGTATGAGAGATTTAAAAGTGTCGATAGCTAGAGCATTACAATTACACCCAGCAATAAGGCAAGAAGTAATTGATACGATTACTAAAATTGAGAATGAAAGATTCCCATCGACTGTAATGATTAGAATAGTGCAGGGGTTGAGAACTATTGATGAGCAGAACATGCTTTACGCACAGGGTAGAACTAGACCAGGATCAATAGTAACCCAAGCAAGAGGTGGCAGCAGCTCTCACAATTATGGGTTGGCTTTTGATTTTGCTTTGATGTATGATAAAGATGCAAATGGTACTTACGAAACACTAAGCTGGGATGCTTTAAAAGACTTTGATAGAGATGGCGAAAGCGACTGGAAAGAAGTGGTGAAAGCATTTAAAAATATTGGCTACACATGGGGTGGCGATTGGAAAACGATAGACGATGAGCCACACCTTGAAAAAACATTTGGACTTGGCTGGAGGGATTTAAAAAAATTGTTTGACAACAAAAATTTTATAACCAATACAAAATATGTATTGATTCAACAATAAAAAATTAAGTATGAAAACTAGTTTTATAATTGGCTCTTTAAGCCTATTGTTTTTTAAGCTAACGTTCTTCCCCAGACTTGATTTGCTGGCTTGGGTATTTATAGCTGTTGTTATTGATTTGCTAACAGGCGTTGTAAAAGCATTTATAAAAAAGCAAGCAGTAACTAGCCAAGGCTTTAGGCAAACTGCTGTAAAAGCTTTACAATATAGTGGGCTAATAATTGCAGGTATCATCATCGGTAATTCATTTGAAAAAAATACTGATTTAGTAAGATGGGTAAACGATGGCATGTTGTTGTTTTTACTTTATGTAGAAGTATATAGCATATTTGAAAACCTCAGAGATATGAATCCAGAAAGCAAGGTTTCTAAAATGATTTTTAGCCCAGCACTTACCATACTTACACTAGGTATGCAAAGGCTTAGTTTAAACAAGCTAACAGAAAGTTCTAAAGAAAAACAACCACCCAATACAGGAGGTGTTGCAAGTATTTGTTTGTTAGGATTTGTAAGCGTATTGGCACTTTCATCTTGCCGTGTTATTAAACCACAAACAGACTATCGCTTAACACAAAAAGACACAACCATCATCAACTACAAAAAAGTAGATATACAAGTACCAGGAGCAACGGTAACCAATAACATCAACCTCGACAGCTTTGCCCATGTAATAGCCAATAGGTTTATTGCTGCTGGCAATAGCAATGTAAATAAAGACAGCCTTATAAACGCTCTTCAAGCATCGTTTAAAGCTGGTTTAAAAACTGATACTGTGAGGGTGATTGACAGCCAAAACAAAGCAGAACTAAAATATTGGGTAGACCAATATGGCAAGCTGCAAATGAGCTGCACCAGCAAAGACCAAATGGTGAATGCTATGCTAGCTGAAGTAACCAAACTAAGGGCAACATTTGAGAGTAGCAAGAAAACTGAAATAGTGTATAAGATGCCTTGGTGGGGTTGGCTATTATGTGGTGCATCCATTTTGATTATGCTGTTGTTTATAGTGTCTTTAATCTTGGATTATAAACGCAAAAAATGATAACTGTAGAGCAAGGACAATCGCTAAGAGATGTAGCGATACAATATTGTGGAGATGTTGCAGCAGCTTTAGATATAGCTGTAATCAATGGCATTAGCATTACACAACAGTTGGTGGCTGGCTCTACACTTGCCATCCCCTCAGTAGTAAAAAAAGACATCGTTAATTATTTAGCAGTAAACAATCTAATACCTGCAACCGATAAAGAGCATACAAGTAGTACACTATCGGGTATTGGTTATTGGCAAATAGAAAGAGACTTTATAGTAAGCTAATGGCAAGAGAGATAACACAAATACAAAATTTAATTATTGCCGATTTGGCTGCTAATGGCATTGTTGTAACCAACAATAAATTTAGCGTTAGGCGTATATGGACGTATGTAGTGGCTGTAGCTATTTATACTTTAGAAAAACTGTTCGACTTATTTATTACTGAAGTAAATGGCATTATTGATAACAAGAACCCACACACGTTACGCTGGTATGCCAACAAAACAAAAGCATTTGAATATGGCTACAATTTATTTGGTGATACCGATACCTATAACAATACAGGCTTAACCGATGCACAAATAGCCGATAGCAAAATAATTGCTTATGCTGCTGTGGTAGAGCAACAACGTGGGCTACGCATTAAAGTGGCTAAAAGTGTTGGGGCAGATTTGGGAGCATTGCTTACCCCCGAACTAAATGCTTTAAAAAACTATTTGGCAAAGGTGAAAGATGCAGGGGTTAAGTTAAACATTACAACTGCGGATGCCGATAGTTTGAAGATGGATATTAGGATAAAATATAACCCTCTTGTATTGAATGCAATTGGTGGAAGGGTAGATGGAACAGTAGCAACACCAATAAAAGATGCTATAAAGCTTCACCTTAAAAACTTGCCATTTAATGGTGTGTTTAGTGTAGCAAAAATAATGGACACTATACAGTTGGTGGAGGGCGTAGAAGATGTAAAAATTGACACCGTACAGTGCATGTATGGTGCTTTGGCATTTACCAGTGTAGATATTGATTACATACCCGATAGTGGTTATTTAAGAATTTTAGATGCGGACTTGCTTATTAATTATTTACCAGCATAATGAATAATAGTGTATTTGATATTGATTTGAATGAGTGGGTGAACGACAACACACTTCAAAAAGTGCGGAAGCCAAACATGCTTACATGGCTGCATGGATTAACTGCTCCTTTGGCATTTGTATTAATAAGCATACAACGATTTAGAAGGCAAAAGCTATATCAATTGGCAATAACACCACAAGCATGCTACTTGCAAAAATTGCTAAACGATAGGTACGATTATAGCCAACGCAGAATAGTAATAGTAGATGGGCAAGATAAGCCACCAACCTACATATACAGGGCAGCAGAGCTAAAGCCATTGTATATAAAAAGAATAAGTGAAAACGCACCTAAGTATATATACACCGATGGTGAGAGTGGTAACCTGCAAGATGATTTTGTAATTAAAGTACCAGGAGTGATAGTTTTTGACGATGCAGAAATGAGAAGCTTAGTGAAAGTGTACAAACTAGCTGGCACACAGTTTAAAATACAAAGAGTATAAACCATGAATAAAAAAATTGATTACAGCAACCTTGGCGGTTTTCCTCTTACACAGGATGTGCTTGCATTTATGCAAGATAGCTACAGAGATGTGCTAAGTGCAATAGCAAGGCTTTGTGGTAATAAAGTAATAGTATATGGAGTAACCGTAGCTGGTGCAAATGTTAGTGATGGCTGGTTGGTAATAAACGGTGAATTTATACCCTTTGTTGGCGGCAACTTAGGTACACAGGTGCTAGTAAGCGAAACTGGCACTCCACTAACATTTGAAGATGCAAGTGTACCCAATGTGCTGTTTACAAAAACAGCCACCACAGGTGCAATAGGTGGCTTTCCTTTTAGTGATTTGGTAAGGCTACCAACACTTGCTGCTCAAATGGGTACTATACAAGCTTTGGTTACTGATTTAACCAACCTAACAAATGATTTTAATAATCATACACATGCTTGGACAGATATTACTAACAAGCCAGCAGGCTACATTACTTATGTAGCTACTGAGGCAATAGGTAGCCTACCAGCAAGCGATAACGAGTTTACGTTTACGATACCAGACCAAGGAAGTACAGCCTATAAAGTAATTGGCACAATGAGGGGATTGAGTGCCAATACTGATACCGATAATGACATAAGCTGGGTAACAAAAATAATTAACGCCACCACTTTTAAAGTAGGCGTTAGGGAGTATGCTTTGGTAGCACAAAATTTGGTTTTTGATTTCATCATTGTTAAAACTTTATAAGATGGCTGTTGAAACAAAAGACCAACTGAAGCAATATTTTGAAACGCTAGACCGACCTACGCAGCAACAGTTTTTTAATTTAATTGAAAGCTTGCGACATGAGAATGATAAAATAGATATTGACGATTTAGAAGCCAATTTAAAAACCATCATTCAAAATATACAGCCACCTAGCAACAACAATGTAGAAGTGCTTGCTGCTGGCACTACCTACTACGATTTGCCAAGTGGCGTGGATATATGGAAGTTTAAAGTGTTTACAGAAAGCGAAGAAATTGTTTTTAAAATAGGCACAACTAATGGTGGTAATGATGTACTTGATGTGATGGAACTACCAGCTAATTCGATTGCATTTATTAATGTGGACATTGGCTACCGAATAGATAAGCGAATATATTTTGGTGGCGTTGTTGCTGATACTGTTATTAAAATTTTTAAAGGATAAAATATGAAAAAAGTAATGGGTTTATTGCTGCTACAAGCAGCGTTTAATTTGGGTGTGAATGCACAACGTACTGCTATTGTAGATAGCATAAAAATTGGAGCTACTTGGTACAAAGCTGCTAATATTTTAACGCCAACGCAAGCGAATGCGTTGTATGGTAAACTTAGTGGCAATAACGTGTTTACTGGTAGTAACAACTTTAGTACACTTGGTTCAGACGAGCTTCGTATAACTGTTGGGGGTGGCTCTTATGCCTATTTTACGGGCAATTATAATGTAACGCTACCTAGTATGGATGTAATATTATATAGAGGTACTAGTAGCAATTTTGTACATTATAAACAGGGTAAACTAGCTGTAAGCAATGTGCCTACACTTAGTAGTGCAGCTACCAAGTACCTTACCACAGATGCTAATGGCATTGTAAGTAGTAGAACAGCAGCAGAGGTAAAAAGTGATATTGGTGCAACGACTACAACTTACGTTGATAGTGTAAAAAATACTCAAACATTACAGGCAGTTAGCTCACTAGGAAACAGTACAACTAATGGCATTAGTCTTGGTACATCAACAACACCAGGTACTTATCAATTAACACAATATGTAACTGGTGCAAGCTTCGCTGGATTAGAATATATAGTTGATAAAACAAGCAACAATAGTTATGGGGAGTGGTATAGAAGCGTTGACCATAGGTCTAATTTTACAGGTGGATATGCGACAGGAACATCTTACAATGTTGTTAGATATAATAGAAAGACAGGGTCATTATCGTGGCCGATGAATATTTGGCAAGACACATTAACAGGTAAGCAAGGCATTAGTTTTAATAAAGATGCCGACACATCCACTATTTTATTAAATTCTACAACTAGAAACGGTGAGCAAGGTGTTGTCATTAGCAACAATAATGCAAGTGCAACGTCATTATATGTTGTTGGTGGCACAACGTTTTTGAATACTGGTTTATACATTAATAAAAACGCTCTACCAATAGCCACAGGCAAAAAGTGGCCTTTAAAAATAGATACGCTCACCAATCAAATTGTAAGAGATACTAGCGGAGGTGGAGGAGTTGCTGGCACAGATGGCATGGTGCAATATAATAGCTCTGGAGCATTAGCAGGTACATCAAATTTTAAGTTTAATAATACAAATTCTTCGCTAAACATTGGCGGCTATGGCTCACAAAATAGCCCCACCTATTCATTTGGAAGTGGTGTAACAAATGGTGCTACCACAGGAATGTATTATTATACAACTAACACTTTAGGCTTTGCAGCAGCAGGTGCAGTGGCAATGACAATTGATGCGAGCAATAATTTGACTTTGGGGCAATGGGGGAGTCCTTCAACAGTAAAAGCAGCCAGTGCTGGTGTAGGTAATACAAATAGAGCTGGTATAAATTTAGCATTAGGTGCTGGACAAAGTACAGGCAATGGAGCAGGTGGTAATATTCTTTTTCAAACTACTGCTGCTGGTAGTAGTGGTACTAGCGGTAATTCATATTCTACCAATTTTACTATTAAATCAACAGGTATTTTAAATATCGCTACAATTCAAACTTATGCTGATAATACAGCAGCATTGGCAGGTGGTTTAGTTGTAGGTGATGTTTATAAAACAGTTTTGGGTGTTTTAATGATTGTGTATTAATATTTTAAAAAGTAAACTTATGATAACATTTATTGTAGCCGTCTTTGCCTTAACAATGCTGCATGCTTACTTCGATAGCTGGCAGTTCAGCAAATGGAAAACGGTTAATCACTTTTCAGAGTTTGCTATATACCTTTCTTTAGCCATAGCATTATGTGTGGTGATTGATTGGAGTGAAAGAATTGGTATTAAATGGCTTGCTTGGTGCATTGCAACAACACTTCTTACTAGAGTTGCGTTCTATGATTTTGCATTGAACATTTTTAGAAAAGGATTTAAAGGAGTTTTTTACATCAGCCCCAATGCTTTGGATGGCTATAGTGGAACAAAAGAAAGTTGGTGGGATAGTAAAGTGAAGAAGCATGCTAATTGGGTGAGGTTGGCAAGCCTTGTGGCTTATTTAATATGGATTATCTATTTTCTCATAAGCAGTTAGTTTTGATAGCGAAGCCTATTTCTACAGGCTTCAATTTTTTTAAGTAATTTATTTTGTAACAAATAGGGAGTGAGTAACCTATTTTATGGTAAAAAAACAAGTGAGTTTAAGAACGCCAATAAGCTATTACGGCGGTAAACAAAAGTTAGCTTCAACAGTTCTTTCTTTTATTCCCAAGCACACATTGTATTGTGAACCTTTCTGCGGTGGGGGTGCTATTTTATTTGCTAAAGAGCCAAGTAAAGTAGAAGTGATAAATGATACAAATGCCGAGTTGATAAACTTTTATCGGGTCTGTAAAAATCGCTTTCACGACCTACAAGCTTTGGTACGAAGTACGCTGCATAGTAGGCTTCTACACGATGATGCTTTTCATGTGTACAATAAGCCACACCTGCACGATGAAGTGCGTAGAGCATGGGCGGTTTGGGTTCTCAGCACTCAAAGCTTTAGTGCCATGTTGGATGGCAGCTGGGGCTATGATAAAACAGATAACACCACTACTAAGAAGATAAGCAACAAACGTGAGGGCTTTACTGAAGTAATTGCTCAACGCTTGCAAGATGTGCAGGTAGAGTGTGCTGATGCCTTGTACATAATTGATAGGTGCGATGCACCCGATACATTGGTATATGCTGACCCACCATATTTTAACAGCTGTATGGGCCACTACGATGGGTATAGTGAGCAAGACTTTGAGGAGCTGCTAAAGAGGTTGGCAGGCATGAAGGGTAAGTTTTTGTTGAGCAGCTATCATAGCGATTTACTAAAGAAGTATGTTAAGCTTTATGGCTGGCATCAATGGAGTGTTGAGCAAAATGTAAGTGTAAATGCTAAACAGGGTTATCAGAAGCGAAAGGTGGAGGTATTGACGGGTAATTATGACTTTAATAAAATAGGGGCTATTTAGCCCCTATTTGTTTATCTGGAAGCCTTTAATATAAGAAGGAGGTCGGGTGAGCTAAACACCAATTCAGCCTACATCAATGACGATGCTCCCGACCCCTTCTTTTGGAAGTGAGTCAAGGTTGCATTGATGTATTTTATTGGCTGAATTGGTGGGTGTAAAGATAGTTTAAAGTAGCTTTACGCTGGCATTAAACAAAAATGGCTGCAAAAGTGGCAGTAGTGAAACAAAAAGTTTTGGATTTGGGTGGTGAGGACGTGCTGTTTTGGTTTTGCCGATTAATCACTGGGAAAACCCAGTAGACAGCTTGAAGAACTTTATAATACAAGTTTTAAACAAATAACGAATTGGGTTCATCGATTTGAAAAGGAAGGAATTGAA
>JAYVRD010000125.1:0-29713 GCA_043776595.1 Chitinophagaceae bacterium | reverse complement strand
TATGCTTGGTGGTGCAGTAGATAATATTTTTAAAGGCAGCAGCGAAGATTAATTTGTAATGACAGGGTACTTTTTTCCTAATAGGTTTTAGGAAGTTTTACCATTAAAACACTACCCTTGCCTACCTCACTTTCAATTATTAGTTCGCCATTATTTTTGGCTACTAAGTCTCGGCAAAGTATAAGGCCAAAGCCACTTCCAGTTTCGTTAGAAGTGCCTTTAGATGAATAATATTGCCCAGCGTTTACCTTCTGCAGCGTTTCTTTACTCATGCCCAAGCCAGTATCTTTTATCAAAATATAAACCCAGCTATTATCAGTACGGGATGATATTGTAATAGCACCCTGATCAGGTGTAAACTTTATAGCATTAGCAATTAAGTTTCTAAAAATTATCTTCAGCATTTCTTTATCACCCACTATTTCAATTTCATCTTCTATATTAATACTTACATTAATTTCCTTGGCTAAAAAAGGCATACGCTGTTCATCTACCAAACCATCAATTAGCATTTTCATATTCAGTCTTATCTTTTCAAAATCTTTCCCCATCATTTGCCCTCTAATCCAAAATAATAAATTATCTAATAAAGTAAGGCTACGTACATACTGCCCTTCTAATTGGTCTAACAAATCATCAGTTTCTGCGGCACTTACTAGCTTCATAGATATTAACTCCAGTATGCTTTTGGTATTAACCAATGGGTGGCGTAAGTCGTGAGAAATGATAGACAGCAATTTGTCTTTCATTTTGTTTTCTTCATCTAATTGTTGGTTTTGTAAAGAGATGGCTTTGTTTAGCGTACCAACTTCATTACTCTTTTGCTGTATGGTTAGTTGTTTTTCTTTCAGCTGGTTGGCAAGCACTTGTTGCTTTTTATAATTGCGATAAGCTATAATGGCAAACATACCTACGCCAAACAATGCAATGGTAGAAATGGCTATGAGCACCAACTGCTCCTTAGATGTTTGTTGTGCTGCCGTAGCATTTTTTTGTGCAGTAAAAGTTTCTGTTTCCTGTGCTTTTAAAATATCAATAAAATTGATGGCGTATTCTTTTTCCTTTTCGTTTTGCTGTTGAATATTTGCAATCAAAATACGTTGCCACTCATCTACTTTTAATGAATTGCCAGTAGCCCTGTAGGTTTTTATAATTTGTGTAGCAGCATCAGCCATTAACTGAGATGCAGCCACCAACTTAGCATTGTAGTAAGCTGCTGTTGCATGTGCTATGCAATCTTCAAATTTCTTTTCTTTAAAATCAATTTCAGCCAATTTTAATTGCGATAGTGACAAACCATATTTATCATTACCATCCTCATCATCAAGTAATGCTTTGGTAAAAAATGTACGGGCAGTAGGCAATGTATTTTGTGCTAAAAAGAAAATACCCAAGTTATAGTTGGCCTTCTTTTCGCCATAGCGATAGTTTATTTTTTTGCTTAGTTCCAATGCTTCTGTTAAACCACTGTAGGCTTCATCCCATTCTTTTAAATCAATATCTACTAGGGCTAAATTGTTTTTAATATTTACTACCTCATCTTGCTTACCCATTTTTTGATACACCTGTAAGGTTTCTAGGTAAATATCTTCCGCTTCTTTTAGCTTACCATCTTCTTTTAGTGCAGCAGCAATTTGTTGGTTGGCCCTAGCTATATTAAAAGTATCGTTGATAGATTTACTAATATTAAGCGAAGCGTAATACATTGCCAATGCTTTTTTAGTATACCCATTTTGCTGATAAATACCAGCCTCATATAAAAATGAAGTAGCTATACCTCTTTTATAATTGGTTTGATAAGCATTATTTTCTGATTGTGTTAGCAACGAGAAAGCTTTAGCTACATCGTATCGTTTCACTTTAAAAGCCAGCTCGTTTAAAGAATCTATTAATACCTGAGACGAGTTGGCAGCCTTAGATTGTGCTAAAGAACCGTTGGATATAAACAATAAAAAAAAGAGGAAAAGAGGTGTTTTCATGAAATGTCAGCTCTATATAAATACTATAACGAGTAAAGTACCCTAATTAGCGTATAGCCTAAAAAGAAAAGGCACACATAGCGTGTACCTAGTATAAAAAAGTGCAGTGTATTAATCTTGTAGCACTTCACGGGCTATAACCAATTTTTGTATTTCAGATGTGCCTTCGCCAATAGTGCATAGTTTGGCATCTCTATAAAATTTTTCTACTGGAAAATCTTTGGTATAACCATAGCCACCAAAAATTTGCACTGCATCATTGGCAGTTTTTACAGCTATTTCGCTGGCGTAATATTTAGCCATTGCTCCAGTTTTTGTAACCTTTTCGCCACGTTCTTTTAAATCGCAGCATTGCCACACCAGTAAATCGCTTGCCATAATTTCTGTAGCCATATCTGCCAACTTAAAACTAATACCCTGAAAAGAGGAAATGGGTTGATCAAACTGATGACGCTCTTTTGAATATTGCAAGGCAGCTTCATACGCCCCTTTGGCAATGCCAATAGATAGGGCTGCAATAGAAATACGCCCACCATCTAATATTTTTAAAGCTTGGCGAAAGCCGTCGCCCACTTCACCCAAACGTTGTGCATCGCCAATAATGCAGTTTTCAAATATCATTTCTGCTGTTTCGCTGGCACGCATACCCAACTTGTTTTCTTTTTTACCTGCTGTAAAGCCAGGTGTTCCTCTTTCTATAATAAAGGCTGTAGAGTTGCCACTTGTTCTGGGTTCGCCTGTACGGCAAATGACTACTGCCACATCTCCGCTTTTGCCATGGGTAATCCAACTTTTGGTACCATTTAATACCCAATTATTGCCCTCTTTTACAGCTGTTGTTTTCATATTACCAGCATCGCTGCCAGTGTTGGGCTCTGTTAAACCCCAAGCCCCAATATGCTCTGCAGTTGCTAGTTTGGGTAAGTATTGTTGCTTTTGTTCTGCTGTACCAAACGTAAGTATATGATTAGTACAAAGGCTATTGTGTGCAGCCACTTAGCCCAATAGAGCCACATACTTTGGCTATTTCTTGAATGATGGCGTTATACTCAAAGTAGCTTAACCCAGCACCACCATATTGTTCTGGTACCAATACCCCCATCATACCTAGCTTGCCTAATTCTTTAAATAATTGTAGTGGAAACTCTTGCGTTTCATCCCACTGCATTACGTATGGCTTTATATATTGTTGGGCAAAATCTTTAGCAGTTTGTGCTACCTGCTGTGTAAGCTCGGTACTTGTAAAATTCATATTTAGTGGATTTTGGTAAATAAAATCCGGCTACATAAGCAGCCGGACTTCTATGTATCAAGCAATCGTAAGAGGCAAACTAACATTTGTTAGTAACACAAAAGTAGCCTAAATAAATTGGCAGCCAAATATTTTTAAAAAAAATTGGGGATGTAATCCATCTGATACATTGGTATTGATAGCTATGTGGTGCACATGTACTTTATAGCATTGGTTAAATAAACTGAGATCAAGCCCTTAACGCAGGTTTAGCAATTCAAGTATGGAGCAATTGCTTAATAGATATTCAACTGCTAAAAATGTGCGACGCAACCGCAGCTTAATTCTTATTCTTCAGCTCGTTAACAAACCCCCTACTCCACCCCCAAATAAGGACTAATTTTATTAAATACTTCTTGGGTTATAAACACAATCTTTTTTACATCTGCTACCGATTGGTAGTTGCCATGTTGGGTGCGGTAAATAACAATGGCTTTGGCGATGGTTTTGTCTATATAAGGGTGCATATTTAGTTCGTAATCGCTGGCAGTATTGATGTTTATTTTTTTGATGTTGGTAGATTGTATAGAAAGGTAGGGCAGTATTTTTTGATACATAGAATCTGCCATGCCGTAGGTTTCTTTTAACTGTTGCAGGTTTAAAAAGCCACCCAATTTTTCTCTAAACTTAATTATTTTGTAGGGTAAGCTATTGTCTATACCAGGTATGGTTTTTATTTGTTCTACAGTGGCTGTATTAATATCTATCACCGTTGCCGTTGTGGGGCTTGCATTTTTGGTATAGGGTGTATTTATTTTTTGGTAGGGGTTTGTGCTGACCACCCTTGCATAGGGTATAATTCTATCAGCCTCTTCCTTTTTTAAACCCCATACTTTGCGTAAATCTTCGGGGCTTTTAAACTTGCCTCCTTTGCCACGGTAGTTGAGTAGTGTTTTAATGGTTTTATCTCTCAAGCCAAGGCGTTGCCAGCCAGCTTCATCTAATGTGTTGGGGTCGTATTCAAACAATTCACCCTTGCCAGCTTTTATATTAGATGATGCTTGGTAGGGTTGCTGCCAACCGTTATCGTCACCATCTTTTGATGACTGGTAACTTTTTTGTTTGGGTTTACTTTCTTGCAGTTTGGCAATTTGCTCTTGTAGCTCTGTGTTGGGTTTGGCTGGTATCTTTTTTATACCAAAAAAGTAGGGCATAGCCACAAAACCAGCTACTAGCAGTAGTATGATGATTACTGCGTTCCGTTCTCTTTTAGAGAAACTAAAATAATCTTTCCATATCCTTTTCATATACAACGGTTTTAAGGTTTGTATTAAAAGGAGGTTAGATGTTTATCGTTAACCCATCGTACGCCAACTGAATATGTGGGGGCAGTTGTGCGTTTATGCTGGTATGCTTGCCTAATTGGTGACTAATGTGCGTAAAGTAAACTTGTTCTGCCTTTACTTCTAAAGCTAGTTGTACCGCTTCGTCTAAAGTAAAATGAGAAATATGTTTTTCTTTTCGCAAGGCATTTACTACTAAAAATTTTGTGCCTTTAATTTTTTCTTTTTGTTCGTCATCAATTTTGTTTGCATCGGTTATGTAGGTAAAATTATTAAACCTAAAACCATATACTGGCATTTTTAAATGCCATACTAAAATAGGAATAATATCTATATCTCCTATAGAAAATGAATTTTCGTTGATAGCGTTCATAACTAACTCTGGCACACCTGGATATTTGTTGGGGGTGAAAGCATAATAAAATTCTCGGCGTATCACTTCTTCGGTCAGTGCATTGGCGTATAAGTGTATTGGCTTTTTTTGAAAGTAGTTGTAGGCTTTTACATCGTCTAAGCCACCCAAGTGATCTTTGTGAGGATGGGTAAACAATACCGCATCTAATGTTTGATTTTGGCTTCGTAGCATTTGATACCTAAAATCGGGCGTGGTATCTATTACAAATGTGGTGGTAGACGATTTTACTAAAATACTACTGCGTAAACGATTGTCTTTGGTATTGGTTGACGTGCATACAGGGCAATGGCAACCTATCATGGGTACGCCACTACTGGTACCTGTACCCAAAAAAGTTATTTGTAAAGATGGTTGGCTCACTGCGTAAAACTAAATGATGTTGGGCAAGGGGCAAATAGGATTTTTATTGCCACAAAAGCATAGAATATTAAAACCTAAATCAAAAGCTGTACATACAACAACTTCAAAAAAGCTTAGGTTGACAATTTTTTACTTGATGAGAAAGCTTACCATAAAACTATAGAACGCTATACAGATACATTAAACTTCTTTCATAATTCTAAAAACTACTTTAAAAATGTCAATTGCGAGGCACGAAGTAATCTCATTTTCAAACCCTTATAAAAGATTGCTTCGTGCCTTGCAATTGACGAAATTGAATTATGAAAGAAGTCTATTTACGAAACCACTTGTTCCATTACTTCCTCGTACAACTTTTGGCTGGTATGGGTTAGTTTATCAAATTGAATATCTAACTGTGGTATTAATTCTAAAAGGGTATTTATTTTGCCCTCGGCATTTAAAAATTTATTGAGGACAACAATACGTTTTTCTTCCAGCAAGCACCAACCACTTTGAAAAGTACCACGTTCGTAACGTACTTTATACTCACTTTGACTTAGTATATCTTCTAATTTATCTAAAGTATTCTGGGTATATTTCATAAAAAATGTCAATAGTTATTGATGAAAATCGGTAATGCAAATATAACCTTACCTCCTGCTGTTTGTGCCCAAAGCATAATGCTACTTATTCACTATTCACATTTTACTTTGTTTATCCTTTACTCACCATTTTTATTACAGGCACAATCATTTCTTCTAAACTAATGCCACCATGCTGAAAAGTGTTTCTGTAATAATTTACATAATGATTGTAGTTATTAGGGTAGCAGAGAAAATAATCTTCTTTGGCAAAAATAAAAGAGGAGTTAACCGTTGGCGTTGGCAAACCTGCTTCTCTTGGATCTTTAAAAGCCAATACTTCTTTGGCTTCATAATTCAAGTTTCGCCCATGCTTGTAGCGTAAGTTGGTGGTAGTTTGTTTATCGCCAATTACTTTAGCTGGTTTTTTTACACGCATGGTACCGTGGTCGGTGGCTACTATGACATTAATTTTTTTATCGGCTATTTTTTTCAACGCTTGGTGCAAAGCACTATGTTCAAACCAACTTTTGGTAACGCTGCGGTAGCTTTTTTCATCGCCAGCCAATTCTTTCAGCACTTCCATTTCGGTACGTGCATGGCTTAGCATATCTACAAAATTGTATACGATGATATTCAAATCGTTGTTCAGCAAATTATGAATATTGCTAAGCATGTGCTGCCCATCGTGGTGGTTCACAATTTTTTGATAACTGTATTTTATATCCTCTTTCTTAGCACGTTTTAGTTGTGCTTTAAAAAAAGCTTCTTCAAATAAATTTTTACCCCCGTCTTCATCATCATTTTTCCATTCTACAGGAAATTGTTTTTCAATATCTATCGGTAGCAAGCCACTAAAAATGGCGTTCCTGCTGTATTGTGTGGCTGTGGGGAGTATAGAGTAAAATGTTTCTTCTTCTAAAATTCTAAAGCTCTCGGCAAAAATGGGTTGGATGGCTTTCCATTGGTCTAGCCTTAAATTATCTATCAATATAAAAAAAGTAGGTGTTTCTTTTTGTACATGTGGCAGCACTTTAAACTGAAATAAATTATGGCTCATAATGGGTGCTTCGGCACTCTTGGGGTTTACCCACTTTGCATAATTTTTACTTACAAATTTAAAAAATTCGGTGTTAGCTTCTTCTTTTTGGCTGGCTAAAATCTCTTGCATTTCAGGGCTATCGCTTTTCTCCATTTCCAACTCCCAATACACCAACTTTTTATAAATCTCCATCCATTCGTTATAGTCAGGGTTGCTGTTTAGTGCCATAAATAAATCTCTAAACTGCTGCTGGTAAGCGGTGGTTGTTTTCTCTGCCACCAATCGTTTATTGTCTATAATTTTTTTAAGGCTCAGTAATACTTGGTTGGGGTTTACAGGCTTTAATAGGTAGTCTGTTATTTGGCTGCCAATGGCTTCTTCCATCAACGTTTCAGTTTCATTTTTAGTAATCATTACAATGGGCAATTGCTGATTGATGGCTTTTATTTTTGCCAATGTTTCCAAGCCAGTAATACCAGGCATACTTTCATCTAGCAATACCACATCAACAATATTTTCTTTTACATAATCAATCGCATCAAAGCCATTGCTAAAAGTAATTACCTCATAGCCCTTTGTTTCTAAAAACAATTTTTGGCTTTGTAGGCTCTCCATCTCATCATCTACCCAAAGAATTTTTACTATGCTCATGGTACAAGGTTTTAAGGTTTATTAGTTTGTGTAGTAGAATTATGTAGCCAGCAGTAGGAATATTATTAGGCTTCCGTTGCGTCGCACTCTTGTACTGTTTGTACTTTACTGAACTAATAAAACAAAGTTGGGTAGAAAATCAAATCAATAAGAGTGTAATTGTTTTGGATGGTTTGTTGCTCAAATATAGTTGTAAGCATTTAGCAGCTGTTAAAAATTATAATGCTTTAACAAAACATTCAGCACCTACTTTATAATAAGTTTATTGGGGTTTTGTCTTGCATCAAACACTCTTATCACTTCAATATGCTCGTCAAAAATTTTGTAAATGATAATATGATAAGGCAGTACAATTGTTTGCCGACAATTTTGAATCATCGCTGACTGTCTTCCTATAAAAGGTTGCTTTCTTAAACGTTGTATTTTATTCCAAACGTCATCTCTAAAATTTACAGCAATTGCTGAACTTCGGTTTTTTAGTAACCAATCAATCGTTGCTTCAAATTCATTGGCAGCAATTTTCGTCCATCTTACTTCTCGAATTTGCTCCATATTCTTTGCTGTATTTCATCATTACTAAAGGTTTCTCCATTAGCTGATTGTTGGAGGGATGCTTTTGTTATTCCCTGTTGTTCGATAGAAAGTTCATCCCACCAATCTTTTTGCAGAGAAGATTTTTGCAAAAAACTATAGGCATCTTGCAATGCAACATCATCGTTACAAGCATCAACCAAAGCGTGTATTTTTTCTTTTAAATCCATCTTATTTATTTGTATAAAATTATAGTTTTCTTTTCATCCAGCAAGTTTTGACTTGGCTACTATATCTTACGAGTAAGTAAAAATCAAATCACTAAGATAGAAATAGTTGTAGACTGTTTATTCCCTTAATTTAGATGTAAGCTAATAATAGGTGCAACAAATAATAATGCTGTAACAAAAAAATCAAAACAATTAATTATTTTACAAAAAATGCCAACCATGAAATGTAACTTTATTTTTTTTCTGACATTCAGCTTTTATTACAGTCTTGCTCAAAAACCTACACTTGCAGATGTGTACCCAAGAATAAAACAATACTATCAACAGCATCCACAAACAATTGAGTTTTTAGAATATTCACATAAAAATGTACTGGGTTTCGACACAATAAGATATAATTCAGTTTATTGTTCCAGCATTAACGGCTATTCCAATGCACTTATTTCTGCTATTATAGATAGTAATCAAGTAGGGACGGCTATACTTTGTAATAAGAAAAATTTTTACTTTATTCAAGATGACAAACCAGAGAAAATAAAGTACAAAAAAAATGAACTCCATTATGTTGAAAAAGCATTTGAACAATACCCAACCCACGATTTTGAGAACCTAGAAAAAAGATTTGGTACAGTAAAGCTTGTTTTAACGATAAACAATAAATGGGAAGTGATAACAGAGCAAGCCCAAATAACGCTAGATACCTTTACCTGTAGAATAGAAAAAATTACTAAAAAGGAATACTTTGAAAAAAAATGGGGTTTTACTGAATTTAAGTTTGTGGAGAAAAAAGATTCCATTGTTCAATATTTCAAAAACAAAATTGAGGAACGATTACTAGCAGCCGAAAATTATAGTGAGGTTGGTTTTAAAAAAGCTGCTAAAAAAAAGATAATCCCTACACAATTTGAAGGCACTACATTCAATTTAAATAATTTGGTAGCTTATAACTATGGAGCTCTAGACACTTTAAAAAATGATAAGTATATCATCTTCGATTTTTTTTATCATACTTGTTACCCATGCCACTTAATGACAGGCTATATTTTAGATTGGCTACCTAGTGTAGATACTTCTAAGTTAATGATTGTTGGCGTTGACCCTTTTGATACCGGGCTTGGCACAAAAAAGTTTATCGCTGAACGAAAAATAAAATATCCAATAATTATTGGTAAACAAGCCAAAGAAATTGTTCGCAAATATGGAATATCTGTTTTCCCAACTTTAATACTTGTCGCACCAAATGGTACTATCAAAATTGTTCATCAAGGCATGTCGAAATCGTTTTTAAAGAATGCTGAAGACTTTGTGAAGCCAAAAAAACGCAACTAAACATCACCCCAACTCTAATGGCATGATAATTTCTTTTCTAAAAAAAATAATTGCCATGTCTATAAACATTACCGAAGCTGTACAACAAAAATGGGGCTGCTTACCATTACAAAAAATAGACCCCAACACCTTAGAGCCATTGCAAACATTAGATAGTATTACAATTGCTGAACCCTTAGAACAGTCTAGCATTATCATTGTGCTGGCAGGTTTGTTTAAAGAACTTAAACGAAACCCTACATTAAACTGGGGAATAACATCTACAAACTACCTCGATTTTATTTTTGGAGAAGACAAACACAGCGTAGTAACGGCTGTGGCTAATTATGCTCATGTTGATACAAATAAAGCTATTGCTGGTTTAGAAAAAGCAAGCGTCATTACACATCAAATTTTAAACGAGCAGTTTAAAGATACACCTACAGAAGGCATTCATGAATACATCATTAGCCAACGCAATAATATTTTGCCTTACCTACCACCAGCTTTGCAAAGTGGGCAACTACTAAACGACAGCACCATAGATGATGATACCAATAAAATGCAAGGTCCTATTTCGGGGCTCATGCACTTTTTTGAAAAAGTATTTTCGGATAATAAGTAGCCTTGTAGTTTTTATTTTTCAAATAATGAATATTGTAATCAACGTAACTATACTTAAAACTACGCTAAAATAAAAGCCAAATTGTATTTCATGGCTTAACATGTGCGACGCCACCGAAGCTTAATAGATATGCTAATGCTGGCTACATAAATACTATTCGTATTGGCATGTAAACAACTTTAGTAGCCACTTAATCTCACCACTTACCTTTGCCACTTATATTTATAAACATGGCTACAAAACGCAAAATTATTAACGACCCCGTTTATGGTTTCATCACCATCAACCATCCGTTAATTTTCGATATTATTGCTCATCCTTACTATCAAAGACTTCGTCGTATTCACCAAATGGCATTGGCTTATTTGGTGTACCCAGGTGCAGTGCATACAAGGCTGCACCATAGCTTGGGTGCGTATCATTTAATGGGTAATGCCATTAACGAACTAAGAGACAAAGGCACTGTTATAACCGAAGAAGAAGAAACAGCAGCCAAAGCTGCCATTTTACTACACGATGTGGGGCATGGACCTTTTTCTCATGCTTTAGAAAATCAATTGCTACCAGGTATTCATCACGAGGAGATTAGCTTGCTTATTATGCAAAGCATGAATAAAGATTTTGATGGTAGGCTTGCCATGGCTATTGATATTTTTACGGGCACTTATCCTAAAAAATTTCTACACCAATTGGTTAGTGGTCAGTTAGATGTTGATAGAATGGACTACCTAACCCGAGATAGTTTTTTTAGTGGTGTAAGTGAAGGTGTTATTGGCTACGATCGTATTTTAAAAATGCTGGTAGTACATAATGGTGAGCTGATGGTAGAAGAAAAAGGGATATACAGCATTGAAAAATTTTTAGTAGCCCGTAGGCAAATGTATTGGCAAGTGTATTTGCATAAAACCGTTTTGGCTGCCGAAATGATGCTGGTGAATATTTTAAAACGTATAAGGCAGTTAAGCGATGCTGGCGACAAAAATCTTTCTACAGGCGGAGCTACCGATTTTTTCCTTTATAGTTTTGATGGCAAGATGGACGATAATGTACTAGATCAATTTTGCCAGCTTGATGATATAGATTTTTCATTTGCCGTAAAACGCTGGAGTACACATACTGATTTTGTATTGAGTACCCTATGCAAAAAATTGTTAAGCCGGTCATTGCTAAAAATAAAATTGCAAGCCGAGCCGTTTGATGCTGCAGTATTTACCCATGCTACTGAATTTGCGATGAAAGAACTAAACCTTAGCCAAGCCGATGCCAGCTATTTTGTATTTACTGGAGAAGCCAACAATACTTTGTACAAAACCCAAGACGAAAGGATTAATATTGTATTGAAAGATGGGACTGTTAAAGATATTTCAGCTATAGACGACCCATTAATTCATCAAACTATTTCTGCACCAGTCAAAAAATTCTACATTTGTTTATTAAGGTAAATTTTGGGTAATATTGTTTATTAAATATTTACCTAAAAAACTAGAGGCATTTACTACGAACCATGAACCCCTGTACATTATGACTTTTACCGCAGCACAAATAGCCATGCTTATTAATGGTACAGTAGATGGGGATGCTAACATAACGGTATCTGCCTTTGGCAAAATAGAAGAAGCCAAAGAAGGCGAACTAGCTTTTTTAGCCAATCCTAAATACGAGGAACATTTATACAGCACCAAAGCTTCGGTAATTATTGTAAATGCAAGCCAAGAACTCAAACATCCTATTACTGCTACTTTACTACGTGTGCCAGATGCCTATAGTGCATTTGCCACATTGCTTAGTAAATATCAAGAATTACAAACACAACAGTTGGTGGGCATTCAACAACCTAGCTATATTGGACAAACTGCAAAACTAGGTAACAATGTTTTTGTGGCAGCTTTTGCTTACATCAGCGAAAACGTGGTGATTGGTAATAACGTAAAAATATTTGCTGGCGTTTTTATAGGTGATAATGTAACCATTGGCAATGATGTATTATTGTACCCCAGTGTAAAAATTTACCACGATTGTATATTGGGCAATAATATAAATGTACACGCAGGCACTGTAATAGGTAGCGATGGTTTTGGCTTTGCCCCATTGGCGGATGGTACGTTTATAAAAATACCACAAATTGGCAATGTAGTGGTGGAAGATTTTGTAGAAATAGGTGCCAATGCTACTATAGATAGAGCCACCATGGGCAGCACACTCATTAAAAGCGGTGCCAAATTGGATAACCTTATACAAGTAGCCCATAATGTAGAAGTGGGCAACAATACCGTAATAGCGGCACAAAGTGGTGTAAGTGGTAGCACCAAGCTGGGTAATAATGTTATGATTGGTGGACAAGCAGGTATTGTAGGGCACATAACCATTGCAGATGGCACTAAAATAAACGCCCAAAGTGGTGTAAGCAAAAGCATTAAAGAAACTGGTACTACCGTTACAGGTTCTCCAGCTTACGATTATACTTCTGCATTGCGTAGCCAAGCTTTAAGCAAAAACTTACCCAAGTTAGAAAAACGAGTATTGGAGTTGGAAAAATTAGTACAGCAATTGTTGCTGCAAGAAAAAACGCTTTAGCCCAAAATCTGTTGCTTACATTTCTCGTATGCAAGTTTTTTATGTAGCCAGCAGTTGCTTATCTATTCAGCTTCGGTTGCGTCGCACATTTCATCTTTTGGAACGATACGCAACAAACCATCACTTAGTAAAAATTATTCTGTGCTTGCATTAGCCTACTGCATAATAAAAGCCAAATAGATATTCTTAAGCTAAACATGTGCGACGCCACAAAAACTAAATAGCACTAGAAAGCTGGCTACAAAAATTCTATTTTATTTTACTACCCACTTACTATTTCTACTTTCAATTTTAGATTTAATCTCTTTTTACTTCTAGGGTAAAGCCAATGGTTGTGCCTACATCTAATGTGCTACGTACGTGCATTGTTTGATGGTGTGCTTCTATTACATGCTTGCATATAGCTAAGCCTAAGCCTGTGCCACCTACATCTCTACTTCTACCTCTATCGGTTCTATAAAAGCGTTCGAATATTCTAGATAAATGTTCTTCGGCAATGCCTATGCCATCATCACCAATCTCTATCAACACATGTTCGCCATCGGTTTTGTAAATACTAGTTACAATGCTGCCATTTTCTTTACCATACTTAGTAGCGTTAGAGATGAGATTGATGATGACTTGTCGTATCTTTTCCTTATCGGCAAATACAATTATGGGAAACTCGCAACCCTTTTTAATAGATGTTTTAATATTGCGTTTATTGGTTTTAATAGATAATGTTTCGTACACCTCTCTTATCAAATCTTGTATTACAAAGTTTTCTTTATATAAAGGTTGCTCGCCACTTTCTAGTTTAGAAATTTCGTCTAGATCTTTTACCAAGTTCACCATTCTATCTACATTTCTTGCAGCATTTTCTAAAAAGCGTTTATTTATTTCTGGGTTGTCCATGGCACCACTTAATAGTGTATCTACATAGCCTTGTATGGCAAAAATGGGAGTCTTAAATTCGTGAGCCAGGTTTTGTAAAAATTCTTTGCGATAGGCTTCGTTGCTTTTAAGTAATTCAATTTCAGCACTGCGTTGTTCTGCCCATTTTTCTACATCTTCACTTACATCTTCAATCCCTTTTTTGGGTAAAATGTATTTGTAGTACATCTCCTCCCTTTTACTGGCTTTGGTTTGATAAATAAATTTATAAATGAGTTTTATTTTGCGGTAAATAAACCACTCTAATACTGCACGTATTAAAAGGTAAGCTCCTAAAAAAGTAACTGCTAATGCTATAGCTCCATACCACCATTTATCTTCTATAACATAAAAACCAAAACCTACTGGCACCGATAATATCAATGCAGTTAATGCCGATAATTGATTGGGAGAAAAATTTTTTGTTTTGAACATACCCCTATCCCCTAGAGGGAAATTATTTTAGCGAAGATATACAAAGGAAACTTTTACTACCCTTAGGAGTTTTGGGGGCTACATCTCAAACTTATACCCCACACCTTTTACAGTAGTTACACAATCTATACCCAACTTTTGGCGTATCTTTCTTATGTGAACATCTATTGTTCTATCGCCTACAATAACTTCGGTGCCCCAAACTTGGCTTAGTATTTCGTTTCTTAAAAAAACCCTCCCTGGCTTAGCAGCCAATAGATACAATAGTTCAAATTCTTTTTTAGCAAGTATTACATCGTTGCCGTTTATGTTTACCATAAATTTTACAGGGTCTATTACCAAGTTGCCCTCTTTTATGGTTTTGCTATCATCTTCTTTATGGGTACGCCTAAACAAAGCATTTACCCTACTGGTTAAAACTTTGGGGCTTATAGGTTTGCTTACATAATCATCAGCCCCCGTTTCCAAACCTTTAATATGAGAAGCTTCATCGTTTAAGGCTGTTAAAAAAATAATCAACGTTTGTTGAAACATGGGCTGTGTTCTCAAAATTTGGCATACTTCAATACCCGTTTTCTTGGGCATCATAATATCTAGTATAATCAAATCGGGGTTTAGTTGTTTGGCTCGTTCTATGGCTTCATCTCCATTTTTTGCTGTGTATACTTCGTAGCCTTCACGTGTAAGGTTAAAGCTGATGATTTCTAAAATATCTGGCTCATCATCTGCAATTAAAATTCGTTTATTTCTGGCTTCCATAGTTAACGATATGTTTACACAAAATTAACCTGCACTGCTAAGGTAGCATTGCTTATGTTATTATGTAATTGTTAACAGTATTTGCTTGCCACCCCATTTTTTTTAGTTGACCAGCTGCAACATCAGCATTGGGCAGCGGTTGCGTCGCACATTTTTAGCTATGAATAATTATTAAGCTAATCATTAAAAGGTTTAAGATTACGATATACTGTTGGTAGCAATTGATATTAAACTGTTCATCATTGTTCCAAGCGTTGACATGTGCGACGCAACCGAAGTTTAATTGAAATACAAATGCTTGTCTCCAAAAAAATAATACATACATAAACCTACTTGTCTATTTTATCTGCCAACCTATTATCTTGTTTGGTTGGGCTTTGGCTGTATTTTTGTATTGATGCTACCAAACCATAACACAATAATGAAGTTTTTGTACCCAATGTTCTTGTTACTCTTGTTAGCTAGTAACAGTTTGGCACAGCCATCTCAAATGCAGGTAAAAGTGCCATTAAGTAGGCAGTTATTTCACGACAATATAGACAACTCGCAAAAAAACATTTGTAAGCTAGATGGTAAGGCAGATAACAAATTCAACGCTACCAAAGACGAGGAACTGAATGGACAAATAACCTTTAGTATTATTAATAAAGTAGATGACTTACAAAACGCCATTGAGTTAGATGGTGAGCTAAATGTAAACAACAAAATAAAATTTTTACGTGGCCTAAACGAATTGCTAGTAGCTTTTCAAAGTGGGTATAGATACAAACAAATACAAGGTATACAACTACCCGATTTAATAGATGCTTTCAAAACTGCCATGCAATTAGAAAAGCAAAACCAGTCTATTGTGCCGGTGATAGAAGCCAATGATTTTGAGGTAGGTGATTTGCTACTTAAAGTTTTTTGTTTTAATACAAATGTAGCCGTGGCTTATGCCAAAGATGTATTACTGCTAAAAACCTGCCATCGCTTCCCCAACAAAACCATGCAAATTTTAAACAAACGCCCCGACTTATTTTTTGCTGATAGTTTAATTGTATTACAAGCTTACAAAAACCCCGAGGAGTTTTATAACTACGCATCATCTACCAATGCATTGAGCAAAAAAATTCAAGCATCAAATGATTCGCTGGTGCAAACTATAGCCAAGATAGCTAGCTTAAAAACGGGCAGAATGTTATTTCCTTTTTTAGATGATATCTACCACAACAAAAAAACCTTTGCCACCATAGATACTTTAATAGACGATGACAAAAAATATTACTCCTTATTAGTACAAACACAAATAGAGTATGCTAGCAGGCTTGCTAAAGGCGATACACCTATGGTGATGAAAACCCTTACTGCCAAGCTTGCAGTAAAAACTAGAGAAACTTACATCAACGAAATAAATGGTTTGCATGATAGTAGCGATGTAAGAAGATTTAGAAGCATTAACAACCTAAGCGTACAAGATTTATACTACACAGCTGTAATGGGCGAAGATGAAATTTATACTTCCAGCTTTGTAAATGGTGTGTACCCACGCCTTATGAGTAAGCTAAGCAAAACAAAAAGTGATAGTTTATTTACTGTGGTAAACAACGACCATTTTAAAAAATGGATAAAGATGTGTGCCAATTTTAACCTGCTTGATGACTATCTTAAAAAAATGGACAGCACCACCAGCAGTAACATTATGAAAAACTTTGTAGCTGGTTTAGACAAAACTGATAATTTAGAAGATGCAGTAGATGTGGCCGATAGTTATGCCAGCATTACCAACCCATCATTACGACAATTAATATTAGACGAAGTACAAAGCAACTACAAGCAAGCAAGTATCGATAGTTTAAGTAGAGGCAAAGTGGTGTACGATATTTTGAACAACATATTTTTATCTAAAGACACTGCAAATAAAATAGATTTAAGTGCCAAGTATGGCATACCAGCCATCTACACAGTACCCAATAAACGACTGCAAGATACCAGTGGACGTATAGTAATACAGCAATACATTTATGGTGATAAGATTGGTGTAGGTTCTTTCAATTCATTTTTAAAAATGTTTCCTGCTACACTTTGGAAAACAGTAAGCAAACCAGAGTGGGTAGAAATATCATCTAAAAAAGGAACCCCTGTAACTATTTATTGTAATAAGCCACTAGCCGATAGTTTGGGCTTAGACGAAAAGGCTAGGCAAAACTTAGACAAATATTTCAGAGCAAAAGACATTAACCCAACAGTAGTTATTTTTAGAGGACATAGTTACAATGTGAAGCCAGACATAAAAACTTTAGTGCCTAGTGCCAAAATAGTTTTATTGGGTAGTTGTGGTGGCTATCATAGTATTAGCGAAGCATTAGACATTTGCCCAGAAGCCCATATAATAGCCAACAAACAAGTAGTAAGTGGTACGGTAAACACACCTATTATAGAAGCTATTATTTATACCTTACAAAAAGGAAAAGACATTTATTGGCAAACCATGTGGAAGGAAATTGCTGCCCAATTGAAAACTAACCCAAGGCTGGCAGATAGTTTTGAAGATTTTGTGCCACCCTATAAAAATTTAGGGGCTATTTTTATTACAGCTTATACTAAGGTTAATGATTAGGAAGTAGTTACTTTTTTAGATTTACTGGGGAGGTAAGTAGCAGAAACAAAAGCACTTTTACCATAATATAAAATTTATGAAAAAACTTTTTTTAATGGGCTTGAGTTGTACGACTCAAGCCCAATTAACAGTAAGAAAAGTATACACATACAATAGTTATAAAGACTATATCAATAATCGAAAAGCTAAAGAAAGGAATGTGTTTATTGATTCAGTTGTTACAAAAAAAGATTGATACTACAATATGGGGAATTGGTGATTCTTTAAATATATATAGGATTCATAAAAAATGTATGTATAAAATTGAAGATACTAGTGGAATAATCATTTATAGTATACCTGAATTGAAAGAGGAACGCAGCTTGTATTCATTAATATTTCCTGAGATGTTTTTTCTAAACGATATCGTTAAAAGCAAAGCCTTTTACTTTAGTAATAATTTTACTTCAGATATTCTCGAATTGAATATCTCAAATATCCAGAAAGCCTTCACCAATAAACCGTTTTTAAAAAAAGTTAAAACTAAATTCGCTTGGTATAACTATGATTTCGGCGATAAGAATAAATCGGGTCAATTTCTGATTAATAAACTTTACTAGAAGTATTTCTCCATGAAAAAAGATTGAAGTTAGTTTTAAAAAACTAACTTACCTTAAAAACGGATTATTCCGCTTCTCGTACCCAATAGTAGTAGGCTGCCCATGCCCATTATACACTTTTGTGTCATCTGGCAAAACCAATAACTTTTCTTTTATACTTGCTAGCAAAGTTTCGTGGCTGCCACCTGGTAAATCGGTACGGCCAATACTATCTCTAAACAAAACATCGCCTCCAATAACAAAATGTTGCTGTGGGCAATAAAAGCAAATACTACCTGGGCTATGGCCAGGGGTAAGCAAAACTTGCAATTCATCCTCATCTAGTTTTACAATGTCTCCCTCGTTTATAAAATGCAATGGGCCGTTATAGTTGTCAAAAGGTAAGCCCCAACGCTGCCCACTTTCTGGTGCAAACGCTAATACCTGCTCTTCCAATGGGTGCAAAAACAATTCTAACCCAAAGGTTTTGTATACCCAACTGTTTCCAAATACATGGTCTAGGTGGCAATGAGTATTTAGTAATTGTACAGGTGTAAGTTGCTTTTCGGTTAAAAAATTTTGCAAGGTTTCCTGCTCTGCACTAAAGTAGCAACCAGGGTCAATAATTAAGGCATTACCCTTTTCATTGTACAGTACGTATGTATTTTCTGCCACTGGGTTAAAAGCAAAAACCTTTACTTGAATCATAACCTTATTTTTACAACCTTATTAAATGTAAATACCTAATTTTAAAGGCGGATGAAATGATGGTTTTCTACGTTTTATCGCCGCCACTAAAAATAAAATTTCTTTTATGCTTCAAAGAAAGGATATGAAATGGAATAGTCTTGTAAAACTAATGTTCTTGGTTGCTTTTTTTCCGTTTGTAGCCAATGCACAGGTTAATACGGTAGAGTTTGGTAAAAACCGTATTCAGTATAAAAAAATGAAGTGGAAGTTTTATCAATCGCAAAACTTTAATAGCTACTCTAACCAAGGCGGTTTAGAGTTGGGTAAATTTGTAGCACAAGTAGCCGAAGACGAATTAAAAAGCATTGAAGATGCTATTGAATATTCCCTGCAACGCAGGGCAAACATTGTTATTTACAATAGCTACGATGAGTATAAGCAAAGCAATATTGGCTTAGGTATAGATTGGCAAAATGCTGGTGGGCTTACCCGTTTGGTAAATAATAAATTGGTAGTGTACTACGATGGCAACCATGCCAACCTGCGTATGCAAATACGTATAGGCTTAGCTAAAGTACTAACCGATAATTTATTGTTTGGAGATGATTTAGGAGAAATAGCTAGCAACCAAGCTTTGCTGGATTTACCAAAATGGCTTACCGATGGTTATGTACGCTACATAGCCGAGCCTTGGAGTACAAAATTAGACGATGATTTAAAATGTGCTTTACTAAGTGGCGATTATGAAAAATTTTACCAATTCGCCTTTAAACAACCAGAGTTAGCTGGTCATGCTTTTTGGTACTATTTTGCCGATAAGTACAAAAAAGAAAACGTTACTTACTTTTTATACTTGGCTCGTTTGTATAAAAATATCAACAATGCATCTGTACGCATTTGCAAAAAAAAGTTTAAAGAAGTATTGGTAGATTTTATGGATCAAATGAGTGATCGGTATTTCAAAGACCTTCGCAATCGTCGTAATGCCCCACGTGGGCGTATGAGTGTAGTAGAAGAAACCAGCAGCACTAAAGATTTATATCGCTTTCAAGTAAACCCAAACAACCGCACCAATAGCTATGGTGTAGTACAATACAAAAAAGGGATTTATAAAGTAAACTATGTAGACCAATACCAAGATGCACACACTTTATTAAAACGTGGCGTAAGGGTGCTTCAAGGCGATATAAACCCCAACTACCCTATTTTGGCTTGGGATGGTAAAGGCACCAAACTGAGTGTTATTTATTGGGAAGAAGGCAAAATAAAAATGTTTGTATATGATGGAATAGCCAATTACAAACGCAATAAGCAAGTGATAACAGGCTTAGACCAAATATTAGATGCATCGTACATGTTAGATGCAAACACTCTTATTTTAAGTGCTGTAAAAAATGGGCACAGCGACATTTACATTTACAAAATAGAACAAAATAAACTGGAACAAATCACCAACGATGTGTATGATGATTTAAACCCAACATTTGTTTCCTTCCCAAACCGTAGTGGTATTATTTGGAGCAGCAACCGCCCAAGTGGTACAGCACCAGATGGTGATACTATTGTGCCTAGCAAAAATCATTTCAATATTTTCATTACCGACATTTTAAATAAAAATGCCGTAAAACAAATTTCTAAACTTACCAATATGCAGTTGGGCGATGCCAAATTTCCCATGCAGTATAATACCACCCATTTTACTTTTGTGAGCGATGATAATGGTATTGCTAATAGATGGGCTGGATTTTTTACAACACAGCGAAATGGCTTAGATACTTTGTATTATGTTGGCGAAGAGTTACTACGCAATCCAACACCCAAAGAAATGGATAGCACCTTAGTAGCTTGGCAAAAGCAGGAGCCAGACAGTATTGCTTATTTCCAAGTATATCAAGATTCTACTTACACGTTTCCAATAACCAACTACCAAAGTAGTTTGCAAGAAACAAGAATAGCTGGCGATAAAGGGCAAGTAAGTGAGGTAAGACGTGAAGGCAGCCTCAAGTTTCTATACAAGCTGCAAGTAGATAGTGCTACACTACGAAACAGAAATGTAAATGCACGCCTTACTGAGTACATGAAAAAAGTAAAGCAACAAAAACGTGTAGCAGAAGGCAAGCCTGCCTTAGATGCAGAAGAAAGAAAAGAAGCATTGAAGAACAAAAAGAAAAACATTTTTCAAAATGAATTTGATAACGAAAAGCTAGATACGCTTACTGCTCAAACTAAAATTGAAAACATTGCATTTGATGAAGAAAAAATTCCTGTGATTCGAAAGTCGAAACTATATAACTACAAACTAAAGTTTAATGCCGACTATATTTTAAGTGGAGTAACCAATAATGTATTGGTCAATCGCTACCAGCCCTACCAAGGTGGACAAGGCCCCATACAGCTAAACAACGGCAACGATATTAACTGGAGTTTTAGAGTTGGTGTAAGCGATTTAATGGAAGATATTAAGTTTATTGGTGGCTATCGTTTTGGTACAAGCCTTAGCGATAAAGATGTGTTTTTATCTTTTCAAAACTATAGAAAGCGATTAGATTGGGGCATTACATATTACAGAAGCAATACCAAAAATTTTCAAGGTTTTTTAAAAGGAACAGCAGCTAATTTTTCCAATATGCTGGTTACTAATTTATACCAAGGCAATGTATCTTATCCTTTTAACGAGGTGAAGAGTTTACGCTTTACGGGTGGCTTGCGTTTAGATCGTGGTATTGTACGCCCTTACGATGTTACTGGTACACCAACAGCCTTGGGGTTAAACTACCCAGATTCTGTAGCTAAAACTGTATTGGGAAGATTAGAATATGTACACGATAACACACTTAACCCAGCACAAAATATTTGGGATGGCTTACGCTGGAAAGTCTATTTCGATATCAATACACCCATCGAAAAAAATTCAGCCAATAAAGGCAAGTTTACTTACAACGTAGGGTTCGATGCAAGGTATTATTACAAAATTTATCGCAACTTTATTTGGGCAATTCGTGCAGCAGGAGATGCCAGCTTTGGTACTGCCAAACTTATATATTATGCAGGAGGAGTAGATGGTTCGATAAATCCAAAATTCAATGGAGCTAACACACCCGACCCATCACAAAACTATTCTTTCCAAACCTTGGCTGTAAACCTGCGTGGCTTTAATCAAAACATAGCCAATGGCAATAATGCTTTAGTAATAAACAGTGAGTTTAGATTACCAGTGTTTACCACTTTCTTTAATAAACCAGTAAACAACGCCTTCCTACGCAACTTTCAGTTGGTACAGTTTATAGATTTGGGTAATGCTTGGGTAGGTGGTATCAACAATATTTCACGCCCCGAAAGTGTATATAATAATGGTACATCGCCATTATCTATACGCCTGCGTACTGGTGGTGTAGGCCCATTGGCAGGTGGTTATGGTTTTGGTGCACGCAGTACCTTGTTAGGATATTTTATGAAAGCCGATTTGGCTTGGGAAATGAATGGCATATTTAAAGGTAGTCCTATATTTTACTTTGCCTTAGGGTTAGATTTTTAGAAATCTTGTGCTAAGTAAATTTTTTTATGTAGCCAGCAGTAGCATACAAATTAAGCTGCGGTTGCGTCGCACATGTTTAGCTGTCAATTTCTATTAAGCTTTTCTCATCAATAGTATAAGCCCTCATCATTTTAAAATGATGAGGGCTTATTGCTTTTAAAATTTACAATTTCAAACAAATTTTATCTAAGCGAATCTCTACTTATTATCAATCCATCTTGTGGTACGCCCAATAATATACTAGTTTCATTAATCAAGGGTTTTATTTCAGCCAAATGAAGAGAGTCCAGCAATTCATTTTTTAAATAGAAAACCTGAACTTGTTTATCGGCTTTGTGCCAACGAATTATTTTGCATTGGCAACTTGCATTTTCTACTTCATTTATCACTTCTTCAATACTCCCAAACTTACCCAACTTTATAAAAATTTCTCTAATGCCAATAATTTTATTTCGTTCACCAATATCAAAATTCCAAGAGGCAGAAATGGCAGCTAAGTAACTTTTACTTGTATTTAAGTTTAGTAAAGAATGCCTAGGAGACTCCGTTATAAGAGAATTGGTTTTGATACGAGAATAGACAGACACTATTCCTGGGGATTCAAACTGCATGTACCCAATATGGTCAAAACTAGCACCATAACGGTTAAAGGTAAAGTAGCCATTTTTATATTGTATTTCTATCAGGTTAGGTACAACTTTATGGTACCTATTAGGGTCAGAAATTCTGGCTTGTGGCGAGCCTGTATAACACAGCCAAACACCTTCTAAACTATCAATTTCGGCTTTAGTAGGTTGATAGTGCAATAGGTTCATATCTTTTTTTACCGTTTGCCAATAGGTATAAGTATGCACCCCAAAAAATGCGAAGCCAAGAGACAATAAAGTGGCAACAATGGCAATTATAAAACCCAGTTTTAGCTTGCGTAGCTTTTTGTTATTCTCTTCTTGCAGCATGGCAACTCGCAGATGCAATTGTTTATTTTCAGTTTCGGCTTGTTGTGCATCGCTTTGTAGTTCCTCTGCAGATTTTTCAAGCAAATTATCATCTAAAGGGGCGTTTTCAAAGCCAATTCTACCAATACCATATAAGTAAACATAACAAGCATCAACTAAAAAATGACGTGGATTAGATACAATTCCAATCAAAGCATCTTTTATTTGTCCACCTGTAATATCATATTTTCGATAAGGATATTTTTTTTCTTTACTACTTATATCAGTAGCATAAATATCAGTTTTCCATTCTTCAGCTTTAAAGGGTAATTGGTTACTAATGTCGCTTAAGGCTATAGCTAATGTTTCGTAGTTTTTGCGGTTGGTATTTTGTATAATTTCTTGTCCAGTATCTACTTTATACTTCTCAATTGCCCTTGTTAGTAGGTAAATAATTTCTTCCTTACCAGTCTTTAATTTTTTCATATACCGTTGACAATAAAGTGATTATCTGATTTCGGAAACCAAAAAATCAGTTTCGGAAACTAAGGTAATGATTTAGAAACAATTCTGAATCTTTAGATTGATGTAGATAGATAGCGTATGGTATACTTTACGGTCGATTTACTTTATATCTAACAATTGCTAAAAAATTATGCATATGAAAAAGCATTACACTTTTCTTTACGGTATAGTAGTGCGTAAAACCGCTATCTTAATGTCATTCGTTCTTCTATCATTTTTGCTTACCACAAAGCAAGCTGCAGCTCAAACCACTTTATATTTTAATGGTACAGGCAATTTAAATGACGTAGCCAGTTGGGGTATCAATACCAATGGTACAGGTGGTAATACGGGTATAATAGACTTTACTGGCAATAGCTTTTCTTACATCATTCAAAATACTACCAATATTGTTTTTAGTAGTGGTACTTGGACGCTTAGCGGTAGTCTCACCAAAGTTTATTTAGGCAATCCTACAACCGCAACGCCAAATACGCCTTCGCCGGCTATTACACTTACTATTAATGCAGGAAATACCATTAATACAACTGGACAGTTGTTTGATGTATCGATACCAATTTCGGGAAATCATAAAATTATTTATAAGAATACAACCCCAATTTCCGTAGGTACTATCAATGATGCCAATTTGGAATTGGTGTTTGATGGAGCCATTTTTGCTACATCAACTTCTAGAACGTATGGTAATATAAGTTTAATAAATGGAGCAAGCATAGACTGGAGTGGTGCTACCAATGGCCCAACTTTTAATAATTTAGTCATTGATGCCACAAGTACATTAACAGGACCTGTTGGTGGTTCTAACACCTGGATAGCAATAAAAGCTGGTGGCATTGTAACAATAAATGGTACATTAAAAGCTGGCAGGGCTGGTGGTTTGTTTACTGCCAATGTTGCTTTTCCGGTAGTTAATAGTACAAGTAATGGTACATTACTTTTTAATAGTGCAACCGTTACACAAGGCACTAATTTAATTTTGGGTGTCGCATCAACCATAGATTATTATAGAGGAACAACTGGACAAGTAGGAGTCCAAACGATACAAGCATTAAACTACGCCAATCTAATGCTTACAAATTCTGCCCCTGCTGCAGTGGCTAGTAACAAGGCATACGCTACTGGCGATTTTACAATTTCGGGCACATTAACAGTGAATCTATTAGCCACAGCTACCATTACAGCACCTACTACACAAAATATTACCTTATTGCCGGGTGCAAAACTTGTTGTTAGTTCAGCTACTACTTTTCCAGTACCCACAAGCACTGGGAAGTTTATATTACAATCTAGTGCCACTGGTACAGCTAGCATTGGCACTATGGCAACAGGTGCTTCTATTAGTGGTAGTGTTACGGTTCAGCAATTTATTCCAGCTGGTTTTAGAAAGTATCGCTTTTTCAGTCATCCGTTTACAACGGCCCAAGCATTAAATCAACTAACCGATAATATTGATATTACAGGTAATACTGCAGGCACTACAGGTGCAGGGGGACAAGTACTAGGAAGTGGTTTTACTTCTACAACTACTAATAATCCAAGTGCTTATAATTTTAATACCGCAACTGCCGATGGCAATGCTACCAACGATGCAGGCTGGAAAGCTTTTTTAGATGCCACAACAAGTAATTGGGGTGTGGGGCAAGGTATGAGGGTATTAATTAGGGGTACAAAAAACCAATCTGGCACTTTAGATGGAACAAATGCAAGTCCTGCTGCTGTTACTTTGGATATGACTGGTGCAGTAAATGTTGGCAACGTATCTGTACCAATAGTAACTGGTGGTAGTGGAAACACAGCAGGTTTTAATATGGTGGGTAATCCTTACGCCTCGGCAGTAGATATTGGTGCTGTGCTTACTGCTGCTGGTGCAAACGTAGGTACAAGTTTTTATTTGCGTAATCCACAGTTGGGTACTTATATAACAATAAACCCAATACCTGCTAGCTACATTATACCTGCTTACACATCGTTTTTTGTAAAAGCTATTGCTGCAACCAATTTAAGTTTTACCGAAAGCAATAAAAGTACATGTAGCAGTTGTGCTACTTTGTTTAGAACTAACAATGCAACAAATAATGTGCAATTAAAAGTTTTAAACAATGGTTTAGAGTATGATAACCTATCGTTAAATATAGCTGATAACTACGATAATAACTACGACGCAAACGATGCTATCAAATTACTAAACGATGGCTTTAGCTTGTATGCAATAACTACCGATAAACAAAAATTAGCAGCCAATTATGGCAATACCAACGATTCTATTTTACCCCTAGGTATTGTATTACCTAAGGCCTATGGTATACAAACGTATACCATTAAAGCAAGTGATTACACAATAGATCCTACTATGAAAATGTACTTGCATGATAGATTTACAAACACCTCAACATTATTACAACAAGATGCAACTTACAACCTTACTATAGACCCTCAGGATGCTTCACAAGTAGGTGAAAATAGACTTGAAATAGTGCTAACTAAAACTAAAGCGATAGTTGCATTACCAGCGACAAGTGCTACTGTTATTGTAACCACTGCTGCCAACCAATGTATGGTAAAGTATAATAATACGCAGGTTGCCAATACTAGCATTCGTATTGTAAACACAGCAGGTGCAGTTGTAAATAAAATAAATATTGGTATGCAACAACAAGGGCAAACTTCTTTTGATACTAGTAGGCTTGCTAAAGGCTTGTACATAGTAGAAGTGCAAATGGGAGAAACCATCATTACTAAAAAAATGATTACACAATAAATTAAATGCTGTGTATGCAAAAGAAATTAATCAGCTTTCAAGTAACGCTATTGCTATTGGCATTTATGGGTCTATTGCCTGCAATAGCCCAAAGCCAAGCTTTTACAGATGGTACTATAGATGTAATTGTTACGCCTGTTCACCTAATTAGTTTTTCGGCTAATAAAGTAAACAATGCTGTACAAGTAAACTGGACCACCACCAACGAAATAAACAATAGTCATTTTAATGTACAACGTGCTTTTAATGTTACAGATTTTATAACCATTGGTAAAGTAGCAGGAAAAGGTAACATGGCTACAATAAACAATTATGCTTTCACAGATACCGCCATACCAAACACAAACTTGTACTACCGTTTGCAACAAGTAGATATAGATAGTAAAAGCACATTATCGGCTACTGTAGTTATAAAAAATGAAAAAACAAATAACACAGTACTTAGTATTTATCCCAACCCAGTTAAAAGCAATAAGGTTGTGCTAAGTTTTAAAGAAGCACCTATAGGCATGTACACCCTTAGCATTAAAAATATCAACGGTTCCATTATTCATAAACAAGTATACAACCAAGTAGTAGCAACTACAAGTAGCCAAATATTTTTGGCAATAAAACCCACAATGGGTTGGTATGTACTAAGTATGATAAATGCCCAAGGTGTTGTTGTGGCTAATAAAACTTTTATTGTAGAGTAATGCCTATACCATTTAAACTAAAAACTTGCGATATGTACAATAGAATAAATTATCTTTTGTTAGTAGTATTTATATTAGTGCTGCCCTTTTTAGCAAATGCACAACCTGGCTTTGGAGATGATATAAATGATGTACCAATAGATGGAGGCTTGAGTGTTTTATTGGCAGCTGGTGTAGGCTATGCGTATAAAAAAATGAAAAGTAAGCAACCCAATCAAAAGTAAGAATATGAAATATTTGTTCAGTTTTGTTTTGTTTATATTATTAGTTTCCTCTGTTTGTTTTGCACAAATTAGCAGAAGCAGTGTAGGCAAACAATCCTTTTATTTTGATAATGGAGGTAAGTTAAAAAATCCCATTAAAGTTTTTTACTACAGCCCCAAAGCCAATGCAGATAGTATGCCCATAGTAGTAATGCTGCATGGTGCACACAGAGATGCATCGGCTTATATGGATGACCTAATAAATGCTGCAACAGTATTTGGTTGCAAAATTATTGCTCCAGAATTTGACCAAGAAGATTATCGTGGTGTAGAAATGTACAACTTGGGCAATGTGTACAATAAAAACAAAAAAACGTTTAATACCCCCGACCAATGGAGTTTCTCTATTATTGAACCCTTATTTGATAGTGTTGTAAAACAAATACAAAGTTCTTGCAAAGGTTATTATATGTATGGTCATTCGGGCGGTGCTCAGTTTGTACATCGCTTTTTAATGTTTGTAAATCAAAACAAAGTAATTAAAGCAGCCATTGCAAATGCAGGATGGTACACTTCTACAAGCAGCAATGTTGATTTTCCTTTTGGTATAAAAAAATCACCTATTAGTACAATACAGCTTACTAGTTTTTTTGCTACAAAATTATTTGTACTACTAGGCATGGCAGATACAGATAGAGACAGCAAAGATTTTAATACAACAGTTGAGGCAGAGGCTCAAGGCAAAACAAGGTTTGAACGTGGTCGCTATTATTATAAAACCGCTAAAGCAAAAGCCGAGGAATTAAAAGTAGCTTTTAATTGGACACAAATTTATGTACCCAAAGTAGGGCATAATAACGGTGAGATGGGCAAGTTTGCCTTTGCCAACTTTTTCATGGATATACAATAGACCTTTAAAAAAAACTACATGAAATATTTAAAACAACTGTATGTACAGGTATTACTGGGCGTTGTATTGGGCATTGTAGTAGGTTATTTTTCCCCATCATTTAACAACGTTGGTAAAATCATTGGCGAAACCTATATCAACCTTATTAAAATGTTGATTGCACCATTGATTTTTTTTACTATAAGTGCTGGTATTGCAGGTACAGGTAGTTTAGGCAAAGCTGGTAGAATTGGTGGTAAAGCCATTTTATATTTTGAAATAGTATCTACCGTTGCTTTGTTATTGGGGCTTATTGTTGCCAATATTATACAGCCAGGCTTTGGCATAGCAGCAGATAAAATTCCTACTAACAATATTGCTACTTATGTACAAGCTGGCAAAGAAGTAAAGTGGGTAGATTTTTTCTTGCACATGATACCTACTAACGTGGTAGATTCTTTTGCCAAAGGCGATATACTGCAAGTATTAGTATTTGCGGTATTGTTTGGTATTGGATTAAGTAAATTGGGTAATACTGGCAAATCCATCACTCATAATTTTGAAAAAATAAATAAAGTATTGTTTGCTATTTTAAACATGATAACACTGCTAAGCCCAATAGGTGCTTTTGGTGGCATGCTTTACACAACTGGTAAATTTGGTTTTGGTACACTGATGGTTTTAGGCAAACTAATGCTCACATTTTATGCTACAGCAGCCTTCTTCATATTCGTGATTTTAGGCTTGATTATGCGTTATTACAAGCTAAATATTTTTAAACTATTAGCATACATAAAGGAAGAGTTACTGATTGTACTAGGCTCTAGTAGTAGCGAATCTGTTTTACCCAACATCATGAGTAAACTAGAAAACGCAGGATGCCATCAAACAGTAGTGGGATTAGTAATACCAACTGGCTACAGTTTTAATTTAGATGGTACCTCAATATATTTAAGCATGTCTATAATTTTTATTGCTCAAGTATTTAATGTGCATTTAGACCTTTGGCAGCAACTTACCATTGTTGGTATATTGCTTATTACTAGCAAAGGTGCAGGTGGTATTACAGGTAGCGGTTTTATTGTGCTTACCACTAGTTTGGCAGCTATAAAAATTATACCTATTGAAGGGCTAGCATTATTAATTGGCATTGATAGATTTATGAGTGAAGTAAGAAGTATTACCAACATGATTGGTAATACAGTAGCTACTGTTATTATTGCCAAGCATGAAAATTTGATAGATGAACAAGTGTATGCTAGTGTAGTAGAAAATAAAGTAAAGCATAAAGCAACAACTACAACATTAAATGTAGACAAAATAGAAACTGCAGCTACCATAATGTAAG
>JAYVRD010000124.1:0-2123 GCA_043776595.1 Chitinophagaceae bacterium | reverse complement strand
TAGCACCTTTAATATCACTATCGTTTAGTAATGGTGAGTTGAGTGCTTCTTCTATAGCAGCTTGTGCACGGTTATCTCCTTCTACTTCGGCTTTACCCAAAATAGCTACGCCACCGTTTTTCATAACGGTACATACATCTGCAAAATCTACTATTATGTGTCCACGGCTGTTGATGATGTCTGTAATACATTTAGCAGCAGTAGCCAATACATTATCGGCTTTGCCAAATGCTTCTTTCATTTTTAGGTTGCCATATTGCATACGCAATTTATCGTTGCTTATTACTAGCAAAGTATCTACATAAGGTTTCAACTCTTTAATACCTGCTTCGGCTTGTGCCATGCGTTTGGGTCCTTCAAAAGCAAAAGGTGTTGTTACTATACCTACTGTAAGTATGCCTAAATCTTTACAAATTTTTGAAATAATGGGAGCGCCGCCTGTACCAGTGCCACCACCCATACCTGCACATACAAAAGCCATTTTTGTATTTACTTCTAGAATGCGTTTTATTTCATCAAGGCTTTCTTCGGTGGCTAAACGTCCAACTTCGGGGTTGGCACCTGCACCCAACCCTTGTGTAAGGTGTGGGCCAAGTTGAATTTTGTTATGCACTTTACTTTGTTCTATAGCTTTAGCATCTGTATTACAAATGATGAAGTCAACGCCTTCTATGTCTTGTGCAAACATGAAGTTTACAGCATTGCTTCCGCCACCGCCCACACCAAGTACCTTGATGATAGAGGATTTTTGTTTGGGCAAATCAAAGTGAATCATAATTGTGATTTTTGGGTTAGTAGATTTTTAGTTCTTTTTTTTTTTAGAATATAGGATTAATTAAAAAGTATAATTCTAAGCATTTTGCTTTCTGCTATTTCATTTCTTTATCAGCTTCTTCTTTAAATAAATCAATAATACCGTCTTTAAATTTATCCCAGAAGTTATTGATGCTTTTGCGTTTTTTCATTTCCACCTCGTCAATAGTTATAGCTGGTGTAGCTGGTTGCTGTAGCACAGCATCATCTTTCTTTAAAGAATCTGGCACTTCTACTTTGCGTAGTTTATTTTCAAACTCTTTGCGTTTAAATTCAAAGTCGTTATAGCCTTTTAATATTAAGCCAATACAAGTACTGTACATGGGCTTCTTCAATTCATCTATATGGTTGGCAGCCAAATGCTCGTTGGGGTAGCCAATACGTGCATTTAAGCCAGTAACATATTCTGTAAGTTGAATTAAATGCTTTAATTGAGAACCGCCGCCAGTTAATATTACACCACCATTTAAAGAACGATTGTCTAAACCTACTTGCTTTAAATGATAGCTCACAAAATCGAGAATCTCACTCATTCTTGCTTGGATAATGTTGGCTAAGTTTTTTACACTTATTTCTTTAGCTGGCATTCCTTTTAACCCAGGAATAGTAATGAATGCATTTGCTTTTGCTTCATCTGCCAAAGCACTTCCAAACTGTACCTTCATGGCTTCTGCCTGACTTTTTAAAACACCCAAGCCCATTTTAATATCACTCGTTATGTTTTCTCCACCAAATGGTATTACAGCAGTATGCTTTAAAATACCTTCGTAAAAAACTGCTAAATCACTTGTGCCACCACCAATATCCAATATGGCTACACCAGCTTCCATATCTACATCACTCATTACTGCACTGCTAGATGCCAATGGTTGCAACACCAAATCTTTCGTTTTTAAATTGCTTCTTTCAACAGCACGGTTGATATTTCTTATCGCATTCCTATCGCCAGTTATTATATGAAAGTTGGCTCCCATCTTCACCCCATTATACCCAACAGGTTGCGGAATATTTTGCAAATTATCTATGTGAAAATCTTGTGGTATCACATCAATAATTTGATCGCCAGCAGGGATAAAAGTTTTACGTTGATTTTCTATCAACTGCTCTACTTCGTGTTGTTTTATTTCGGTGTCGGGGTCCTGTCTTACTAAGTCGCCACGGGTTTGTAAACTTTTTATATGATGCCCTGCTATACCCACATATACCTCACTTATTTCTAAGTCGGGGTTGCTGTTGATGCAGTTTTTCATAGCCATATCTATGGCTTTAATAGTTTGGTCAATGTTCAATACTTGGCCATGCTGCACACC
>JAYVRD010000123.1:0-8185 GCA_043776595.1 Chitinophagaceae bacterium | reverse complement strand
GTGTAGCATTGGTGGTAGAAACAGCAACCGATAATCATGTACGCACCGTGGCCAATGTAAAAGCAGCTTTTAATAAAGGTGGTGGTGCATTGGGCAACAGCGGTAGTGTGAGTTTTCAGTTTAAAAAAATGGGTGTATTTAAATTAAAAGCAGAGGGTTTGAGCGTAGATGATTTAGAACTTGAACTGATTGATTTTGGATTAGAAGAAATGGGAGAAAGTACCGATGATGATGGCAATGCCATTATAGTATTGCGTAGTGCCTTTACCGATTTTGGTAACCTACAAAAAGCTTTAGAAGAAAAAAACATAACCACCATAAGTGCCGAGTTGGAATGGATACCCACGACTACAGTGCCAGTAACAGATGAACAAGCCGAAGACGTAAGTAAACTAATTGAACGTTTAGAGCAAGACGAGGATGTAAACAAAGTGTTTCATAATATGGGCTAGGAAGGTTGGTTGATAGTTGGTAGTTGGCAAATGATAGATGTTGGATGCTAGTAGGGAGTAAAAAGGATTTTATTTTGCTATCGCAAAATGGTTTTTATGTAGCTAGCGGTAGTTTTTCATAGCATCACCTGTTGCGTCGCACATTTTAAGCTATAGATTTCTATTGGGCTTTTCTCACCCACAGTATTAGTAAAGTATTTATAAAAAGAGATTTGCCCATGGCAAATCTCTTTTTATGTTTACCACTACCTTTACTACATGATAAGTGTACAAAACATATCAAACCCCATAGTTTTATTTGACGGTGTATGCAACTTATGCAGCAGCAGTGTACAATTTATTATTAAGCATGATCCTGAAAGAAAGTTTAGGTACGCATCGCTGCAAAGCAATTTTGGTCAGCAAATTTTAAAAGAATTTAACCTACCAACAACCGATTTTAATTCGTTTGTTTTATTACAAAATGGCAACATTTACACCAAAAGCACTGGTGCATTGCATGTGGCCAAGCAATTAAGCGGTGCTTGGAAGTTGCTGTATGGTTTTATCATTATCCCCCCATTTATACGCAATGCAGTGTATGGTTTTGTAGCCAAGAACCGCTATAAATGGTTTGGTAAGCAAGAAAGTTGCTGGTTGCCCACGCCAGCGTTAAAAGAATTATTTTTAGCATGAAATGCCTGCCAACAGAAAAAAAGGGTATAGTATTTTATGTTGCAACCTATTCATTACCAGTATAAATTTCTCATAAAAACTGTTTTCATATCTTTCAAGTTACGTTTCTAAAACGAGCTTATTAATTCTCTTAAAAGAATTTTTCCCATTTTGCAACTAACCATTGCTTAGCCTCGTCTTAAGCATGAGTATTAGTTTCTGCATAGGCAAATTATATTCATCCAATCCAATTATTCTAGCATAAAGACTATTCATTCTCTAATATTCTTATTAGTTGAAAAATGAGTATTCAAATCACCCTTTGTTCTATAAAGCCAATTTTTTATCTAGTTCAATCAACTTTTTTATGAGAAGAATCATTTCCTCTGCTAAAATCATTTGTACTTTTTTGCTTTTGCAATTTTTAATTACAAATGTTGCTACTGCACAAACACAGTCTCAACGTTGTGCTACTATTAATGCAATTATTACTAATGGATCGATAGTAAATCTTTGTGTTGGTGGCTCTACTACATTAAATTCAAAACCAGCTACAGGTGGTTATACTTACCAATGGCAGCAGCAGCTTGGACCAGGTGCTTTTTCTAACATAAGTGGTGCCAATTTGCCAGATTATACAACCTCTTCTACTGGTGCTTATCGTGTGGTTATTAATAATGGACCCTGTGTAGATACCTCTGCTATTACCAACGTTGTTTCATTAATCATTTCTGGTGGTACTATAAGCAGTAACCTATCTAGCAATATTGTTTGTGTAGGCAGTACGGGTGGTACACTCTCTAGTGCTCCTGTACCTGGTGATGGTACAAATATTATAACTTATCAATGGCAAATAAAGTATGGAGCAGGTGCTTGGAATGATGTGGCAGGTGCTAATACAGCTAGTTATACTACGCCTGGTATTTATGGGCCAACTAGTTTTCGTAGATCTGTAGCAGATAACTGTGGTAACATAGTTTACTCAAACGAACTTTCTTTTGACATTTTTAATAATATAGATGCTGGAACAATAGCACCTGTAACACAAACTATTCCTAATAATACTGCACCCTCTTTGCTAACATCAACAACTGCTGCAAGTGGCGGTGGTGTTATTTCTTACAGATGGCAGAGTTCAATTTATCCGTTTGGATTTTGGCAAGATATTCCAGCAACTAATTCACTTACTTATCAACCAGGTGCATTAACTATTACCACATATTTTAGAAGACTTGCGGTTGATGTAAGTTGTGGCGGTAGTACAACTCCTTCTAACGTAATAGAAGTAATAGTTTTAAACTCTCCATTAGTACCAGGTAACTTAATATTAAATTCCAATTGTACTTTTATTGGAGAATTGCCAGGTCTTATTGGCACGTCTTACCCACCTACTGGCGGCACTGCACCATATACAATTGGCTGGCAAACAAGTACAGATGGCGTAAACTATACTGATATTTCTGGTGCATCTGGGGGTACTTATCAATCAGGTGCATTAAGCCAATCAACTTATTTTAGAAAAAAAGTAACCGATGCCGCATCTACAGTAGAGTATACAGATCCAGTATTTATTAACTTAGTTACTACACCACTTAGTGCAGGTACTATTGCAGTTTCAAGTAATATAGCTTGTTTAAGCTCAACACCAGATATTATTAAAAGCACAGGTGGTGCTTCGGGTGCTGGATTAAATGTTTACTATCAGTGGGAAAAAAGAACTGTAAGCACATCATGGGTAGCAATATCTGGTGCAATTGGAGGAGATTATCAACCTGACCCCATTACTGAAAAAACATACTATCATAGGCTTGTTTACGATAATTGTGGATTGAATACAACTAGGTCTGCAACTTCTAATGAAGTAGAGATAGATGTACGACAAGAATTGCTAGCTGGTAACATAGATCCTAACACTCAAAGTGTTTTATCTGGTAGCACACCGCTTGTGTTAAACAATCTAATTTCCCCATCAGGAGGTACAGGTTCATACACACTTTCTTGGGAGAAATCGCCAAATGGTTTTGGACCGTGGACTACCATTCCTGGAGAAACTGGGTTGTCTTATCAGCCACCAGCCATTACCCAAACTACATATTACCGTAGGGCCACTAAGGATAATAATTGTTTAGCAGTAAAATATACTTATGTAGTAGAAGCCTTTGTAATTACTCCTGTAGCTATTGATGGTGGAGATTTAATAATTTTATCGGGCTGTGTATTTCCAGGTCAAAACCCAAGTAGAATACAACCCGGAAGTACTCCACCATCCGGCGGTACTGCACCTTATACCTACTCATGGGAAATGCAATCAACTTCCGCTCCTACATGGGTTGTAATTCCTGGGGCTACTCTAGATTATTACGACCCTACCCCAATTACGGAGACACATATTTATCGCCGCAAGGTAACAGATGCTTTGGGAAATAGTGCTTACTCTAATGGACCCATAACTATTACTTATGTTACTGCATTGTTATACCCTGGCCAAATTGGAGCAGCAGTTACCTCTGTTTGCCCAGGAAACTCACCAGGCATAATAAATAGTATTTATGCAGCCTCAACTACAACTGTGGATTTAAGATATCAATGGCAGCAAAGTTTGGATGGAATAGTTTGGACAGATATTCCTGGAGCTATACTTGGTTACTATACACCTGGGCCATTAACAGCAACAACTTATTTCCGTAGACTAGCAAGTGATAGATGTGGGTATATATGGAGAGATTTACCAAGTAATGAGGTTATCATTAATGTAGGTAGCACTACAAGAATTGCTGGTGGAACAATAAGTACAACTCAAATTGGTTGTTTAAGTGTAAATACAAGTCCAGGGTTACTAATTGGTACAGTAGCCACTGGTGGTACTGGCAATTATGCCTATCAATGGGAAATGAAAATTGGTAATGGATCTTGGAGTATTATATCAGGAGCTACAGGTATAAATTACACACCTGGAAATATTACTTATACTACCTCGTTTAGAAGAAATGCTACAGATATTGGTTGTTCTGGAAGTGCATACTCTAACACGCTAACCTTTAACGTACAGTGGACTAAACTGTTGGCTGGATTAATTGATGGACCATTTATTACTTGTTCAGGAACTGCCCCAGGTACAATAACAAGTGTATTAGATGCTTGTGGTGGTGGTGGAACTTTAAATTACAGCTGGCAATACAATGTTGGTTTGGGATGGAACACAATCCCTGGTGCAAATGGAGCATCTTACACACCAAATGCAATAAATAGTACTACGATTTATAGAAGAATGATTGCTGATGCTTGTGGTAATACTGAGTCTTCTAATGAAGTTACTATTTATGTGTACCCAACTATGGAAGCAGGTTTAATAGGACCTTTTGAGCAAACAACTTGTACTACTGAAACACCATCAAAACTTGAATTACTTACCGATTGTCATTATACAGATGGTACAGTAAGCTATCAATGGCAAGAAGCTACAAATACTAGTGGACCTTGGACGGACATTGCAGGTGAAATTACGCCTATTTACCAACCATCAGCTTCCGCTCTTACCAGATATTTTAGATTGAAAGTAAGTAGTACAAGATGTAGTATGGTAGTATACACCAATACAGCAAGTATTATAACCAACCTAAGTTGTAGAACAATCACGCCGAACTCTCTATATGTTCAAACCAACGGAAATACAGTTAAATTAGAAATTACCAAAAATGAAAATAAAAGTATTACTGCTACTGCAGAAAATATAATTGGAATTACCATTAGCCCCAACCCTGTAACTAATAATCAGTTTTATGTAACCGCAAATAAGGCAGGTAGCTATCAATTGAGTTTAGTAAGTGTAGATGGAAATAAAATAAACTTCAGTTCGCAAAAAATAAACGATGACAAATACTTTGTAACCATAAAACAACAGTTAGCAAAAGGCAGCTATGTTTTGCAAATGTTTGATGGAGCAAAGCATTACACAGCAAAATTAATCATACAATAAAATAAGAAAGAGCTAACCGAAGGGTTGGCTCTTTCTATTTAATAAAATAATGATTGTAATATAAAAAAATGTACTACATTCACAAAATAATTCGTATCCGATATTCTTCTTAAAGCTCTAACGGCTTTTTTGCTGTTTAATCTAATCCACATTTCAGGCAATCTTCAATGCCTGTTTTATTCTTTTTTGAAAGGCTTGCTTTTTCCAATATCCTTTGCTCAAAACAGTATTCTGTTTCCTTGTGAAACTATGTTTAATTCAATTTCCATTGAGAAGAAGCCACGTAACCAAGCCTTAATTTAAAACCTACTATCATGCGTAACATTCTACTCCTAAAAGGAAAAATGTTTTGTTCATTATTGTTTGTAACAGTAATGTTGTCCTCTTTTCAATCTTCTGCACAGCTTACAGCAGGAGATATTATACAAGGTTCTTCTTGTGTATTTCCTGGTAACACACCTTTGTTGTTAAAATCAACTGCTGCTACTGGTGGTAGTGGCAATTATTTTTATACTTGGCAACAAAGTAGTGCAAGTGCACCAGCATGGATACCCAACGGTGGAACGGGGCTTAATTATCAGCCACCAGCTCCATTAACAGAAACGGTTAGCTATCGCCTTCATGTGTTTGACTTAAATACATTGGATGAGGTTAATACAAATCCTTTTACCATTAATTATGTTACAACGGTACTTAATGGTGGTACTGTGGCTCTTGATGTAAATGAAGTATGCATTGGTGGTAGCCCAGGTACTATTTATAGCACTTCAGCTCCGTCTGGTTTTGGTAGCACAATATTATCTTACCAATGGCAAGACAGTGCTATTGGTGGTGTATGGACAAACATCCCAGGCACAGCAACTGGGTATTATACACCATCGTCAGTTACTCAAAAAACATGGTATCGCCGTGGATTTTCAGAGGAGTGTAGTGGTGTAAGTAGATATGCTTATTCTAATGAAGTGGAAGTAACGCCTTTTAGCACTTTAATAGCTGGCACTATTTCGCCTGCCATTCAATATAAATTAATTAATACTACACCCGACTTAATTACAGAATCTACACCCGTATCTGGCGGTTCTACTAAATATACTTATCGCTGGCAATATAGTTTTGATAATACAACATGGACGGATGTAACACCTTCCGCAAACAATATTACTTTTCAGCCACCAACATCTGCATCGGCAGGTATTATTTATTACCATCGTGTTGTAAAAGACAATATTTGTTTAAATGAAGTTCCTTCCCACTCAGTACAAGTGTATTTTTACAACCCATTAGTAGCGGGTGCTGCATTAACAAATTCTGGTTGTGGGTTTATTGGTGAATCTACTCGAATTGATGGCTATGGCCCCATAAGTGGTGGTGTAGCACCTTATACTTATCAGTGGCAGAAAAAGGGGTTATCTGATGTTAGTTTTGTTGATATTCCTAGTGCTACCAATTGGCATTTGGGCGTTTATGGTCCATTGTTTGAAACAACAGACTTTAGAAGAAAAATGACTGATGCTATTGGCAATATCGAATATTCATCCATAGCCACAATTTCTATCATTACATCACCATTAAATGCAGGTACTATTTCACCTACTAATGCATACACTTGTTATAATACCTCACCCGCCCCAATAAATAGCACTAATTCTGGTAGTGGTTTTGCTACCTTAGTTGATTATTCTTGGGAGAAAAGAACTGCAAGTACATTATGGCAAACTATACCTGGTGCAGTTGGTGGCAATTTAACTTTAACTGGAAATATTACCGAACGCACTTATTATAGAAGAGTTTTAACGGATGGCTGTGGTGGAGGTTCTACAAGAACAGCAATTAGTAATGAGGTTTATGTAGATGCCTATGCAGATTTGATAGCAGGTGTTTTTAGTCCTTCATCATTCTACTCACCAATTGGAAGTTCTCCAATATTAACTGAGGTTGCTGGCACAGCTGGTGGATCTAGTACTTATACTTATCAATGGCAAACAGCTACCACTTCTACAGGCCCTTGGAATGATATTGTTGGTCAAACGAATGCATCTTATACCATATCTTCTGTGGGTTCGTCCATAGCATACTATAGAAGATTAGATAGAGATGTTGTTTGTACTACTGAAAAGCCGGCGACAGTTATTGAAGTAGTCCCAGGTACTCCGCTCGATGGTGGTCAAATTTATACTATTACCGGTTGCGTATTCCCAGGCTATACACCAGAAAGAATTTTTAGTGTAATAGGTGCCACTGGAGGATCTTTACCATACAATTATTCTTGGGAAGCAAAACCAGCAAGCACACTTACTTGGCAAACCATACCATCCGCAACAGGAATAGAATATCAGCCGCCAATTCAAACTGAGACTGTTACTTATAGAAGAAAAGTTACTGATGGATTAACGCTAAACACTTATAGTAATGACGGCACCATAAGATTACTAGCTGGTAGTGTAAACCCAGGTACTATTGACTTTGAAACACCGATTACAACTTCACTTTGTGTAAACTCTGTTATAACTGTAATTAGTACTAGTGCTGCTAGTAATTTTGGAACGATTGCACAATACCAGTGGCAAACTTCTAAAGATGGTGGTTTAACATGGAACGATATACCTAATGCAATTCGTGGTGGAAAAATCAATATTACTATTAATGGCAACACTTTAATTCGCCGCAAGTTTAACGATGGATGTAGTGGCGTGTTTAGAGATTCTTACTCTAATGTTCTTAGTGTAATTGGCAATGCACCGCTTACTGGTGGTTGTATATCCTACGGTAGCGATGTACTTTGTGATCCTACTTTAATGGGCTACATCTACACAAGCCCTATTACACCATTTTTAGGAAGTGCATCCTCTTCAACTGGTGGAGATGGCAACTACCATTACATTTGGCAAGTAAGCACCGATTTAACTACATGGACAAATATTTTAGGTGCTACATCATTAACTTATACATCTCCCACATTAAATAGTGGGTCAACTACTATAACAGCTTATAGAAGAAAAGTAACTGATGATTGTGGTAGTGAAAGGTACTCTGGAACTGCCATATTTGTAAAAATTGGATTTAAAGCTACTGGTACGCTAATCTCATCCTTAAAATCAGCTAT
>JAYVRD010000122.1:0-8233 GCA_043776595.1 Chitinophagaceae bacterium | reverse complement strand
CTATCCCGCAGCCCAATGTCATTTAGTTAAGATGTATTTAAAGGTTGTAGTTAGTGGGTGTTCTTCGCTTCGTTCTTCGCCGATGTTGGTGTTTTCACAAACATCGTATTATTTTAAGTAAGTTATAAAACCTGCTGGTGAAAACACCAACCGAGGCATTCATTCTTTTTATGCGTTTCTTTGGAGAGGAATACCTACCAACTACAGGTTAAATTAAATTTTATGGAAATTAGAAACTCAGCTGATTATTACGATGATTCAGGAATTAAACCTTTGCTAATGGAAATGGAACTTAAAGCGTATTTCGAAGGTAAAAGTTACGGGAATAATGCCATAAAATTATTTATTGTTATTGTTTGCGTACCTCATGATTTTAAAATTCGAAAAAGATTTGATAGTAAAGACAAAGTTTTGTATTGGGATATTATCTTAGACTATGTAAGAATAAAAGAATCAACCCCTCAAGAAAAGAAAAACATTTTAGCAAACAGCATGATTGACTCATTCGATGTGTTAGATAAGTATAAAAAATTAAATCTTAATAAAGAAGAAATACAAGAAGATGCAAAAAAATATTTTATTGAGTTAAAATGGTTATGATGCACTGCAATATTCAGTTTGCAAAAACAGCAACCCATTTTAATTGTAGAACGGTACATTTATGTAACACGATATTTTGAAACCAAATACGATGTTGGTGAAAACATACAACCATTAGCGAAGAATGAAGAGGAGAACACCATCTAACTACAAAATTAACAACATGAGAATTTGTTTATTTCTAATCATATTAAGTATATTATCATGTAATAAGAATAAATCAATCTACATCGATGAAGAAACTATCGCAAAGGGTGATATAAACACCGATATAATTTTTGATGGCAAAATCAAATTCTTTAATGCAAAAACTGGGTTATTAATTCGAGAAAGTATTTATTCAAATGGAGTATTGAACGGCGAGCAAACAGATTATTATCCTAACGGAAAAATAATGACAATATCAAATTATGAAAATAACAAGCAAAATGGTTACACATATACATTTGATTCTGTTGGAGGACTACAAACACAAGATTTTTTTTTCTACGATATAAAAACTGGCTCAAGCATAGAGTATACCAATTCTGTCGTTAATTATTGGTTTTATTCTTTAGATAATACAATTTTATTCAACCTGTCGTACGATAGTTTATCCTTGAAGAAAAAAATTACTGAGCTTCAGTCAGAATATTTCTTTTTTAATAAAAGAGTGTATTCAGATTTAACACAAAAAGGGATTAGTTCCAAAAAAGAGGAATTGTTTATCTATACTCCTAATCCACCAAAGTATAATTTTAGATATAGTTTGGTTTCCATTGATTCACAATATAAGAATGAGATTACGATTAAAACTTTTGATTCAACAAAACCATGGTCAGTCATTTTATTGGATGATGAAATAAAAAATAAAACAATTAAGAAAATAGCAATAAAGCTGCTTGTGTATGAACCTTTATTAAAAGGAGACATTACGATGTTTAAATTTTTGTAGTTAGTTTGTATTCTTCGCTTCGCTCTTTGCTGATGTTGGTGTTTTCATAAACATCCTATTATTTTAAGTACATTATAAAGCCTGCTCTTGAAAACACCAACCGAAGAGTTCATTCTTTTTATGCGTTTCTTTGGAGAGGAAAAACAACTAACTACAATCAACATAAAAGCTAGTAAGGATGATACAGATACCTTTTTTATAACACCAAAAAAATAATGATATGTCAAAAATTTTTATTCTTGTCTTTATATCTTTTTTTTTCTCGTCTTGTAGTGTTGATTCAAAAACAAAAAAAAGGAGATGGTCAAAAGATGGGTATCTTCTGGAAGGAATAATTTCAAAAGATTCATTAATGAACGGTGAAATAAAATATTATAATTCCAAAAATCAAATAGTCGCTATTAAAAGTTTTATCAACAATATTGAAAACGGGTATGCTGTAAACTATTATACAAATGGGAAATTGAGAGATAGCTCTAATTATTTAAATGGGAAAAAAAATGGAAGCACATACCATTATAATAGTTTTGGAAAACTTATGTACCAAGACTATTATTATTATGGCAGACCTATCGGTCAGATTAGTTTATATGATTCATTGAGTAGTAAAATTTCAGATTTTTTCTTTGTGAATTTTGAAGGGGAAACAAAACTCCATATCAATTATAGTCAATGGGCAGGAGTAAAAGATATTCTTTTTGATGCCATAAGTTTATCAAGCAATTTAATTGGTATTGAGGATTCTGTTAAAGTCTCACTTTTTTTATATCTCATTAATCCCCCACAATTTCGGTTTGATTACTCACTTTGTAAACAAGACAACGATTCAAAACAAATTCAAGAAATTTTACCTTTAACAAATAATGAAATATTCAAACAATTAGAATTACCTCTCTTAAACAAAAAAAATAAGTACTTAGTAAGATTAGAGATTTATGATTCAATTCTTTTGAAGAAGAGTATTATTTATAAAGAAGTAGTCATTAAAGATTGAAGGCCCGCATCCTTTAATTAGTTGGTATTCTTCGCTTCGTTCTTCGCCGATGTTGTGTGTTTTCACAAACATCGTATTATTTCAAGTAAGTTGTAAAACCTGCTGGTGAAAATACCAACCGAGGCGTTCATTCTTTTTATGCGTTTCTTTGGAGAGGATTACAGACTAATTATTAAATAAACTATCAAAATGGATATTTCACATTTTTATCGTTTAGGAAGTAAGCTACTTATGGCAACTATCCAGGCACATCCTTTAAACTTAAATTATACTGAGGATGCAAACCGACAAGATGATGTAGCAAGGCTTTTGCTTGGAAATTATAAAAATATTACATTCCCAGTAGTATTTAAACAGTCATATGGTCATCAACAAAGAGATGTTTTAGATACTGGCACTGCTATCTTGCTTTTGATTTCTGATAAAATGAAAACAGTTTTAGAAGAAAATAATTTAACCGGATGGAAAACATTCCCAATTCATTTATTAGATAAAAAGGGGGTAGAAATATCTGGCTATCATGGATGGTCTATAACAGGCAGATGCGGTAAAATTGATTATAGCAAATCTGAAATTATACAAAAAAGACTTGTTCCAACAGGTCCATTATCTGATTTTTATAGAGGTACCTTTATAGGTCTAGATAAATGGGATGGATCGGATTTTTTTATCCCAGATAAATATTATGGTATCATGGTTACTGATAAAGCAACTGCTATCTTGAAAAAAGCAAAACTCTCTAATTTAACTTTCATAAATTTAGCAGACACAGAAATAATTAGTTTTTCTGTAAAAGTTCATATTGAAAATATGAAAAAATAATTAATTGTAGTTAGTTGGTATTCTTCACTTCGTTCTTCGCCGATGTTGGTGTTTTCACAAACATCGTATTATTTCAAGTAAGTTATAAAGCCTGCTGGTGAAAACACCAACTGAGGCGGCATTTATTTTTTATGATTTTTTGAAGAGAAAGACCAACTAACTACAACTTTGTTTTGATGCCAAAGGCATCATAGGTTTATAGATGTAATTGCATTTACAAACATTCGACCCCTTCGGGGTCGTACACAAATATCCTATTCATCTTCTATAAACCTATCACTCCTTTGGAGTGAGCATGTAATAAAATAGTGCATTTGCCAACTAAATGTTTCATCCTATCAAATTAGCACAATCAACTGCCCCATTGAAATACCATTGCCCAGCCTAGCCCAGACAGTAGCGAAAAGCCTTTTTTGGCACCTCACCCCAACCCTCTCCAAAGGAGAGGGAGCAAAAAAGCCAAAAAAGCTTGTAGCGAATGGCTGGATACCGAAGTTGAAATTTGTACTACGGCTCATGCTTCATTTCTTTCTACTTTGTACAGAATGGCATGGATAATTTTTGAACCGTTATTTTTGTTCAAATTTTATTGTACATGGCTAGCATTCCTCCAAAAGGCAAATTAACTTTAGAACATATTCAACAATTTAAAACCATTATTGGCGATGCTTACGTTTTTGCTGATGAAGAAAGTTTACAACACTACGGTCACGATGAAACAGAACGTTTACAGTTTAACCCTGAAGTGGTTTTAAAACCCAAAACCACCGAAGAAATTAGTGCCATCATGAAAATTTGTAACGAGGCTTTTTTACCTGTTACTCCACGTGGTGCTGGCACAGGTTTAAGTGGTGGTGCGTTGCCACATTTGGGTGGTGTTTTACTAAGCACCGAACGCATGAACAGCATTTTAGAAATTGATGAAAGAAACTTACAAATAACTACCGAGCCTGGTGTAATTACAGAAACATTGATGAATGCAGTAAAGGAGAAAGGATTGTTTTATCCACCAGACCCCAGCAGTAGGGGCAGTTGTTTTATTGGGGGCAATATTGCCGAAAATAGTGGTGGACCGAAAGCTGTGAAATATGGGGTGGTAAAGGATTATGTACTAAACCTTGAAGTAGTGCTGCCTAGTGGAGAAGTTATTTGGACGGGTGCTAATGTGCTAAAAAATTCCACTGGCTACAACCTTACCCAACTAATGGTAGGTAGCGAAGGTACATTGGGCATTGTAACCAAAATTGTACTAAAGCTTATTCCACTACCTAAGTACGATTTGCTGATGCTGGTACCTTTTACCAACTTAGAAAAAGCCAGCGAAGCAGTAAGTGCCATTTTTAGAGCAGGCTTTACACCGAGTGGCTTAGAGTTGGTAGAAATAGATGCCTTAAAAATTGTAAGCAAAATGGTAGATAGCCATGCTGTACCTATAACAGACGATACTGCTGCACACTTAATAATAGAAGTGGATGGCAACGATATGGATGTGCTAATGAAAGACATGGAAGCCATAGCCGAACTAATGATACAGTACGACGGTGGAGAAGTTTTTTTTGCCGACGATGCCAACCAAAAAGCAGAACTATGGAAGCTAAGAAAGCGTGTAGCCGAAGCTGTAAAAACTGCTGGCTATACTATAGAAGAAGATACAGTAGTACCAAGGGCGGAGTTGCCAAAACTGATTCATGGCGTTAAGCAATTGGGTATTGAGTATGGGTTTCATGCAGTTTGTTATGGTCATGCTGGCGATGGTAATTTGCATATTCGTATTAATCACCCCACTATAAAAAATAGCCATGGCAATGAGGAAATGACGAATGCTTTAAAAGCTTTGTTTATCCTAGTAAAAAGCCTTGGAGGAACAATAAGTGGTGAGCATGGTATTGGCTTAATTCAAAAACCATATTTAGATATTGTGTTTAAGCAAGCCAACCTACAATTGATGCGTTCCATCAAACTAGCTTTCGATCCTAACAATATTTTAAATGCTGGAAAGATTTTCGATTTAAACTAAGCCGTTAAGTTTGCATCGTAGCACAAATAAAAATTTATGAAGAAGTTTATTATTGCATTGTTATTCGTTTTTGCAGCCACTACATCTTTTGCCCAAAACGAAGATGCAACAAAAGGCAAGTTTAAAGTGAACAATATTTTTGTTGGTGGTAGTGTAGTATTGGGCTATAGTGGTGGTAATGGAGGAAGTACTTTTACAGTTGGCTTAAACCCAGAAGTAGGTTATAGCATTACCCAGTGGTTAGATGCTGGTGTAAATTTTAATACTATATTTAGCAATAGCAGGTACATTGATGTTTATAATAACGATATCACTCAAAAAGCATTCAACTACGGTGTGGGTGCTTTTACACGTATTCATTTGTTTAATGGTTTTTTTGTACAAGCCCAACCAGAATATAATTGGATTGACTATAAAGCAAAACTAAACAACGGTACTGCCCCCACACAAAAAGTTACAGTGCAAGCATCTAGTTTTTTAGTAGGTGCTGGTTATGGTCAAAGAATGATAGGAAGAAGTAGTTTTTTTACTACAGTTATGTTTGACTTAAACCAAGATAAAGAGTCGCCTTATAGAGATGGATACGGCAATAACATTCCAGTAATACGCACTGGCTTTAATTTTTATCTAGGTCAAAAAAAGAAAAAATAGTTTCAGGCTCATTGCAAACTAAAATTCTATTACGCCAATCATCGTATAAAAAACCTTCTTGTTGCATCATTTCAATATGTGCAATTAATGGGTTATAAAATCCTGCTGTGTTAAGCAGGATTATTTTTTTGTCGTGTATTTTAAGGTTATTCCAAGTAATAATTTCAAATAACTCATCTAATGTACCATAGCCGCCAGGAAGCACTATTGCGGCATCGCATAATTCGTACATCATCTTTTTTCTTACGTGCATATCTGCCACTTCGTGTAATTGCGTAATGCCTTTATGTTGTTGTTCCCAAGCTAATAAAATTTCGGGTATTATACCAATTACATTTCCTTGTTGTGCCATTACAGCATCTGCAATAATGCCCATCATACCTACACTGCCACCACCATAAACAAGGATTATTTTATTGCTACCCAAAAATTCGCCTAGTGCTTTTGCATGTTGGGCATACAATGGATTGTTACCAGCTTTGCTACCACAAAAAACAGCTACACTTTTTACTTGCATACATGAAGATTTGAACGCAATATTAATAGGTTCTATTATCATTTAAGCTGCTACTTATTCACCTTCACTTAAAATTTATATCTTACCGCCCAATAAACTCTTGCTGTTATGAATTCAACACTTCTTTTAAGTTTTGTAGGTGCATATTTTGCTATTTTATTAGTAGTGGCTTGGTACACAGGTCGCAATGCCAACAACGATTCTTTTTTCAACGGCAATAAAAATAGTAATTGGATATTAGTTGCTTTTGGTATGATTGGCACTAGCCTTAGTGGGGTAACTTTTGTAAGCGTGCCTGGAGGGGTTGGCGATTTTGCTAATGGAGGCTTTAAAGGCTTTGCTTATATGCAAGTAGCCATTGGCTATTTAATAGGATATGCAACTATTGCTTTTGTACTGCTTCCTATTTATTACAAACTGAATCTTACTTCAATCTATAATTATTTACTCCAACGTTTTGGTAGGATAGCTTATAAAACGGGTGCCTTATTTTTTATTATCAGTCGTACAGTAGGTGCTACTGCAAGATTATATTTAGTAATTAATGTGTTACAATTTTTTATTTTAGATGAATTAAAAGTACCCTTTGTAGTTACAGCTGCCATCATTTTGTTAATGATTTTATTATACACTTTTGAAGGTGGTGTAAAAACAATTGTTTATACCGATACTTTACAAACCACTTTAATGATTGCTGGCTTAATAGTGTGTGTAGTGTACATTTTAAACCATTTGCATTTAGGTGCCGGCGAGGCCTTAACAGCTATGAAGGATAAGGGCTATATGAATATTTTTAATACCGATATAAATAGTAAAGGCTTTTTCTTAAAACAAATTTTTGGTGGTGCTTTTATTACCATAGCCATGACAGGTTTAGACCAAGAAATGATGCAAAAAAATATTAGTGTAAAACGTTTGGGCGACTCTCAAAAAAATGTAATGACACTTTCAATTGTATTGTTTATAGTATTGTTTTTATTTTTAATGCTGGGTGGTTTGTTGTACATGTACACTACAAATAGTGGCATTAATTATACCATAAACCCAGCTAGTGGCAAACACGAATTGATTGCTGCTGGTGCTAATATTATAGGTGATAAAATTTTCCCTACTGTGGCTTTGCAATATTTACCTACAGGTATAGGTATTATTTTCATTATTGCATTAATCTCTGCTTTATTTCCAAGTGCAGATGGTGCATTAACAGCTTTAACTTCCTCATTTTGTATAGATATTTTAGGGCTTAGAGAACGAAATAATTTAGATGAAAAACAAAAAAAGCGAACAAGACTTATAGTGCATCTAAGCTTTGCTGTGATTTTTCTTATTTGCATTATGGTATTTTATAAGCTAAACGATAATAGTATAATTGATAAAATTTTAGACCTTGCTGGCTATACCTATGGGCCATTATTAGGTTTGTTCTCATTTGGTATTTTTACCAAGAGAAGATTGCCCAACTCTTTTACTATAACGTTGATTTGCTTAATTGCACCTATACTATCATATATACTTAGTACTAATGCAGCCAAGTGGTTTAATGGTTATCAAATAGGTATTGAGTTACTTATTATTAATGGCATGTTTACTTTCTTGGGTTTGTGGGCCATATCACTTAAAAGCGATAAGGAATAGAAGCAGCTAGCAAATTGCTGCATAACGATATGTAGTACAAGTGTGCGACGCAAGGAACGATGC
>JAYVRD010000121.1:0-8235 GCA_043776595.1 Chitinophagaceae bacterium | reverse complement strand
TAAGAGATCACTATTTTTATCCTGATCCATCAAAGGTTCATCTAATAAGTTTTCTTTTACTACATTGTCTATTTTAAATGTAGCTGCCTCAATACTAGATTTATTATTCAATTCATTACTATAATCATCATTCCAACCGTTATCACTCAACCACACATGAATTTCAGGGATGGCAGCTGGCAATAAACAGCAATTGTTAGCAACTGCCAGCAATTGCCGCAGAAATCCAGCAAACATTGCTTGGTCACCACCAAAATTATCATACACCTGAAAATTTAAGAATGTACTGATAGAGAATTGATTTTTAAATACCTCCGATAATTTTAGGGAAAATAAAACCTGTTGTGCTTCAAATCCTATCGTGTCTAATCGAACATGGAGTATGGATTGCAAATCGTAAAAGTCACCATCCCGTAAGAAAATTTCTGGAAGCCCATACGCCATGTTTTTATTATCCTGCTCGATTCGCAAGTATTTTTCATAATAGGGATCATCATTTTGATAATCCAAACTTTTAGCTAATAAAAAAGGCTTACTACCTGAATTATACACAGCTTCTTTCATACTTTGGTAAATCACATACAAGCAATGTTTGCTCATTTCGCTTTGGCAACTTGTTGCATACTCATGCAAATCATTAATTTCAATATGATAATCGATATACTGCATCAGAATTTCTTTTTTATGGTGTCAAATCATGAAATTAGGCAAATGTGGGGAGTAAACTCATTGCTTGCTGTTTGGCTTCATTCACTACTTCAGCATATACTTGCGTGGTAGATATTTGCGAGTGTCCTAGCATCTTCGAGACAGTGTATAGGGATGCTCCATAAGTAAGTGACATAGTTGCAAAAGTATGGCGGCCTACATGCATATGGATATTCTTGTTTAGTGCAGCCTTCCTTGCCCAATCTTTCAAAATGAATAAAACGTTGCGTTTGCTTTTTATATGACCAAAAACCAATGGACTTCCTTTCTGTAGACTAGTATCCTGTCTTTTTTTGATGTCTGCCAACAAATCGATGGCTTGTTTAGATAAAGGAAGGTAATGTTGTATTGCATTCCCTTGTTTCTTTTGTGTGTAAACCAGCTTTTCTTCTTCAATATCTTCCCATTTAAGGTTTAATAGGTCACTTTCTCTTAACCCTACAAAACAGCAAAACAAAAAATATTCTTTCACGCCTTCACTTCGAATAGGAGTGTTCCTCAATTGTTGTAATTCATCAAATGTTAAGTACTCTATTTTCTTTTGAATTTGTCTAGGAATATCACCCCCTTTGCCTTTTCTTAAATAAGTCATTGGATTAACGGTAATCATCTTGTCCCTGACGGCTAGGTTAAGAACAATATTAATTCTGGATAAATAAAGCCGATTAGAGGTATTGCTTAATTCTTGGTTCTTCAGATAGCCAATAAATTTTTTCAGATATTCATCATCCAATTTTTTAAAAGGAAGTTTATCACTTTGGTTAAACAGCAGCAGATGTCTTAAAGTATTTTGGTAAGTGGAATGACCTTTAATGGTGGCTTGTTCTTTGAAATAACTAATAAAATCTTTACTACTACCTACCCTTGGTATAAAACCAGCAGCTTGTTCTTTGACCATCAAAAGCCTTTTAGCGTGTATGGCAATGGCAAGTTCCCAACTGTCTTTATCTTGTTTAAGAATATTTTTATTTTCGGGCTTGGTATAATCTTTACTAACGTATAACTTAAGGTATTCTTTATAACGTTGCCCCGCATTATAAATATCCAAGAATAAAGAAAATCCTTTTTTATCAATAGGTTTAACCCTTAAAGTAACTGAAGCCATATATGTGTATTTGAGGTACAAATATGGGACAAAAAATACAAAAAAGGGACTTAAATAAGTAATTTTATGAAATTAATTGTAAAAGATGAAATGGTGTAATACACTGTAAATGAGTATTAAAATGTATTTTATATGATTTTTTATTATTTATTTCCAATAACTCAAATATATACGAAGGTTTTCACTCTTTCAAACTTGCGTATATTTCTTCAATCGTCTTATTTTCAATGGTTTAAAAAAATATCCGCAAGTAGTTTGGGGTTTCGGCAATACAACTTACCATTTTACAATTTCATAGCCAAACCTACGCTTCCATAAAAGCCCAATCTTCTTCCAAAGCTAAACATGTGCGACGCCACCGCAGCTTAATTTATATGCTACAGCTGGCTACAAAATACTCCTTGTGCTAATCTTCTCTTCTGCCTTTAAAGAATGGGATATTGATGCGGATGCCACTGCTTTGCTGTTTGTTGGGCTCAAAGTTTTGTACAAAATCTATACGTGCTACTTTAAAAATATTTTCTATAGAAAAGAAGGCTTCATAATAATATTTGCTATCGTTTATGTACAAAGCATTGCCGCCAAATACAAAAAACCAATTCCATTTTTTAAGCAAAGGAATCTTATTAGTGATTAATCCATTGAGGTGATACTCTACATGTGCAGTGGTGGCAATTTTTTCGGTATTGCTATACTGGTAGTAAGGCATTAACTGAAAGCTGCTGAGGTAGGGTGATGCTAAGAAAAGCCTGTTGCCATTGTAGTGCTGATAATCGGGTAGGTAAACAGTTTTGGTGTTTAAAAAACCACCTGTTGCTAAGCGATAGCTTAACCTTCCACCTAGTTTCATGTTTAAGTTATCGCTCATGCTAATATTCCATTTGGTATAATCTACGCTGCTGCCTAGCAATCCATTTATACCTTGCTTTACCAATAGATTAAAGGTGGGGTATTTTGAACCGATACTTATTTTTCGTTCACCAATTTCTACATATTTGCTACCTGGTCTCCAACTTACTGCAACAGAAATACTAGCTGCTTTGTGTGCTATAATGTTGGTACTAGAAATTTCTGTTGGGTAGTTAGGGGTAAAATCTCTGCCCTCTATGTCTCTCCATTTTTTGGGATCGGTTAAGTTTTCAAGTGGTAATCTATCTTGAAATTCTAGGTTGGTTGATACACTAAAACCTTCGCCCAAGCCAGTAGCATAACCTAATTTTAAAAAATTGGCTTCATAAATTTTCATGTAATTACGTTCCCAGTTCTTGGTAGCAAAAGTATTATGGTCGGCATTAATGGGTTGGTTATTATTAAACTGAAGCACCCTTTTACCACCAGAAAAGCTAACGGTATGAAAATATTTTTTGCCAAAAGTGTAGCTGCCAGTTAGGTGTGCATTAAAGTGGTTGTTATCGAAACCATACCTAATATTGGGGCTTAAAAAAAGTGCTTGCCTATCTTTATAACTTCTAAAATAAGTAGGGGAGAAGTTAAGCATACTGCCTTCTACCGTGTTGTAATTAAACCAACTTACAATTGGGTTAAGTGTAATGGTTTCTTTCTTTTTACGTTTGCTAAACGATTGACCTGTAAGTAAAATACTTACGATAGAAATTTTGTTAGATTTTTTATCGAGTGAATCTAAATACTTTGGATCTTTTCGCACCTGTTCAAGGCTGTCTTTCTTTTTATAGTCTTTCTTTTCTGCTGTTAATAATGGTATGGGGCGTACGCTATCCCAATAAGCCATTGTTTTTTTATTAGCACTATCATAAATTTTTAAAATGGTGTTGTTGAAGAAATTCTTTTTAAATTCTGGAGCAATATTGTACTTATCGTACACCTGTAAAAAATTACCAAAAAAATCAAAAGAAAATATTTTGCCAGCTGGATAAATAACTTGTTGTTTGATTACCCACTTATCTTTTATTGGCATGTAAATTTGTTCAAGCTTTAGCGTGTCTAAAAACTGCATTTGCTGTTCCTTTACTATGGTTAAGTCTACACTGCTTATACGCCAACTATCTTCCATAATGTTTATGTAGCCACTAAATAGTGGCTCATATTTTCTTTTAGGAATTACTTTTATACGACTTATTTCTTTTCCGTTTTCGTAGTAGGTTCCTTCAAACTTGTACCTATAATAGTTAAGGGCATTACTGGCTATAGGCGAAATAAAACCCCTTGGGTTTAGCCTACTACCAATGGTAACAACATTGCTATACAAAGAAATTATTTGTGGCGATGCAAAACCAAATCCATCACTATTGCCACTTACCTTTGTAGAAATCACTTCTACTTTACGGTTATTGGGTTCTTCTACTGAGTATTTGGCTACCGTTTCGCTTAGGAACAAAATTTTGCGTTTGGCGGTATCGCCATCTTCAAAGTCTACTTTTTTGCCAAAGAATTTTTTGGGATAATCTCTCAATTGCAAATCGCCTTTTATATACACTTCACAGTCAAATTTTTTTACTTCTTTGTAGTAGTCGGGGCGTTTTTTTATGGCTTTTCTAATAATTTCATAAGCTGGGTCTTCCCCTTTTTGTACTACCACATCTTTTAAAGTGTATTGCTGTTCTTCTAATTCAAAGTTTAGTTCAATATCTTCTTTACTTACTTTAATTTTCTTTTCTATTGTTTTAAAACCTACATGCTGGCATACTAAAGTGTATTCTCCAGCTTCTAGGTGTAGGGTATAACCACCTTTTGCATTGGCAGATGTACCTTGCCCAGAACCTTTTATGAGTAAAGAAGAAAAAGCTAAGGGATTGCCTTTGGTATCTTTAACTGTACCACTAACTATAGTTGCAAAACTTGCAGTACATAAACATAGCCAAAAAGAGAGGAGTAATATTCGTTTCATAAGAAGTTAATAAACGAATATAAGTAGGCAAAAGTTACCATGTAGTAGATGTGCTAAGTTTAACTTTCGATTTTACTTTTTCTCCGTCCAATGTTTGGCAAAGAATATTTTGTATAACTGAATAAGGGCAGTAATGGTAAAAATACCACCAATAACCCAGTTGAGTATATGTTGATTGGCGTTTAACTTCTCGGCAATAAACTTACCACCAAATATAAACACACAGTTGCCAGCAAGTGTACCCAAACCAATACCTACAATGTAACTATTGTAATTACTGTTTTGGGGTAACAATACTTTTTTATTAAACAACACTGTACTCCACCCAAACCAAAAAGGAATTTGAACAGGGTTGATGGCACACATAAATGCACCCAATAAAAAACGGTGCATATTATTATCCAGCATTATGTTTTTGGCTTCGTTTTGTTTTAAGGCAGCAATAAAACTACCAGTAGCAAGAGCTACAACTATGGCAAGGGTTATCCAATCTAGCCATTTCATTAATTTCTTTCGTTTCATCATCCAGCTAATGCCCACCAACGATATACGCACATACACCATCTCTACCAATAAGCTACCCAGCGAAAATAGTAAAGCATCATTAACACTTTCTTGAATGCCAATTTGCATAGCAGCCACATTAAGCGTACCCAATGGTAAGCTACCTAAAAAACTAATGCCCATGCCCGTAAAAAAAACAACAACCAGTTTTTTCATGGATTTGTGTATAGCATCAAATGTATTATAAAATTATGTAGCCAGCTATGGAATATAAATGGAGCTGCGGTTGCGTCGCACATGTTTAGCTATGTACTACTATGTAGCATAAAGCTCAAGTTTAAACTATTCAATAAAGTTCGCAACATTCAACATTCAATGAACTTAAGTTTAATTCATATTCTACACAAGGCTTCAAAAATCTACTACACATTCTTCGTCATCTAATCAAATTTTTTCTTTTGATACACGCTGCTATATTCGCTGCCCTAAAAATAAGATAAGCAGATGATGGACATTATACAAACAATTGCACATAAAATTAAAGTAAAATCTACACAAGTAGAAGCAGTAATGTCTTTGTTAGCAGAAGGTGCAACCATACCTTTTATTGCACGCTATAGAAAAGATAAAACAGGTGATTTAGATGAAGTACAAATAGCACAAATTCAAGACGAAGCACAAGCCCTTAAAGAATTTAACGAACGCAAAACCTTCATCCAAAAAACCATAACCGAGCAAGGTAAAATGACCGAAGCACTGCAAGCCAAGCTTGACAAAGCCTCAACCCTTGCCGAGCTTGAAGATGTTTATCTTCCCTACAAAACCAAACGAAAAACAAAAGCCCAAACAGCAAAAGAAAATGGATTAGAACCGCTGGCTTTATTGGTACTTGAGCAAACGGATATCGATCTACAAAAAGAAGCTGAAAAATACATTACCGAAAATGTAAAAGACATAGATGCAGCCTTACAAGGTGCAAGAGATATAATTGCCGAAACCATAAATGAAGATGCTACAGTACGTGCCAGGCTTAGAAAATTATTTGAGGATACAGCCACCCTGCAAAGCAAAATAATAGAGGATAAAAAAGAAGAAGCCACCAAATACAAAGACTATTTTGACTTTAGCGAACCGATACATAAAATTCCATCTCACCGAATTATGGCGGTGCTGCGTGGTTTTTTGGAAGGCTTTTTACGCATGAACATCGCTCCATTAGAAGAAGATGCTTTATACAGCTTAGAAAAAATGTACATTAAAGCAAGCCTTAACACAAGCGTTGAGCAGGTAAAAAAAGCTATTAAAGATGCGTACAAACGCTTATTACAACCCAGCCTTGAAACAGAATGTAGAACAGCTTTAAAAACCAAAGCAGATGAAGAAGCCATTAATGTTTTTGCAGAAAACCTACGCCAACTTTTGTTGAGTGCACCTTTGGGTAGCAAACGCATTTTGGCTATAGACCCAGGCTACCGTACAGGCTGCAAAGTAGTATGTCTTGATGAACAAGGTATGTTGCTTCACAACGATTTAATTTATGTGCACGAAGCTAATAGAAAGCAAGATGGTGAGTATAAGATTAAAGAACTAGTAAGCCGTTACAACATCCAAGCATTTGCTATAGGTGATGGTACGGCAGGTAGAGAAACGGAGCAATTTATTAAAGCCTTACAGTTAAATCTACCCATTTTTTTAGTGAATGAAGATGGAGCTTCTGTCTATTCTGCAAGCGAAATTGCAAGAGAAGAATTTGGCGAATACGATGTTACAGTTCGTGGCTCGGTAAGTATTGGTCGCAGGTTGATGGACCCATTGGCTGAGTTGGTAAAGATTGATCCAAAGAGCATTGGTGTGGGGCAATACCAGCACGATGTAAACCAATTTCGCCTAAAAGAAAAATTAGATGCTACTGTTGTAAGCTGTGTAAACCAAGTAGGTGTAAACCTAAATACCGCCAGCAAGCATTTGCTTAGTTATGTAAGTGGAATTGGCAGCACTTTGGCAGATAATATTGTAAAATATAGAAACGAAATTGGCAAGTTTAGTAACCGAAGTGAGTTGCTTAAAGTGCCACGCTTGGGTGGCAAAGCCTACGAACAATGTGCTGGATTTTTAAGAGTAAAAGGTAGCACTAATCCACTTGATGAAAGTGCTGTACACCCAGAAACCTACAAGCTGGTACAACAAATAGCTACCGATTTAAAAGTAGAATTAAAAGCCCTTATTGGCAATGAAACTTTACTTAAAACAGTTGTAGCTAAGCAATACGTTACCGAAGAAATTGGAGAGCTTACCATTAAAGATATTTTAAAAGAATTGACCAAACCTGGCTTAGATCCTAGAAGCGAAATTGAGCAGTTTGAATTTGCTTCTATTTATAAAATTGAAGATGTAAATGTAGGTATGGTAGTGCCTGGCGTTGTTACCAACCTTACACGTTTTGGTGCGTTTATAGATATTGGTGTAAAACAAGATGGCTTGGTGCATGTGAGCGAAATTGCCCACCAATACATTACCGATCCTAACGAAGTTTTAAAGCTAAACGACAAGGTACAAGTAAAGGTTTTGGAAGTTGACATTCCAAGAAAACGTATAGCTTTATCTATTAAACAAACTCAAGAAGCACCTGCACGTAAAACAAATAGCTTTAAGCCCCAAACCATACACAAGCAAGAACCTCGGCCAGAAAATACAAATATGGGCGATGCTTTGAGTGCGTTAAAAAATAAGTTTAAGAAGTAGGAGAAAATTATTGAGCCAGCAGTTGTTTAAAAATTGAACTGCGGTTGCGTCGCACATGTTTAGCTGAGCCTATTAATTTAGCTTTTATTATGTAGTAACATAAATAAATTAAACGTAGGCTTTTATCTATTTCTTTCCTTTCTTAAACTCAATGATTGGTTCAAAAGGCCCATATTGATGTTGTTTACTGCTAAACGAATCGGCAAATGGTGCATACGAATAATCAAATGGTTTTTTTGAAATGTTTTGCCAATCGGCTATAAATTTTTTTTCAGGTCGGCTTTGTGCAATGATATAAGCTGCTACGTCC
>JAYVRD010000120.1:0-8258 GCA_043776595.1 Chitinophagaceae bacterium | reverse complement strand
TGTAACCTTTAATACCGATCTGCCCATAGTGATTAATTTTTCACTAAGGTACAAATAATATGTGTAATTTTTAATTAGACTTTATATATTATGTAGTAAATCGATGCAGACAAAACGAGTATGCATAAGCCACGATTAGAGAATATAGACAAAGAATTACACAAACTTATTAAGCTCGTTACATAAAATCTCAGAGTCCCTAAAGGAGACGCTGCGAGGGGGAAAAATTGCAGCAATACTTTTATTTGCCTGTAGGTTTATCACGTAAGACTCGTCAAAATTTCTTTGTTATGTTTTGCTTTCTTGTAATCATTATTCATTTTTTCAGTCATATTTCGTCCATAATAAACACCTGATGATTGAATAAATCCGTCATAAATTATTTTGTCCTTGAATGGAATTAGTGTCGTATAAATGTTAACAAGGAAATTATTAAAAAATGTGTCAAATGAATCGCCCAAAGCTTTAACAGCATAGAACTTATTGTCTTTCGTGTTTATAAAAATTGCATAATTTGTCAAACATTTAAAAATCACAAAACTGCTACTAATTTTCTTTTTGAAAGCACCCAATATTTTTATTTGGTCTGTTGTCAAGTGGTCAAAATTTGAAGCAACATATTCGTCAATAATATCTTCGTCCTCAAGCAAGGTTTCTCTGCAATTAAATTTAATCTGCGAATCAAGGTCGAGGAATTTTTTAAAATTAATGTCTTTGGGCAAGATGTTTTTTTTGTGTCCCACATAAAACAGAAGGTCAAGGTGTGTCTTTAAAAACTCCTTATATTCTTTGTTGGTTAATGTCATACGAAATGTGTTTAAAACTTACAACCAATACAATATTACACCAAATCCATCATTTTCTAAAGTTGGTTTACCTATTCAATCACTTATTATAAGATTGAAGATATTTTCAATTTTGGGTATTTCAGCAATATATTTTTTAGTTGTATAGTTTAGCTTTTTTTTTGTAATTACATACTCACCATACCTTTTGGTATCGAATCAATTAAGCTTTTGGTATAGCTGCTTTGGGGGTTGTTGTACACTTGTTCTGCCAAGCCAATTTCTTCTATCTTTCCTTTTTGCATTACCATTATTCTATCACTAATATATTTTACTACCGATAAATCGTGTGAAATAAAAATGGCGGTAAAGCCAAATTCTTTTTTTAAATCGTTCAGTAGGTTCAGTACTTGGGCTTGTACGCTTACGTCTAAGGCACTAACACTTTCGTCGCAAATAATAAATTGAGGTTGCATGGCTAATGCACGTGCTATTACAATGCGTTGGCGTTGACCACCACTAAACTCGTGTGGGTAGCGATGGTAGTGATCGGGTTGTAGGTTTACTTTTTCTAGCAGTTCTATTACTTTATTGGTGCGTTGTTTGGCGTTGTTAATAATGTTGTGTACTTGCAAAGGCTCGGCAATGGCATCACCAATTTTTATGCGTGGGTTGAGGGATGAATAAGGGTCTTGAAAAATAATTTGCATTTGCCTACGCAGAGCTGTGAGCTGTGAGTGATTAGCTGTGAGTAGGTTTTCGCCTTTAAAATTTACAGTGCCACTTGTGGGCTTTATCAGTTGCAAAATAGCCCTGCCCAATGTGGTTTTACCACAACCACTTTCGCCTACCAAACCAAGTGTTTCACCTTCATACACATCAAAACTCACATCATCCACAGCTTTGGTGTATTCGGTTACTTTACCCAAAAATGTTTTTTTGCTAGGGTAGTATACTTTTAGGTTTTGAACTTGCAAAATGGTGGTTGGTTGTTGATTGATAGTTGTTGGTTGTTGGTTGGTCGTTGGTGCCAACTCCCAACTATCAACTCCCAACTTTTCTACTATTTTACCTGCATTATTTACTTCCATAAAATCGCTAACAGTGGGTAGGCGTTCGCCTTTATTGTGTAGCAATGGGCGGCAAGCCAATAATGCTTTGGTATATGGGTGTTGTGGTGTAATAAAAATTTGTTGTGCTGTGCCTTGCTCTACAATATTGCCTTTGTACATTACAACTACTTGGTTGGCTATTTCGGCTACTACACTTAAATCGTGGGTGATGAAGATGACACCCATATTGTTTTGCAGTTGCAATTCTTTAATCAGTAACAAAATATTTTTTTGCACCGTTACATCCAAGGCTGTTGTAGGTTCATCGCATATTAATAAAGATGGGTTGCAACTCATGGCCATGGCAATCATTACACGTTGCTTTTGCCCACCACTTAGTTGGTGTGGGTAGCGATTGAACATAACGGCAGGTGTTGGCAGTTTTACCTTCTCAAATAAAGCAATTGTCTTTTGTTTGGCTTCGGCTGTAGAGATTTTGTTGTGTTGCAAAATGGCTTCCATTACTTGGCTACCACAGGTAAGTACAGGGTTTAGCGAAGTCATGGGTTCTTGAAAAATCATGGCTATTTGGTTGCCACGAATTTGTTGCTGACTTGCTTTTAAAATATCAATGGTTTGCTGGTTGGTAGTTAATAGTATTTCTCCATTGGTATACACTGCTGGTGGCGTGGGTAGTAATTGCAAAATGGATAAGGAAGTAACCGATTTGCCCGAACCACTTTCTCCTACAATGGCTACAATTTCGCCACGGTTTACAGTTATATTAATGTTGTGTAATGCTGGTATTGTTTTACCATCACTTGTAAAGTTGATGGATAGATTTTTTATTTGGAGTAGTGGTGGTTTGTTGCCCATAGTTATATTGTACAAGTGTGCGACGCAACGGCAGCTAAATTGAAATACAAAAGCTCGTCCCCAAAAAAAGATTGCTTCGTTCCTAGCAATGACGAGATTAAAACTTCAAATGCCTAACCGTTGCACCGTTGTTGATGAGTTGTTTTAAAGAATCAATGCCAATTTTTATATGCCTGTCCACAAAATCGGTGGTTACTTTTTTATCGCTAGCTTCTGTTTTTACACCATCAGGTGTCATGGGGCTATCGCTTACTAGTAGCAATGCACCTGTAGGAATTTTATTGTAAAAACCAACCGTAAAAATGGTGGCAGTTTCCATGTCTATAGCATACGCCCTCATGTTGGTCAATTTTTCTTTAAAGGCTTCGTCATGCTCCCATACACGCCTGTTGGTAGTGTACACAGTGCCTGTCCAATAATCAATTTTGTAATCTCTTATGGTGGTGCTTATGGCTTTTTGTAAAGCAAATGCTGGTAGTGCAGGTACTTCTGGTGGAAAGTAATCGTTACTCGTACCCTCGCCACGTATGGCTGCAATGGGTAATATCAAATCGCCAATTTTATTGCGTTTTTTTAAGCCACCACATTTGCCTAAAAATAAAACAGCTTCGGGTTCTATAGCACTCAATAAATCCATAATTGTTGCAGCACCTGGGCTGCCCATACCAAAGTTTATAATAGTTATACCATTGGCTGTAGCACATTGCATGGGTCGGTCTTTACCTACCACTTTTACTTTGTTCCACTTGGCAAACATATCTACATAGTTACTAAAGTTGGTAAGCAGTATGTACTTGCCAAAATTTTCTAAGATTTCTCCAGTGTAGCGTGGTAGCCAGTTGTTTACTATTTCTTCTTTTGTTTTCATAATTATTGTTTTAAAACAGCCAACAAAACCATTTGGTATATTTGAAAGCCATTAGTAAAAGTAAGAAAAATAATTTGCCTTTGTAGCTGTTAGTAAATGATTTCTTTGTGAATCTATAGTTGCCTAGCCTACCATAATTTTTTCTTTTTTATGATACCAGCATTATATCATTGTGCATCTGTAGAGGCGACGCTCCATTCAAATATAGTTTTTCATGGCAGCTTTGGTTTGCTGGTGTAGGCTTACGCACTACATTTGAAACAGGTTCTTACAAAAAAATATGATACAAATAGAATATCCAACACAAAATTTTAGACTTAAAGAAGAAGATAACAAAGAATTTATTTTTGATGATATACGCAAGCAATGGATAAGGCTTACACCAGAAGAATGGGTGAGGCAAAATTTTATTACTTTTTTGGTGCAGGTAAAAAAATACCCTGCAAGTTTAATGGCAGTAGAAAAAGAAATAAAACTTGGTGAGCTAAGAAAACGCTGCGACATAATAGTGTACAATAACGCCCAACCTTGGATGATTGTAGAATGTAAAGAAATGAATGTGTTATTGAGCGAAGCTACCGTAAAACAAATACTTAACTATAATGCAAAGTTGGATGTTGATTATATTGTAATAACAAATGGCAATACAACTTTTGCTGCTGAAACTAAAACTGCAAAATGGCTGGAGGAATTACCTAATTTTTAAAAACCTGGCATGGAAAATATTAATCAACGCATTGCTTTGTTAGAAGAAAAAATGCAATCAATTAGCTTTAAGCAGAGGCGTTTGGGAGATGAATTGTATTCGCTAGAAAGCGAACTAAAGCAATTAAAAACACTGGTACAAAACCAAACTGTGGAATTACCCACAGAAAAATTGCAACAAGAACTTATACCACCCGTAGCGTTTGCAAAACCTTTTGTGCAAACAGAATCTCTACCACAAAGGCAGCAATCATTTGTAAAACCAATCCCAAAGCCTAGCAAACAATTAGAAGATTTTATTGGCACTAACTTGATTAGTAAAGTAGGAATACTAATTACTGTAATTGGTGTGTTTATTGGTGCTAAATATGCTATTGACAAAGAATTGATAAGCCCCTACATGCGTATTGTGTTAGGCTATCTTATGGCTGGTGGCTTAGTAGGCTTTGCCATAAAACTAAAAAATAAATACGAAAATTTTAGTGCTGTATTAATGGGTGGTGGTGTGGCTGTTGTTTATTTCATTACGTTTATTGCTTATAGTTTTTACAATTTATTTCCGCAAGGTGTGGCTTTTGCATTAATGGTTTTAGCTACAGCCTTTGTGGTGTATATGGCTTTGTGGTACAATCAAAAAATTATAGCCTTGCTGGGGCAAGTGGGTGCTTATGCCATACCTTTTTTATTAAGTGATGGTACTGGTAGGGTAATAATACTTTGTAGCTATATTACCATTATAAATATTGGCTTATTGGTTTTGGCTTTTAAGAAAAACTGGAAAATAATTTATCGGTTAGCGTTTTTTATAACTTGGTGTATTTATTTAGTTACAATAATTCTAGGCTCTAGTGGCGAAAATACTTTTGCTATAAAGTTTACATTCATCACCATAAACTTTATTACTTTTTATGCCGCTTTTTTGGCTTATAAGATTGTACGTAAAGAGTTGTACGATTTGCTGGAAATTTTCTTATTGCTATTTAATGCTTTCTTATTCTTTTTAATAGGCTACACATTGGTAGATGATAATTTTAGCTATTTATTACAGCACCAATATGCTACTACTTATCTTACCATTTTTACACTTGCCAATGCAGCAGTACATATAGCTGCTGGTATATGGATACATAAATTGAAGTTGACCGATAACTCTGTGTATCAATTTATGTTGGGCTTGGGTATAACGTTTATTACCATTGCGGTGCCTATAGCTTGCAAGCAAAACTGGATTACCCTACTTTGGATGTTTGAAGCTACTACGCTTTGCTATGTTGGGTATAAAAGCAAACGCCATTTATACTTGGTAGCTGGTTTGCTATTGCTGGCATTGGCAGGCATTAGCCTGTTTATAGATTGGCAACAGCATTACAACTCTATTTTTGAAAGTGGTATTGTTAATAAAACAGTACAACCGTTTTTCAATTTTAATTTTCTCAGTTCAATACTTATTTGTAGCTGCTTGGCTATAATAAGTTGGTGGGCTATTACTACTAAAGAAAAAGTAGTTGGTTGGGCAAGTAATATTTATAGCCATGCCCTACCTTTTGTATTTATTGGGTTATTATATATAAGCATTTTTTTAGAAATTAGTTTATGGTGGTATTATGCCATCGCCAAGCGTCATTATTTGCAGGCTGAAAATTTTCAAATACTATCATTACAATTGTATAGTGCTTCCTATGTAGGTATATGGCTTTTGTTAAACATGCAATTTTTCAAAAGTAAATACTTGGCTGCCGCAATGATGGCAGCTGCAATAATTACCATTGCCATTACACTTACTACTGGCTTACATGTTGTTGGAGATATACGTCAATTTTATTTAGCCAAGCATGTAGGCAATCAATTTTGGATGTTGGGTATTAGATATTTTTCTTTTGCAGCAGTAGCTTTATTGCTATTCCTAATTTATAAAAATGCACACCAATTTTTTGCTAGTGTTGTTACCAACAAATTATATTCATCTCTATTTAATGTAAGCTTGCTTACTATTATTTGTAATGAGTTTATACATTGGATGGATATTGGTGGCTATACCAACCAATACAAACTTGGGCTTAGTATTATTTGTGGTTTGTATGCACTGGCACTAATTGTAATTGGTATTTTGAAAAAGAAAAAGCATTTGCGTATGGGGGCTATCATATTGCTTACAGCTACTTTGCTAAAATTATTTTTTTACGATATTGCCGATTTATCTTCCATATCCAAAACAATTGTGTTGATTATTTTGGGCGTTATATTGTTGGTGGCTTCTTTCTTGTACAATAAGTTTAAAAGTGTTTTGTTTGATGAAGATGTGGTAGAAAAAGAATAAGCTTGCTGACACATTGCTCAATAGTACTACACAGCTAAACATGTGCGACGCAACCGCAGCTTACTTGGAATACTACAGCTAGCTACAAAACTTTACACTTATCTTAAACAATACTGCTACATAAATGTTAGCATATCCGAACTGCAAGGTAATTTCATGCTTATTTTTCGATTTTACCCTTATTTTACACCAATTAAAACAATATGAATTATGGCAATTGAAGTTGGGCAACCAGCCCCAGATTTTACACTACATTCTACTGTAAAAGATGAATTAGTAACCTTATCTAATTTAAAAGGAAAAAATGTATTACTACTCTTTTTTCCTATGGCATTTACTGGCGTTTGCACCAAAGAGTTGTGTGGCATAAGAGATAATATTGCTTTGTACAGCAATGCCAATGCAGAAGTATTGGGTATTTCAGTAGATTCAATTTTTACCTTAGCCAAGTTTAAGGAAGAGCAGGGCTATAATTTTACCCTACTTAGCGATTTTAATAAGGAAATTTCTACAGCTTATGGCAGCATTTATGATGCTTTCATTGGCTGGATGAAAGGCGTAAGTAAACGCAGTGCTTTTGTAATAGACAAAGAAGGCATCGTACGCTACGTCGAAGTTTTAGAAAGTGCAGGCGATGTACCTAATTTTGAAGCCATCAACAGCACTTTAGCTGCTTTATAGTTGGCAATTGCCACCAATGCCCTGTTATTTAAAGTAATAACAATGCCTTGGTGGCAATTATATTTTAGTGAGCTTAAAATATAATAGCACTAAACTTCGTTAATTTTTTTGGAGGTATTTATAAACGATACCTATATTTGGTTATCTTTAGTTTAGCAAACGGGAATAATGAAAAAAATTTACGCTTTACTTTTACTGGTTCTGTTAATGGGAGGCAATGCTATTGCCGATCCTGAAGCACCTAGAGAGCTTGTAAAAATAATTCGTTCTTACCCCAATCCCGCTACTACGGTTGTAAACTTTGAGTTTACCCAAAAATTAGATAAAACATACTCCATTCAGATTTATAGTTTTATAGGCAACAAGGTTACTGAAGTACCAGTAAGTGCCGATAAGATTTCCATTCCTTTAGATAACTTTTTTCGTGGGCTTTATTTATACCGCTTAATAGATAAAAAAGGTAAAGTTTTAGATAGTGGCAAGTTTCAGGTAGTCAAGTAATAATGTTTTGCCAAATTGTTTCCAATTTATTTAGTACAGTATATTTTCAATCCACAAACTCGTTAGGTGGCTATGAAGTTTTTTGCATTCCTCATTTTCTTCTTTTCTTTTTTCATAAAAGCTTCTGCACAAGGCGATAGCACTCATAAAACCATTAAAGGTTTTATAAGCAGCATCACTGCCTACCCCAATCCATTTATTACAACGCTAAAGCTAAAAATTGTAACATGCGTTTCAGGCTCAGTCATTATTATTTTAAGAGACCAACAAGGCAAAACTGTAATCAAACTTACTCCATTTGTGCTTCAAGGTAGCAGCGAAATAACGATACCCAATGTGGCAAATTTGACGAATGGAATCTACGTTTTAACCGTTATTCAAAACGGTATCATACAAACTATAAGATTGATGAAGTAGTTTTTTGGTAACAAGCTGTAGCCTATACATTAGGCTGCGGTTGCGTCGCACATGTT
>JAYVRD010000119.1:0-8287 GCA_043776595.1 Chitinophagaceae bacterium | reverse complement strand
GAATCTGTTTTTAATAGAAAGTTAAGATGATAGGCAGCAGTATCCACCCACGTACTTTGAGGTTCCGCTCCCCTCATATAACACCAAACAAGTTGGTTTCGAGCAATAATAGAAAGGGGATTAATTTCAAGTGCTGAATAATATAGTTCTTGGGCTTTTCTAAAATCTCCTTTTTCAAAATAAGACAAAGCCTTATTATTAATTTCATCTGTCTCCACTCTTTTCCATTTTCCGTTTTCATTAAAAAGTATTCTATTGTATATATAGGTAAAGGTATCCTTACCTTTTATTGCTTTTGAAGTAATTTGGAAACATTTATAATATTTAAAATTACTTATTGCTACTTCTTTGTAAGAGTTTGAAATTGATTGATAGTTTTTTAATTGACTGGCAGACATTGTCCTTTTCTTCAGAAAATCGTCATAAGAGTTATAAGTATTCTGCGATTTTTCTGTTAGATATTTATAATAAGTTTTTAAATCGTTTTCTCTCCATAGCTTTTCAGTTTCTTTTAGAACAGCTAAAGGGTCTGAAAAGTCTGGGCTTGTGAATGAATAAATAACTTTAGTTATAATTAAAATAAAAATTATTGGTAGCCCGAATTTTAGAATTGTCTTATAATTTCTTCCTAAAAACCGAACAAATAAAATAAAAGCTGATTCGGTTTCAAGTTTTGGGTTTATAGTTTGTGTAGATTGTTCGGTGGAATATTTTTGCTTTTCTTCATTTAGGATATGTTGTTTTTCTAAAATTCTACTTTCCATTTTTTCCAGTTTCCTTTCAGTCTTCACATTATTTCTGGCGTTAATAGCCCATATTGCTAATATGAGCCACAGTAGAAAACCTAAACCAAATAAAACAAATGTCAAGCAAGCAATTATTTGCAAAATGATTGCAAATAGTCCTCCGATAATTCTTCCATTCAGTATTAATGAAATACCTGGGAATAAGATTGCAAGTAATAACATAATTTGTTTTTATTTTTTTGTTTGCCTACGTTGTTCGGTTTTCGGCTACCCCGCTCGTTACGTGCGGTATTTAAACTTGCACAAAACTAAAAAATATACGAAAGTTTTCACCCTTTCAAACTTTCGTATATTTTTTTAAGCATCACATTTTCAAGTGTTTAAAAAAATATCCGCAACTGCTTTTGAGTTTCGGCAATACCAATTACAATTCATTGCCAAAACCTATGCTAAGATAAAAGCCAAATAGAAATTCTATTGCTAAACATGTGCGACGCAACCGCAGCTATATTGAAATACAACAGCCTGCTACATACACCTACACTACTTTTTAAACAATCTATTTAAAAAAGAAATGCCTGCTGGGCGAACTATTTTTTTAAGAGACGAAACTTGTTTAGCTGGTGTCCATTGGGGTAAGCCTTCGTACCAAATACGGTCGGTTGAATGCAAGCCTTTTTCGGCAAGTGTAGTAAATGAGTAGGGGCCACTCATTACTTTATCCTTTTTAAGGATGTAAATTTTGTCCATTGGGGTGGTTGGTTTGGGTACACAAATTACTTTGTGTTTGGCAAGGTTGCAATGGCTTTACAATAAGTTCTTGGATAATTAACCTACAATAGGATGCCTAAGATAATAGCTATTTTTTATTTGGCAAGTATTTCTATGGCTTTTTTTATGGCATCATCGTTTAAGTTGCTGGCTTCAAAGTAGCCCTCACTCCTAAACAGTTGTCTTGCCATCATGTATTGTAGGCGTTGCAATACATCATTTTTATCTTTTGCCGATACATTGCCCAGCTGTATGCTATCTTTTATAGCAAAAACTTGTAACGCTTGCCATTCTTTATCTGCTGGTTTAAAACTCTTGGCTACTTCCATAGGTGTTTTAAAATTTTGAAAGTAGGTTTTGTTTTGCATATAGTAATTGTACACAAAGTTGCTAAGCGTAGCCCTGGTGTAAAGTTTGGCTATGTCTTTTTGTAGTCTGGCGGTATCGGCAGCTATAAAATAATCTGGGGTTATGCCGCCGCCACCATATACTACATGTCCTTTGGGTGTTTTAAAAGCAGTTCCTTTGGGTTGCGATGTATCGCCATGTACTACTTCACCATCGTGGTAGCGATCTATTAAATCGGCTTCATACTCTGCCTTGGTTTTGTTGCTATACGATTTTTGAATATTACGCCCCAGTGGTGTGTAGTAACGTGCTACTGTAAGGCGTACAGCACTATGATCGGATAGTTCGAACTGCTGCTGTACCAAGCCTTTGCCAAAGCTACGCCTGCCTATGATGGTGGCCCTATCCCAATCTTGCAATGCACCAGCTAGTATTTCGCTGGCACTGGCACTGGTTTCATCTATTAAAACCACCAAGTTTCCAGTTTCAAACAAACCTTCTCGGCGGCATTTGTATTCTTTTCTTTCGCTGTGTGTGCCTTCGGTATACACTACCAATTTATCATTGTCTAAAAATTCATCGGCTATTTGTTGTGCTTTTTCTAAAAAGCCACCACCATTGCCACGCAAGTCCAAAATCAGTTTTTTCATATCCTGCTTTTGCAATTTTTCTAAGTTCTCCATAAACTCTACATAGGTTCTTTCACCAAACTTATTAATACGTATGTAGCCAGTTTGAGGAGCTATGATATAGGCTGCATCTACAGTAGATACTGGTATAGTGCCACGTGTAATCATTAAATCCTTCATTTCATTACCACGTAATACACTCACTTTTACTTTGCTACCACCTGCTCCTCTAAGATTTTTGCGAATACCATCGGTAGTTATTTTTTTACCAGTAAGGTTGGCGGTATCGTTTACTTTTAAAATCTTATCGCCTACTTGCATACCTGCTTTAAAACTTGGGCCATCTTTTATTACGTTAATTACATTTACGGTATCGGCAAATACTTGAAACTCCACACCAATACCTTGAAAATTGCCAGCCAAATCTTCATTTACAGTTTGTAATTCTGCTGCTGGAATATATACAGAGTGAGGATCTAAATGAGAAAGCAGTTCATCAATGGCAAGCTCGGTTATGCTATCTGTTTTTACTTTATCTACATATTTATTACGCACCAAATCCATGACTTCTTGTATGGCATTTTTGCTACCACTACTCATAAACCTACCACCTGTTTTATCTTTTAATTCGTAGCCTAAAAACATTCCTAATACCATTACCATTGCAAATAAAACTGGTAACCAAATCTGTAATTTTTTACTTCCCATAAATATCGCTTCTTTGTAGTACGTTTAAAACACGAATATCTGTATTTAGGTTTAAGGTTGAACGTTTAATGTTTAAAGTTGACAAAACATTAGCCTCCTTCAAAACCTTACACCTTACACCTTAAACTTTTTTTATGACAATCCTTATAGCCGATAGCGGTGCTACCAAATGCGAATGGTGTTTATTAACCAATGGTAAAAAGAAAACCATTTTTACCCAAGGCATCAGCCCATATTTTTTAAACAAAGAACAAATTGTGGCTTTGCTGCAAAAAGAACTGCTACCCAAATTAAAAGAGGCTATTGTAAACCAAGTGTTTTATTACGGCACAGGATTAAGCAATACTAACAATGTAAAAATTGTAAAGTTGGCTTTAAAACAATTATTTGGCAAAGCTAAAATAGAAGCCAATCACGATTTGCTGGCTGCTGCAAGAGCTTTATGTGGTAATAAAAAAGGCATAGCCTGCATTTTAGGTACTGGCTCCAACTCTTGCTATTATAACGGTAAACGAATGTTGAAAAACAGCCCTGGCCTAGGTTATGTTTTGGGCGATGAAGGCAGCGGTGCTTACTTGGGCAAAAAAGTAATTCAGTATTACCTCTACCAAACTTTTGATGAAGAACTAACCGTAGCTTTTGAACAACGCTTTCAAACCAATAAAAATGAAATTTTAGAAAACGTGTACAAAAAGCCATTGCCCAACCGCTACTTGGCTGCCTTTACTATTTTTTTAGCCGAAAACCGTGGGCATTTTATGATTGAGAATATTATTGAAGATGGTCTGAACGATTTTTTCTTTCAACATCTTAATAAATATCGAGAAAGTTGGACATCTCCCATCAACTTTGTGGGTAGTGTTGCGTATGGTTTTAAAGACGTATTAAAAGACCTCTGTAACAGTTATGAATTTCAGTTGGGAAAAATCTTAAAAAATCCTATGGAAGGTTTGGTACATTATCACAAGTAATAGTCTAAATTCGCACAAATCCGCAAATACTTGCGTTAACTTGCGTATCATGGCAAATTTCATCAACGTTACCGAACAGACTTCTACCTATCACCATCTTGAAATGATGAGCATAGAAGAAATACTTGATAATATTAATCAAGAAGATAAAACAGTGCCTTTTGCTGTACAAAAAGCCATCCCTCAAATAGAAAAACTAATAGCTGCTATTGCCGATAAAATGCTGGCTGGTGGAAGATTGTTTTATATAGGTGCAGGCACAAGTGGCAGGCTGGGTATAGTAGACGCAAGCGAATGTCCACCAACATATGGTGTACCTTATGGCTTAGTAATAGGCATTATTGCTGGTGGAGAAAAAGCCATAACAGAGGCTGTAGAATTTGCTGAAGATAGCAAGCAGCAAGGCTGGACTGATTTAGAAAATCATAACATCAACACGAAAGATGTAGTCATTGGCTTAGCAGCTAGCGGCACTACACCTTATGTAATTAGTGCTTTAGAAGCCTGCAATCAACGTGGTATAACAACAGGCAGTATTTGTTGCAACCCCAATTCTCCAGTAAGTGCTGTAGCTAATTATCCTATAGAGGTAGTTGTGGGGCCTGAGTTTGTAACAGGCAGCACACGTATGAAAAGTGGCACAGCACAAAAGCTAGTACTTAACATGATAAGTACAAGTGTAATGATACAACTGGGCAGGGTAGAAGATAACAAGATGGTAAACATGCAACTAACCAACGATAAGTTAGTTGACCGTGGCGTAAAAATGCTTATGGATAAAGCTGCTATTGACAATTATAATTCGGCCAAAGACTTACTTCTACAACATGGCACTGTAAAAAAGGCCATGGATGCTATGCAAAGCAATGGGGTAGCCCAATAGTTGTTTTTTTTGGTAGCCAAGCTTAGGTATTTCAATGAAGCATTGGTTGCGTCGCACACTTCAAGGTTCTGTACTTTACTCAGCTTTAAAGCGTAGATAGAGGGAGCTATTTTCACGCTATTTATTCTGTAGCATAGGCATATTCAATGTGCCCTACTTGCTGCTTTAACTTATTAAACACTATTTCCGATTGCTTTAAACCTTTTTCATTGTAGCTGTATTTAAAAGTTACATAGCTGCTACTGCCAGTAGTTACTTGTATCATTTGGTTTACACGTCCTTTTTCATCATATTCAAACATAAAATCGGGTAGCATTTTTTTTGCACGACTATTAAAACGTACAATATCGGTTAGTAGTTTCTTATCATTATAGTAATAATAATAAGATTCAGTTGTTCTGCCTTTTCTCTTCCAATGTTCTTCTCCTATGTTGCCAAATTCATCATATACAAATTCTATACGGGTAGTGTCTGTACCATTTTTTATCCTCAGCATTAAGCTAGGTTGGTTGTTGGTATTATATTGCCAAAGGTGTTGCTCGGTTAAATTACTTTTCATAAAAGTATCTATGGTGCTGGTGGTAAGGCTTTGCACATTGCCTGCAACATCGTACAAGTAGGTAATGGTATTTTCTACTCGGGCAGTATTTTCTACAGATTTTATTACACGATTGTTTTGGTAAGTACTTGTGAGTAAAGAATTAATGCCATTGGCAGACGATGTGGTTATCATTTCTCTGCCCAACTTGTTAAAAACTACTTCCAGCAAAAAATTTTCAGATAAAGTCGTTTCATCTTCGTAGCTAAAAGCTTTAATGCTTTTAATAGTATTGCTACGCAATAGCTTGTATTGGTTATTGGTTTGCTGGGTGCTTAGTATATCGTTGTAATAATACTGGCTGCTGGCAGTGTAGTAAATAAATAATGCTATAAGAGAAAAAATTTTTTTCATGGAACGGTTTAATATGGTTCAAAAATAAAGGTATCGTGTAGTAAGTAGCGAAAACATAATTAACACAAATCTTGCTGCTTTATATTAGTTCTGTATTTTTAGCCAAAACTTAACAGGGTGAGCCATTTAAAAGAACGGGTTGAAAAAATTTGCCTTAACTGCAATGCTGCTACCTATGGACGTTATTGCCATGTGTGTGGGCAAGAAAACATTGAAACCAAAGAAAGCTTTTGGCATTTGGTTACACATTTTGTGTACGACATCACCCACTTTGATGGAAAGTTTTTTAGCACGCTAAAGTATTTATTGTTTCGCCCTGGCTATTTATCTCAAGAGTATTTAATTGGGCGAAGAACGAGTTATTTACACCCAATTAGGATGTATGTGTTTACATCGGCGTTTTTCTTTTTGATATTTTTTAGTTTTTATCAAAAAACACCAGAACCCAAAACAAGTACTACTGCCAGTAATATGATGGAACAGTTAAAGAAAAGTAAGGAGATACTGCTAAAAACTTCTCCATTTATGCCAACACCTGCCGATAAAAAAGAATTAGAACAAAAAATTAAAGATGTAGACACTGATATAGCCTTACTTGAAAAAGACAGTACAGCTGTTGGTAAATTGAAAACTATTAGCTATAAGTTTAATGTTATTTCTTTTAAAGGAGATGACGAAAAGGAAAATTATAAAACATTAGCACAGTACGATTCTTTACAAAAAGCTTTGCCAGTAAATAAAAGAGATGGGCTTTTTGTAAGCAAAGCCGAAAGGCAAAATTTGCATTTGAAGGAGAAATACAATAATGATGGCAGATTGATTTTAAAAGCTATAAGTGAAAAATTCTTTCACACATTTCCGCAAATGTTGTTTGCATCGCTGCCATTATTTGCTTTGCTTTTACAACTCTTGTACTATAGGCGTAAGCAGTTTTATTATGTAAACCATGTGGTGTATGTAATACACCTTTACTGTGCTACATTTATCATTATGTTGCTTAGTATGTGGATGGGTAGCTTGCTTGGTTTGCTACATATAAATGTTGCAAATTCTTTACGGGTAATTGGGATGCTGCTTAATTTATTTTACTGGTACAAGGCTATGCGTAATTTTTATGAGCAACGTAGGGCTAAAACAATTGGTAAGTTTTTATTACTGATGTTATTGTCATTTTTTTTATTTATGATCTTATTCGTTTGTTTTTTTATGTTTTCGGCAATGGCTATTTGATAAAAGCTGAAGCTATAAAAATTAGAAGTGCAAAATAGTGGGAGAAAAGCTAAATAGATATTCATAGCTTAACATGTGCGACGCAACCACAGATGAATTGAAATACAAAAGCTAGTAACAAAAAATAAAATAGATTATGCAGGATACAGCAAACAGTTTTTTAAGGTTGGTGAAAATTATGGATGAATTGAGAGAACAATGTCCTTGGGATAAAAAGCAGACCATTGAAACTCTAAGACCACTAACCATAGAAGAAACCTACGAGCTGGTAGATGCAATAACTGATAATGATTGGCAGGGTGTGAAAGAGGAATTGGGCGATTTGATGTTGCACTTAATTTTTTATGCAAGAATTGGTAAGGAACAAAACCAATTTGAATTAAAAGACGTTTTGGATAGTATTTGTGAAAAATTAATTATACGACACCCACATATTTATGGAGATGTAAAAGTGGAAAACGAAGAAGATGTAAAACGTAACTGGGAAAAAATAAAACTACAAACGGGTGGAGCTGGTAAAACTGTTTTAGGTGGTGTACCAAAAGCTTTGCCAGCTGTGGTAAAAGCTACACGCATACAAGAAAAAGCAAAACAGGTAGGTTTTGAATGGGAGAACAAAGAAGATGTTTGGAAAAAAGTAGAAGAGGAAATTGGGGAACTAAAAGAAGCCATTGTAGAAAATGATAAAGAGCATATTGAAGAAGAATTTGGCGATGTATTGTTTAGCCTAATAAACTATGCACGATTTTTGAATGTAGATGCTGAAGGTGTTTTAGAAAAAACAAATAAGAAGTTTATACATCGCTTTCAACAAATGGAAACCAAAGCTACTGCTATTGGCAAAAACCTTACTGATATGAGCTTAGAAGAAATGGATGCCATTTGGAATAAAGTAAAACAACAAAAACCTGTTTCTTGATTACTACTTTACGAAAAGCTGTTTTTAAGCATGGCTATTTAATAATTACGGCTGCCTGGCTGTACACGCTTTCGTTTATTGTAGCCAATTATTGGAGTTACAATTCCTCTCCTGAAAAAATAAAGTATAA
>JAYVRD010000118.1:0-8371 GCA_043776595.1 Chitinophagaceae bacterium | reverse complement strand
TTGATAACGCCGTAAAAGTTTTGCATCTCTTTCGGTACGTTTTTTCGCTTTAATTATGTCTAAATCTATTTTACTGAGAATAATCTGATAGGACATTTGTAATATTTATACAAATATACACAATCGGAATTATTAAAGCATGTTAGTATAATAAATAGAGCTTGTTTAAGTAGATTATATTATCTCATCTACTTCAACAAGCTCCATCTACAGATTACTGTATACAATAAAAATTCGCTTCTATAAATGCTCCAAATTCTTCCTTAGCCAAACATGTGCGACGCCACCGCAGCTAAATTTATATTCTACTGCTGGCTCAATAAAAAAACTACTCGGCTTTGTACCATTTTTTATCAATGGCTTCATTTACTTTAAAGTCGCTGTTTTCTGCTTCCATTTCTTGTGGGCCTAAAGTAAAAGCCATTTTGGTAGGGAATTTAACGCCACCAAATTCTTTGTATTCACTGTACTTAACTACAGTGGTTAATTTCTTTAAACGCTCAGCCATATCAGGTCCGCCAAAACCTCCCATCATGCCACCAAAGCCTAGCATTTCCATACCAGCATCTCCTACAGCCTCGGCTTGTAACACTAGGTAGTCTGTTTTGCTAATGTAGTAGGTAAACACTGCTCCATTTTTAAGGGTAAGTTTTACTTTATAACATTCTACTTTGCCCACTTTGCCGCTTTTGGCATCCAACTCGGCTTTATGCCCTTTGGCTGCATAGTTTACCAAAGCACTAAACATACCAGCACAATCGGTTTGGTATAGTTGCTTGTTTAGTTTTTCTGATTCCATTTTGGTAAGTGCAGCATCACGCCCAGGAAAATCTCCAAAACTTGGTATCGCAGGTGTGTAATTGTAGCCAACAGTATCTGTAATTAAAGTATAGCTGTCCTCGCCACCCATCATACCAGGTATTTGCCTACGGAAAAGTTTATTTTTTTCTACAATGGCGTTAAGTGGTAAATCCATTGTTTGCCCCATAAGATTTAAGTGTAGGGTAGAAGTGTATTGAAGCGTGGTAATAGCATCTAATTTTTCACGACCACCAACCGCAACTTCATATTTTGCGAGTATAGAATCTACATTATCTTGTGCCTGTAAAGCATTAAAAGAAACAAGCAGTAATACACTGAGTAATATTTTTTTCATTGTTTGTGTTTTGTTTTGCGTGAGATTTCAAAATTAATGCCGAAAAGATAACAAAGGCATACTTTATTAGTTTTAGCAACACTTTAATTGTTACAAAAATGACAAAAAAAAAATTTACTATTCTAGGTAATCTAGTAAATATTGAAGAGAAAGAAATTTACGCTGCTGAAGTAACTGTGGTTGATGGGAAAATTTCAGCAATTACCAAACTAAATGCTGCTACCAGCCCACTACCAACTTTTATTTTACCCGGTTTTATAGATAGCCACGTGCATGTAGAAAGTAGTATGCTAGTACCTAGCGAGTTTGCAAAACTGGCTGTAGTACATGGCACTGTTGGCACCATAAGCGATCCACATGAAATAGCGAATGTATGCGGTATGGAAGGCGTAGAGTTTATGATTGAGAATGGAAAGCAGGTAAACTTTAAATTCAACTTTGGGGCACCAAGCTGCGTTCCGGCTACCATTTTTGAAACTGCAGGTGCAGCCTTACATAGCAATGATGTAAAGAAATTATTAGCCAAGCCTGAGATAAAATATTTGAGTGAAATGATGAATTTTCCAGGTGTATTGTTTAAAGATGAGGAAGTGATGAAGAAAATACAATATGCCATAGAAGCAGGCAAACCAATAGATGGACATGCACCAGGATTACGAGGAGAAAAAGCGAAGCAATACATTAATGCCTCTTCATTGCAAGGTGGGGCTATTGTAATAAGTACCGACCATGAATGTTTTACAGCCGATGAGGCTTTAGACAAACTTGCCTGCGGCATGAAAATTTTGATACGTGAAGGCAGTGCCGCCAAAAACTTTGAAGCTTTAATAAATTTAATGAATGAGCATTATTCGATGATGATGTTTTGTAGCGATGATAAACACCCTGATAGTTTGGCTGTAGGGCATATAAACCAACTATGTGCAAGGGCTGTAGCAAAAGGTATTGATGTGTTTAAAGTGTTACAAGCTGCTTGTGTAAGTCCTGTAATGCATTACAAACTAGATGTTGGGCTATTAAAAGTAGGCGATGATGCAGACTTTATTGTAGCTGAAGATTTAATCAACTTCAACATATTGCAAACGTATATTAATGGTGAGTTGGTGGCAGAGAAAGGTAAGAGTTTTATAGAGTCGGTGGCTGTTGTTCCTATTAATCAATTTGAGTGTGATGCAATTGTTGAAGAACAGTTGAAAATAAAACTTACAGACTACCCAACTGAAGATGGAAAAATTCCTGTGATTGAAGCATTGGATGGACAGTTAATTACAAATAAGATATTGGCAACTGGCAAAAAAGTAAATGGAGAGTGGGTGAGCGATGTAGCCAATGATGTTTTAAAAATGGTTGTTGTAAATAGGTACTTTAATGCACCAATAGCCAAATGTTTTATTAAAAATTTTGGATTAAAACATGGTGCATTGGCTAGCAGTGTAGCACACGATAGCCACAACATTGTAGCTGTAGGTGTAGATGATGAAAGCTTGGCAAAAGCCATAAACTTAGTAATAAAAGAAAAAGGTGGGGTGAGTTGCGTGTCGGGTAAAGTACTCTCCTTGGGAGAGGATTTAGGTGAGGTGGTACTTGGCTTGCCCATTGCAGGTTTAATGAGTGCAGATGATGGCTATAAAGTAGCTGCTGCTTATACTGCAATAGACAATATGACTAAGGATGATTTGGGCAGTACTTTACTTTCTCCTTTTATGACGCTCAGTTTTATGGCATTGCTGGTAATCCCTTATTTAAAATTGAGCGACAAAGGTTTGTTTGATGGAGAAAAATTTGAGTTTGTACACAGCAATTAAAATAATTTATTTTTTCTTGTTCACCAGCAATAGGTTATTAATTGAGCTTCGGTGGTGTCGCACATGTTAAACTTAGGATTGATATGTAGCTTTTATTATGTAGTAGACAATAAATAACAATGGTTGAAATTAAAATTGATGTGGTTGAATTTGACTATTTACGTAAAAGTAGTCTTGCAAAAAATATTATTACTGAGATTCAAAATAATGCAAGCATAAAGTTTACTTCTGTTTATTTAAAAATAAATAAATCGACTGCTGAAAAAATTTTAGATTTTCTTGGCAATGAGTTAATGTTAAATGGGCTACTGGAGAATAATGAGCCAAACTCAATTGGCTTGATGGTTGAAGGTATTATTGACAAATTGGTAAAAATAATTTATTAGAATACCTTACGCTACAAGAAAAGCCCAATAGCTATCTATAGCTAAACATGTGCGACGCAACCGAAGCTTAACACCTATACTAAAGCTGGCTTACAAAAAAATTCTTACTTGTATTACGCTTTCTCACAAAAAAGCCACTCTTTTTACAGAGTGGCTTTACTTTCAAAAAATATATGAAAAGCAAACGTTTGTGTTATTAACTGCAACCCATGCTATTGCCACAGTTGAGGCATTTGTAGCAAGTACCGCTGCGTATGGTTATATGTCCACAAGTGTTGCAACTGGGGGCATCGCTCTGCATACTTTTAGCTGCTGCATTTACAGCGTCTAAACCATTTTCTACTTTTACAGCTGTGGCTCGTTGTAGCTTTTGTGGGGCTGTAGCTACTGGTGTAGCATTGGCACTTGGGGCTGTTACATGCACACTGCTTAGTTCTGGATGGCCTATATAAGCCACTTCTCCATCTTCGCCAGTATTACCAATTTCTGGCTTATCAAACACATGCACTAAATCTGTACGGTTGCTGTATTCGTAAGCTAGGCAACGGAATACAAAATCAACAAGTGAAGTAGTTGTTTTAATGTTTGGATGATCTACCATACCTGCTGGCTCAAAACGAGTGAACACAAATTTTTCGGTAAACTCTTCTAGTGGTACCCCATATTGTAACCCTACAGATACGGCAATAGCAAAACAGTTCATTAAACTACGAACGGTAGAACCTTCTTTAGCCAAATCAATAAATATTTCTCCTATAGTTCCATCGCTATATTCGCCAGTGCGTAAGAAAATTACCTGACCGTTAATTTTTGCTTTTTGGGTAAACCCACGGCGTTTGGCTGGTAAAGATTTACGCTCTACTATTTTAGATAATTGGCGTTTTAGTTTGGTATCGGCCGATGCTGTCATTCTTCTATTTACTTCATCTAATAATTCATCTACCGATAACTTAGCAAGATCTACAATGTTAGAATCGTTGATGGTTGCTAGTTGTTCGTTGGCTGGAACATCAACACCTTCTGTTGCATCTTCACCGTTGTCTTTCGACTTTTTCTTATCGCTTTTAGTGCTTAATGGTTGAGATAATTTAGAGCCATCACGGTATAAAGCATTTGCTTTTAAGCCTAACTCCCAACTCATTTTGTAGCAATCTGCAATTTCTTCTATCGTTGCTTCGTGTGGTAGATTAATTGTTTTAGAAATAGCACCACTAAGAAAAGGTTGGCAAGCTGCCATCATACGTATATGACCATGTGCATGTATAAAACGTTCTCCTTTTTTACCACATTTATTAGCACAATCAAATACTGATAAGTGTTCGTCCTTTAGATTAGGTGCACCTTCTACAGTCATAGTACCACAGATGTAATCATTGGCTGCTGCAATTTCATCTTCTGTAAAGCCTAGTCCTTCTAGCATGTTAAAGCTAAAATCGCTGTATTCATCTTCGGTAAAACCAAGACGTTGTAAAGTAGCATCGCCCAAGCTATAACGGTTAAAAATGAACCCAATTTCAAAGGCAGCTTTAGCAGCACCATTTAGTTTATTAATTTCTTCGGAAGTAAAACCTTTGGCTGTTAATGTTTGTGTGTTAATAAATGGGGCTCCTTCAAAGCTTGCAGCACCTACTGCATATTTTTCAATAGCATCTATTTCTTTAGCACTGTAGCCCAAAGTTTTTAAAGCATTTGGTACAGCACCATTAATTATTTTAAAATAGCCACCACCGCTTAGTTTTTTAAACTTCACTAGTGCAAAATCTGGCTCTACACCTGTTGTATCACAATCCATTACCAAACCTATTGTTCCTGTTGGTGCAATTACTGTGGTTTGTGCATTGCGATAACCATATTTTTCACCCATCTGCACTGCATCGTCCCATGCTTTGATAGCAGATTTCAATAAAGCATCGGGGCAATATTTTGCTTTTATACCAGTTGGTTTTATTTCTAAACCTTCGTAGGCTTCACTTGCATCATAAGCAGCGGCACGGTGGTTACGCATTACACGTAGCATATCGGCTTTGTTATCTTGGTACTTATCAAAAGCACCTAAAAAACTTGCCATCTCTGCACTCGTTTTGTAAGCAATGCCCGTCATAATTGCACTTACAGCACCTGCTATGCCTCTGGCTTCTTCGCTATCGTAGGCAATACCGCTAATCATTAAAATAGTACCTAAGTTGGCAAAGCCTAAACCTAAGGTTCTATAATCGTAGCTAAGTTGTGCTACTTCTTTACTAGGAAATTGAGCCATTAATACACTAATCTCCAACACTACTGTCCATAAACGGCTGATGTATTCTAAACCCTCTACATCAAGCGTATTATTGTCTTCGTTAAAAAATTTACGCAGGTTGATGGAAGCCAAATTGCATGCTGTGTTGTCTAAAAACATATACTCGCTACAAGGATTACTTGCATTAATTCTACCACCTTGTGGGCAAGTATGCCACTCGTTTATGGTAGTATCGTATTGCGTACCAGGGTCGGCACAACGCCAAGCTGCATATGCAATTTGATTCCAAACCTCACGGGCAGGAATTTTTTTCATTACGCGTCCATCAGTTCTAGCTTTTAATTCCCATTCACCATCATCTTCTAATACTTTAAAAAATTCGTTGGGAATACGAATGGAGTTGTTACTATTTTGCCCAGCAACAGTTGCATACGCTTCGCCTTCGTATCCATTATCGTAGCCAGCAGCTACTAAGGCAGCTACTTTATCTTCTTCGCCTACTTTCCAGTTGATGAATTCTAAAATTTCTGGATGGTCTAAATCTAAGCACACCATTTTAGCAGCACGCCTTGTAGTACCACCACTTTTGATAGCACCAGCAGCTCTATCACCAATTTTCAAAAAGCTCATCAATCCACTTGATGAACCACCACCACTTAATTTTTCGTTTGCCCCACGTATTTGAGAAAAATTGGTTCCAACCCCAGAACCATATTTAAAAATTCTTGCCTCACGTACCCATAAATCCATGATGCCGCCATCGTTTACTAAATCATCATTTACAGAAAGAATGAAACAGGCATGTGGTTGTGGACGCTCGTAAGCATTTTTAGATTTGCTTAATTCTTTGGTTACAGGATCTACAAAATAATGGCCTTGTGGTTTACCTGTAATGCCATAGCTTTCGTGCAAACCTGTATTAAACCATTGTGGGCTGTTGGGCACACAACTTTGGTTAAGTATGCTAAATACCAATTCTTCGTAAAATATAGTTGCGTCGTTGGCTGTTGCAAAGTAATTGTAACGCTCACCCCAAACCTTCCAGCAGTTAGCCATACGGTGGGCAACTTCTTTAGCACTTGTTTCTCTACCCAAAGTACCATCACCCTGCGGCACACCAGCTTTTCTAAAATATTTTTGAGCAAGAATATCGGTAGCTATTTGGCTCCATTGTTTGGGTACTTCAACATTCGTCATTTCAAAAACCACTTCTCCTGAGGGGTTTTTAATAACGCTGGTGCGATAATCATAGTCAAATTGTTCAAATGGGCTTACACCATCTTTGGTAAAGCGACGATTAAACTGCAGGCCTGTGTTAGATTTTGGGTTAGCCATAATGTGTGCAATTGGGTTTGTATACTGGTGAAATGGGTTTCAATTGTTGCCGGTTAACAAATTGTTAAGCGGTTAACGAAAATATCTTTACCAATCCAAAATACAAGGTGTATTAAATCCACAGTTTGTGGATAAGAGATGTGGATTATTAGCTGGCTCAAACCACCATTGAATTTGATGATTTGTACACAGGTGTTTACAAGAATTGTTGACAAATTTGCCTACAAATTGAATAATATTTCGTAGATGCATGTACATTAAAAAAAGAAAAAATATCTATCATAAACCTATTAAAAGCAATATGGGGGCTATTTTGCAGCAATTTCAAATAAAAGGCGTATTAAGAAATATGAACCTAAATGTCTATAAGCAAAATTTTTTTTGCATTTTTGCTATAACTACCGACAATCAATTGCATGAAGCAGGCATTGTATAATCAATTTGCAGAAAGAAAAAGTAAAGGCAAAAAATCCTTTTGTGTACTCATCGATCCCGATAAGGTTGATGCAGTTTCAATAGAGCATTTGGTAAAGCTTAGTACCGAAGCCAAGGTTGATTATTTTTTTGTAGGCGGTTCATTAGTCATCTCTAACCATTTAGACGAATGTATTAATAACATAAAAGCTACTTGCAATATTCCTGTTATACTTTTTCCTGGCTCACCATCGCAAGTAAGTAAGTATGCCGATGCCTTATTATACCTCTCCCTAATATCTGGTCGCAACCCCGAGTTGCTTATTGGGCAACATGTAATCTCTGCACCTTTTGTAAAAAAGAGTGGTTTAGAAATTATGCCTACAGGCTATATTGTTGTAGATGGTGGAGCACCAACAACAGTATCTTATATATCTAACGCTACACCAGTGCCTGCCGATAAAAATGAAATAGCTATGTGTACTGCTATGGCTGGCGAAATGCTAGGTATGAAACTAATATACATGGATGCTGGTAGCGGAGCCAAACGCCCTATTACAGAAACCATGATTGAAAAAGTAGCTACCCATATAGAATGCCCACTTATAATTGGTGGCGGTATTATAGAGCCAGAAAAAGCCTACCGAAATTGTAAAGCAGGTGCCGATGTTATTGTTGTAGGCAATGCCATAGAAAAAGATACTTCGCTTATAAAAGAAATGGCCGCTGCCGTACATAGTGTACCAGTAATTGTGTAATTTTTTTGGGGAACGAGCTTTTGTACTTCTATCGACTACGGTTGCAAGTTTATCCTGAGCAGAGCCGAAGGACACATCTTAAACTATGGATTTCTATTTAGTCGTCCCTTAAATACCCCTAAACCTCAATGTTATTAATACTTTGTGTAAAAAAGTGTAGTAAAATTTTGCAAGAAAAAATAAAATTGCGTTTAAAATCTTGCAAATTACTTGTATATGCTATCAAGAAAAGTAACCACGAATCAAATAGGTTTTTATAGCACATTTGAAGAGCAGCT
>JAYVRD010000117.1:0-2172 GCA_043776595.1 Chitinophagaceae bacterium | reverse complement strand
TTTTTTAAGCGATAGTGCGTTACAATAGCACATTCTTTAGCAAACCCTTCAGCATTTTTTTCTTCGGCCTCAAACAAACTTTTTGGCACAAACAATGGGAAGTAAGCATTTACATGCCCAGTATCTTTAAACATTTTGTCTAGCACATCTCTCATATTTTCCCAAAGGGCAAAACCGTAGGGTTTTATCACCATACAGCCACGCACTGCACTATAATCTGCCAAATTTCCTTTTAGAATAAGGTCGTTATACCATTGGCTATAATCGGCAGCCCTACTTGTAATTTCTTTGCTCATATTATATTTTAATCCCTCGTTTTTTATTTTTTTTGTTATCAGCTTTTGTACTACTATTTAACTTCTGTTGCGTCGCACATTTTAAACTTTGTACTACTATTGAGCAAGGTGCAAAATGCTAAACATGTATTCAAATAGTTACTTTTTGTAGGTGTCAGACACCAACGCTTCGATAAAAGCCCTATGCTTATTCTACAGTCTTAAATGTGCGACGCAACTGCTGCTTAATGCTTATTCAATAGCTCGTTTGCAAGAAAGAAAAAAGCAAAAAAGTAAACCCCGTAATTTTAATTGTCGTCTACCTTCTTTCAAATTTCACAAGTTACTTTTCTCTACTTTTTTACTTCCTAAAAACTCTTACCATTTCGTTAACAAACTAATTTCTGTTAGCACGTTATACGGCAAAATATTTGTCATTTAAAAGTCACATACAGAAGCATCGCAAATGTATGTAACTTCACATTAATTAACTCTGTAAAACCTGTTGTATGAAATTCAAACTTTTACTCTCCATTGTTACAGTTAGCCTTTTAACAGCTTGTAGTTCTGTTTACAAAACTGGACAAACGCCAGACGATGTGTATTACTCTCCTGCTAAAGTGGTAAAGGAAGATGAGGACAAGAAAAAAGAAGATTACACCACCCAAGTTGATGATAATTATTTGCGAATGAAAGTTCGTAACCACACACGCTGGAGTACCATTGACGATTATGATTATTGGCACGATACACGATACGACTATAGCTGCCACTGCACTTGCAATAACTACTATGGCTACTCGCCTTACATAAAAACAGGTTATATGTGGAATGGTTGGTACACGTACACTCCGTTTAATAGTCCATACTACACTATCAAAAATCAAGTGGTGAGAAACACGAGTGGAAGTAATGTAAAAGCCTATCAAAATCATACTTACAACAACACTAATTTGGGCGGTTTAGTAAAACAAATTTTTACCAATACATCTACCACCAACAACTCAAGCAGCAGCACCGATAGACCTAGCCGAACTTTTGAAACAGGTACCAAAACTAGTAGCAATGCAGGTGGAAATAGTGGTGGCTACAAAAGCACAGGTAGTAGCACAACTACTGGACGTAGTGGAAGAAATTAATCGTCATTATAATTTGGCTTTCCTTATTTAATATTTAAGTGAGGGCTGTAGTTCAACAGTCTTTACTTACTCTATTCCTATTCCTTAAATCATCCTATTATGAAAAAATATTTACTTCTACTTACTATACTTTCATCTACACAAATTATTGCCCAAATACCCGATGATGCTTTGCGTACTGCATGGCATACTTATAATGGTACTGCTCGCAACATAGCTACAGGTGGCGTTATGGGTAGCTTGGGTGGAGATATAACAGCAGCTAACGTAAACCCAGCAGGTTTGGGTTTATTTAAAACCAATGAATTTGTTTTTAGCCCAAGTTTTGCACTCAACAACAACAAGTTTAAATATCGTGGTACCGATAGTAGCAATAAAAAAAATACCATGCAGTATGGTACAATTGGTTGGGTTTGGGGTGGTGCTACTCATCCAAATAACAAATGGAGAAGCAATGCTTTTTCTATTTCTGTAAACCAATTGGCAAGTTATAACAACAAAGTACAGTTTAAGGGTTTTAATAACGTCAGCTCTTTTACTGAGCAATATTTAGAAGAATTGGTAAGAGATAAAGCAGATACCAATGCAGCGTTGGGCAACTATATTTTTGGCTCATCGCTGGCTTTTAGAACTTACTTAATTGATACCGCAAATAATGCTGCTGGGGTTTTTAATGGCTATAAATCTTTGGTAGATTTAAAAGGAGGCATTAACCAAAGCTATGATGCTTTAACTAGTGGCGGCTTACACGAAATTGC
>JAYVRD010000116.1:0-2177 GCA_043776595.1 Chitinophagaceae bacterium | reverse complement strand
TCTGGCTTTTAGGTTTATTGTCTATCTATCATGTAAGCAATGCCATATTTTAAATCCACAGCTAAACATGTGCGACGCGACCGCAGCTTAATACTTATTCTACTGCTGGCTACCAAAAACAAAAATCCCCCGAAATAATCGAGGGACTTTTGTTGAAACTTTCTAAAACCAAAAATCATTATCTGGCATATACACCATTGGGAGAAACCACAGCAGCTGGGCCGCCAGTAATGCCTACTGGTGGAAGTATAATTTTTACTTCTTTACCGTCTATCATTACTACTACTTTACCTACTTTTTGCTCTACACCTTGTTGGTAAAAGGGTGGCATAGCCGATGGTTTGCGATAGATAAGGTAAGGTTTGCTCAACTCGGTCATGGTTACTTCAAACGTATGTCCACCTGTTACTACTTTTGCAGTAGCTGTGTTTGCATCTTGTTTAATATCAAAAGTTGCATCTAAAACGGGTGCTTTTTCAAACGGAGTGCCTGCAAAAATTTTAGGTCCAAAATAAGCACCTACTGTTTTGTTGGTACTTACAAAACCCATGGCTAGTGGAGGTTGTTTTGCATCGGGCTGGTACATAATCATACCACTAGGGGCACTACCTACTGGTGTGTTTACCATGCGTGCTACGTGTATAATAACATTGGGCATTTTTAGGCTGGTATCGGTTACTGCAGCTACATCTACACCACCTTCCCAACTCATCCACTCGGTTACATTAGGATCGGGTGTGGTGTTTTCGGTAGTAGGTTTTTTATCACTTGGATTTTCTGGCTTTGTTTCGCAAGCCACTAAAAACAATAAGGCAGTTACAGGAATGATTAATTTTTTCATACTAAATTTTTTGAGGTGAATTGAAAAACAAACGTACAATGGTTGATTAAGTAATGCCATACCCACTAGTGCGTATTTTTTGAGTTGCAATAAATACCCAATAGCTGGTATTGGGCTTTAGGTGTTTTACTTTTTTCTTTGTTAAAAATTTATAAGTATGAAAAAGATAGTATTGATTCTTGCAACAGTTATGCTGATTGCCTCAACATTGCAAGCACAGGTGAACGAAGGAACATTTAGATTATATGGTGGCCTGAACCTGCCAAAATATAGCTATGATAACAATGGCACTAAGGGTACAAGAGATATGTATGCTGGTGCAAATGCTGGTTTGATGCTTTCGTTTTATGCAAAAACAACGCATAACATTGGTGGACATTTGGCTCTAAATTATACGCAGAAGGGTGCTATTAATAATACACCTGGCATTGGCTATAGCAAAGCAAAAAATAGGTTAACATATTTGCAAGTAGATGCTATGGGTAGCTTTGGATTGGGTAAAAAAAGAAGTAGGGGAACATTTACCGATGTATTGGTTGGTTTTTATTTTGGCAAAATATTAAAAGCCGAGCAACAACTTACTGCCAACAATGGAACGACTACTAGCACCAATTTTAATATTGGTACCAGTACCAGCGATGATTTTATTAAGTATGATGTGGGCTTAAAGGGAGGACTGTTGTTTACACTTTCGTCTAAATGGAGCTTAATGGCTTTTTACGAGTATGGCATAAGCGATATTGCCCCAAGTAGTAATGTAAAAATTAGTAACAGAAATGTTCAATTAAGTGCTGGTTACAATTTTGGCTATAAAAAAAGATAAATAAATAAGGCAATAGCATTTTAAAACTTGCTATTGCCTTATTTCACATCAAAATCTACCACTACTTTTTCTGAAGTAGGGTGAGATTGGCAGGTGAGAATAAATCCTTGTTCTATTTCTTCATGCTCTAAACCCCAGTTTACATCCATATCTACACTGCCTTCTATTAGTTTTGCTTTACAGGTACAGCATACTCCTCCTTTGCAGGCATAAGGCAAGTCGGCACCTTGTTGTAAGGCTGCATCTAAAATGTTTGTGCCATTAAATGGTAGGTCAAAGTCAAAACTTCTACCATCGGCTTTTAAAGTAATTTTACTCTTGAGTGAGTTATCAGTTATTTGTTTGTCGCTTTTCACTTTTTCCTTTTTGCCCATTGCTGCAAACAATTCAAAATGAATTTTCTTTTTCTCTACACCCTTGGCTTCTAAAAAATCCTTTACTGCAAAAATCATTTCTTCTGGACCACAAATAAAATATTCATCTGCAAATAGGCTTACACTTCTGGCAAACAAA
>JAYVRD010000115.1:0-8440 GCA_043776595.1 Chitinophagaceae bacterium | reverse complement strand
GTACAGCATTTAACGCGGACTTTGATGGTGACCAAATGGCGGTACACGTACCATTAAGTAGTGCAGCAATATTAGAAGCTCAATTATTGATGTTGAGTTCTCACAACATTTTGAACCCACAAAATGGTACACCTATTACCCTTCCTTCTCAGGACATGGTACTGGGATTATATTACATTACCAAGGGCAAAAAATCTACTGCTACAGAAATTGTAAAAGGACAAGGAAAAGCTTTTTATAGTTTAGACGAAGTAATTATTGCATACAATGAAGGCGTTATTGATTTACATGCTAACATTAAAGTAAGAACAAACGTTAGAGAAAAAGGTGGTGTATTGGTTAAGAAATTAATTGATACCACCGTGGGTCGTGTATTGTTTAACCAATTTGTTCCACCACAGGTAGGATATGTAAATGCTTTGCTAACTAAGAAGAGTTTGAGAGAGATTGTTGGCGAAATTATTAAAATTACCAACGTTGCTACTACAGCTAAATTCCTAGACGAAATCAAAACACTTGGTTTCCGTATGGCGTTTAAAGGTGGTTTGTCGTTTAGTATTAACGACCTTATTGTACCCGATACTAAGCAACAATTATTGGATAGTGCAAAAGTAGAAGTAGAAGAAGCTTGGGAAAGTTACAACATGGGTTTAATTACTAACAACGAGCGATACAACCAAGTAATTGATATTTGGGGACGTGTGGATATGAAGATTACTGAAAGCTTGATACATGAGATGACCATTGATAAGCAAGGGTTCAACTCTGTATTCATGATGTTGGATAGTGGAGCAAGAGGTAGCAAAACACAGGTTAAGCAGTTGGTAGGTATTCGTGGTTTGATGGCTAAGCCTCGTAAGAGTGGTTCATCGGGCAGCGAGGTTATTGAAAACCCAATTCTTTCAAACTTTAAAGGTGGTTTGAATGTATTGGATTACTTCATCTCCACCCACGGTGCAAGAAAAGGTTTGGCAGATACCGCTTTAAAAACGGCAGATGCTGGTTACTTAACGCGTAGGTTGGTGGATGTTTCTCAAGATGTAGTAATTGCAGAAGACGATTGTGGTACACTTCGTGGTATTGCAACATCGGCTTTAAAAGATAATGAAGATGTAATTGAAGGCTTAGCAGATAGAATTGAAGGACGTACTTCATTACACGATGTAATTAATTTGGTAACAGATGAATTAATTATAAAAGCTGGCGAAGAGATTTCTTCTGACGTTGCAAAACAAATTGAAGAAAGTGGTATTGAAACAGTTGAAATACGCTCAGTACTTACTTGTGAAGCCAAACGTGGTGTGTGTGTAAAATGCTATGGTAAAAACTTAGCTACTGGTTATATAGCACAGCGTGGCGATGCAGTAGGTATTATTGCAGCACAAAGTATTGGTGAGCCTGGTACACAGCTTACACTTCGTACCTTCCACGTGGGTGGTGTAGCAGGTAGTGCAAATATTGAAAGTGGGTTGCCAGCTAAGTTTGATGGTACTATTCAATTTGATGGTTTGCGTACGGTAGCTACTACCAATGCAGAAGGAAGCAAAGTAAATATTGTAATTGGACGTACAGGTGAAGTAAGAATAATGGATGTGAAGAACGACCGTTTGTTAATCACCAACAACGTGCCTTATGGTAGTACACTAAATGTAAAAGATGGTCAGCAAGTTAAAAAAGGAGAAGTCATTTGTACTTGGGATCCATTTAATAATGTAATAGTAGCCGAGCAAAACGGTACCATTAAATTTGAAAGTGTATTAGATGGTTTCACCTTCCGTGAGGAGAGTGATGACCAAACTGGGCACAGAGAAAAAGTGGTTATTGAAAGCAAAGACAAAACTAAAATACCAACCATCATTGTAGAAGGTAAAGACCATAAGCAATATAACTTGCCAGTAGGTTCTCACATCTCTATCGAAGAAGGAGATGAAGTAAGAGCTGGACAAGTATTGGTTAAAATACCTCGTATACTAGGTAAGTTGAGAGATATTACAGGTGGTTTGCCTCGTGTAACTGAATTGTTTGAGGCAAGGAATCCTGGTAACCCAGCAGTAGTTTGTGAAATTGATGGTGTAGTGGCTTTTGGTAATGTAAAACGTGGTAATAGAGAGATTATAGTAGAAAGCAAAGATGGTATGGTGAAGAAATACCTAGTTCCATTAACACGCCAAATTTTAGTACAGGATGGTGACTTTGTAAAAGCAGGTGCTCCATTATCCGATGGACAGATAGCCCCTTATGATATTCTAAATATCAGAGGTCCATTTGCAGTACAAGAATATGTGGTTAATGAAATTCAAGAGGTTTACCGTTTGCAAGGTGTGCGTATTAATGATAAGCACGTTGAAGTAATTGTACGCCAAATGATGAAGAAGGTAGAAATTGTAGATGCTGGTGATACTAAATTCTTAGAAGAAGATTTGGAAGACAGGTTTGATTTTATAGAAGAGAACGATAGAATTTACGACAAGAAAGTGGTAACCGAAGCAGGAGAAAGCAGCAAAATGAGAGCTGGTCAAATTATTACACTACGTGAGTTGAGAGAAGAAAACTCAATACTACGCCGTGCTGATAAAAAACTAGTAGAAGTTCGTGATGCCAAGCCAGCTACAGCTACACCAGTATTATTAGGTATTACCAAGGCTAGCTTAGGTGTACCAAGTTGGATTAGTGCTGCATCGTTCCAAGAAACAACCAAAGTATTAAGTAGTGCAGCCATTAATGGTAAGGCAGACTTTATGCTTGGCTTGAAAGAGAACGTTATTACAGGACATTTAATACCAGCAGGTACTGGGCAGCGTGATTTTGATAACATGATTGTAGGAAGCAAAGAAGAGTACGAAGTGTTATCATCTACCCGTGAAGCGATGAGCTTTGATGACGATGAATAAATAGTACAAAGTGGTTGACTAAACCATTGATATAAAAGCAGGTGAGCTATAATGCTTACCTGCTTTTTTTAAGTTGAATAGATAGTGATAGCTTAACATGTGCGATACTTCGACTTCGCTCAGTATAAACTGCCACGCTGGCAATTGCTGCCATGAAAACGGAACTGTGAAACGAGCGTGGCAACCGCAGCTTAATTTTTATACTGAAGCTCGTCCCTAAATAATGATGCTTTGTTACTTGCAATGACGATGGCTAGCTAGATTATCTTTAACACTTTTAGTTATGTAATAGATTTTATTTTTACACAAACAAACGATGGTTGCATGAAGAATTTTACACTGGCTTTAAATATTATATTGACGATTGCAGTGGGTGTTTTATTTTATTTGCATTTTGCCGATAAAACAAAAGTTGTTGCTAAGTCTACTACTCAAGCCAATACAATGCCTACCACACTTAAGGTTGCCTATTTTGAAATGGATAGTATAGAAAATCAATTTCTTTTTATAAGGGAAATTAATAAAACAATAGTTTCAAAAGAGCAGGAGGTAAATGGCACTTTAGGCAAGCTTCAAAACGATTATGTAGCTGCTATGGAAAGCTATCAAAAAAATGCTGCGAGTATGACAGAGGAAAACCAAAGGAATGAACAGAAAAAAATAATGCTGCTGGAAAAAAAATACAATAACCAAAAGCAAATGGGTATTCAAGAACTGCAAGAAATACGATTTAAAAACCAACAACTAGCCGTTAAAAAAATTCAAGATTATTTGAAGGAGTATAGCAAAACAAGAAATTTCTCTTTCATCTTTTCCAACTCATCCGACATTAATTTTCTTAGCTATAAAGACACCATGTACAACATTACACCAGACGTAATTAAAGGGCTAAACGAAGATTACACTAAGAAAAAGTAAACTTCTCAAAATCATTTTGCTATATTGAAGTCCTGTTGTAAATATTTTGCAACAGGACTTATTTATTTTCCGCTTATGAGTACTACTTCTTTCAAGCCTACATTAGGCTTAACCGATGCCACTATGATAGTAGCAGGCAGCATGATAGGTTCAGGAATATTTATAGTAAGTGCCGATATTACCAGAAACGTTGGTAGTGCTGGCTGGCTAATAGCTGTATGGCTTATTACAGGTGTAATGACGTTGATAGCAGCCCTAAGTTATGGTGAGTTAAGTGCTATGTTCCCTAAAGCTGGTGGGCAGTATGTGTATTTAAAAGAAGCCTATAACCCCTTGGTTGGTTTTTTATATGGGTGGAGTTTCTTTTCTGTAATACAAACAGGAACCATAGCTGCTGTGGGTGTGGCTTTCTCAAAATTTTTATCTTATCTGGTACCGGAGTTGGGTAATAAATATTTGCTCCACGATTTTGGGTTTATACAAATCTATTCAGGACAAATGGTAGCCATAGCCATTATTGTTTTACTCACCTATGTAAACTCCAGAGGTATAAAAGAAGGTAAGTTTATACAAACCTTATTTACATCTGCCAAGCTATTGGCATTACTAGGGTTAATAGTATTTGGTTTTGTATTGGTAAAAGACAGCCATTGGGCAGAAAACTGGAAAACAGGTTTTACTGCTACGCAAAATTTTGGTGCAAAAGATGGTGCTGGTATCGTATCAACCCCTTGGTTAGGCATTGGGGGTAGTGCTTTAATGGGTGCTATAGCTGCTGCAATGGTGGGTAGTATTTTTAGTAGTGATGCTTGGAACAACGTAACCTTTATTGCTGGCGAAATGAAAAACCCACAACGCAATATTGGGTTGAGTTTGTTTTTAGGAACACTGATAGTAACAGTAATTTATGTAAGTGCCAATTTGATGTACTTAAATGTATTATCACTTAATGAAATTGCATCTGTAAAAGATGATAGGGTAGCAGTAGCAGCAGCCAATGCCATTTTCCCCAGCTTTGGTACTAAGCTTATTGCTGTATTAATCATGGTATCAACTTTTGGTTGTAATAATGGTTTAATACTAGCTGGTGCAAGGGTGTATTATACCATGGCACAGGATGGTTTGTTTTTTAAGAAGGCTGGCATACTTAATAAAAATGCTGTACCACAATGGGCTTTATGGGCACAATGTGTAGTAGCTGCTATACTTTGCCTAAGTGGCAAGTATGGAGATTTGCTAGATATGATTTCGTTTGTGGTAGTCATTTTTTATATCCTCACCATTATTGGTATTTTTATTTTAAGAAAAAAAATGCCCAATGCAGAGCGACCCTACAAAGCCTTTGGCTACCCAGTATTACCCATTATTTATATTTTGATGGGGACTGCATTTTGTATTTTATTAGCTATTTATAAACCACAATACACTTGGCCTGGTTTAGTAATTGTGTTAATAGGCATTCCGCTTTATTATATTGCAGTAAGTAAGCGGAAGTAATATTATTTACCTTTATTGTAAAAACTGCTTTTTATGGAATTGAATGTTCAATACGTAACCAATAAAAAAGGTACAGCTACTGCTGTACAATTGCCTATTAAAGATTGGCAATTATTGATGGACGATTACACAAAAGCAAAGCAATATGCCAAACTAAAAAAAGATTTAACTGAAGCTGTGCTTGAAATTGCAGAGATAAAAGCTGGCAAAAAGAAAGCAGTAACTTTAAAAGATTTTCTCAATGAGCTTTGAGATTAGAACCACAGGGAGATTTAGAAAAGAGGCAAAACGTTTATCTAAAAAATACCCTTCTCTAAAAAGTGATTTGACTTTTTTGCTCACTCAATTAACTGCAAACCCCAAAACTGGTTCAGCTTTGGGTAATCAATTTTATAAAATAAGATTACAAATTAAAAGTAAAGGCAAGGGTAAAAGTGGTAGTGCAGGGGTAATTACCTACATAGAAATTACTTTAAAAAATGAAGTAGTAGAAAATGGGTTTGTATATTTAGCTACTATGTACGATAAAAGTGAAATGGCAGCCATAGAAGACCAACAACTAAAAATCTTGCTTAAAGAAATAAAAAAAGAATTTGCTGAATAAGATGTTACAGAATTTTGAACTACTCTTTGCCAATTTTGGCAATATTAAAGTGGCTGTATTAGGCGATGTAATGCTAGATACTTATATGTGGGGAAGCGTAGAAAGAATTTCTCCTGAAGCACCTGTGCCTATAGTAGCATTGCAAAAAAAAGAGTACAGAATTGGTGGTGCTGGCAATGTGGCTTTAAACACAGTATCATTAGGAGCAGCTACTACAGTTATTGCTGTTATTGGTAATGATGATGATGGTAAACAACTTACTCAACTACTACAGCAAAATAATATTGATACTACTTACTTACTTACTGCTGATGAAAGAATTACTACCAATAAAACAAGGGTTATTAGTCGTAACCAGCAAATGATGCGATTAGATGCTGAGCATACACACGACATTAGTAAACAAATGGAAGATGATTTACTTACAAAAGTGAAAGCTTGTTTTGCCAACAATAAACCCGATGTTTTAATTTTTGAAGATTACAACAAAGGCGTTTTAACCAAGAGAATTATTACCGAAGTAATAACCCTTTGTAAGCAACATGGTGTTATTACAACGGTAGATCCGAAACGAAAGAATTTCTTCTCGTATAAAGGTGTAACTATTTTTAAGCCCAACTTAAAAGAAGTAAAAGAAGGATTGAATTTGTTGGTAGATGATGTAAATGATACCTCACTACAAGCCATACATGCTGCATTAAAACAACAGTTGGGGCATGAAATTTCGTTTATCACTTTATCTGAAAAAGGAGTGTTTTACCAAACCGAAACTGCACACCAAATTATACCTACACATGTACGCAGCATAGCCGATGTAAGTGGTGCAGGCGATACAGTAATAGGGACTGCATCTTTAGTATATGCAGCTACTAAAAATATGCACTTGGCAGCCGAGATGGCAAACATTGCTGGTGGCTTGGTATGCGAAGAAGTAGGAACCGTAGCTATAGACAAGGAGAAGTTGTTGAGGGAGTGTCAGCTTTTACTTTCCTGATTTTTCTTTATGCCCTCTGCAATTATCCTCTTATAATCTACCATGTGTTCAAAAAATATTTTTATTAGCACAAATACAAGAATGAAAATTTTTCCTTCTTTATTAAACAGTAGCACAAACGAACCAATGATAACTACAAACTGTTGCACAAAAATTCGCCCATAGGGGGCAAACAGTAGGCTACTCATATCAATGGTTTTATAAACACCGGGTAGCACAAAATCTTTTACTACCACCAAACCATAAGTAAGGGCAAAGAACAGCAATACCCACAAAGCATAGCTGGGCATAAATCGATTAAAATGGAATAAGAAAGTAACCACTTCATCGTTTAAACCTTTTATAGATATAATGCCCAGAAAAATTTTCATTTGTACAAAAATAAAAAAGCCATAATGAAATAAAAAGAATAGCATAAAAACATAGCCTGATACCATGCTTTTGCTTCCATTGTTTTCCCAAACGTCTTTTTTCTTAACTATGGTTACCAACCACATTTGCAAAATATTGCACAAGCCCATAATGATGCTCTCCATGCAGTACACCAAAAACATCATCTTGGCATTCCAACCACTAAACCATACACCCCATACAGGTATTAGATTAGCGGATATCAAAAGAATATCGCTGAACGTTAAATGCTGTTTAAGTAATTGTTTCAATTATTCACATTTTTAAGTTATCAGATTATCTATTTTCTCTTGTCACAAAACATTGTTTATTTGTAATAAACGTTTTAATGAGAATAGTCCATTAAAGTTATATTGCACAAGTGTGCGACGCAACGATGCTACATTGAAATACTAAAGCTGGTTACAAAATAAAAAATATAACATGAACCCATTTACCATTGCCATACATGGCGGAGCAGGAACAATTTTAAAGGAAGACATGACACCCGATTTAGAGAAAGCCTACCTAGAAGGTTTGCAGCAAGCTTTAGATGCTGGCTATGCTGTGCTAGAGCAAGGTGGCACTGCTAGCAACGCTGTAAAAGCAAGTATTGTGGTGCTAGAAGATAATATGTTATTTAACGCAGGGCGTGGCAGTGTATTTACTAAAAAAGGGGTGCAAGAAATGGATGCTGCCATTATGAATGGTTTTGATTTGAATGCAGGTAGTGTAGCTGGTATTCGCAATGTACGCAATCCTATAGAGCTGGCTATGGAAGTTATGGAACATAGTAATCACGTTTTTCTAAGTGGAAAAGGTGCCAACGATTTTGCTATAAAGCAAGGTGTGAAATTAGAACCAGATGAGTTTTTCTTTTCGCAGTTTAGGTACGATCAATGGAAAGCAATAAGAGATAGCGACAACTATAGTTTAGACCACACCCACCAACGCTTAGACGAACTGATGCGTGATAAAAAATTTGGAACAGTGGGTGCTGTGGCCTGCGATGTGCAAGGCAATATAGCAGCAGCTACTAGTACTGGCGGTATGACCAATAAAAAGTATGGACGTATTGGCGATAGCCCAATGATAGGTGCTGGCACTTATGCCAATAATAAAACCTGTGCCATAAGTTGTACCGGC
>JAYVRD010000114.1:0-8506 GCA_043776595.1 Chitinophagaceae bacterium | reverse complement strand
GCGATCAAACTTTATTTATTACAAGTAAACTGTTTAGTAGTGTTAATGGGTTTAATAGCAAAATGAAAATAATGGAGGAGTTTGATTTGGTAAAAAGAGCAAGGGTGCATGGAAAATATAAAATATTTAATTCAACAGCGTTGGTATCTGCACGTAAGTATATTACCAACAGTTGGTTACAAGTACAAAGGGCTAATTATCGAGTTGTAAAAATGTATAAACAAGGTGCATCGCAAGAAGAACTAGTAAAAATCTATAAGCAAATGCTCAACTATTAATCTATATTCTACAACCACTCTTCAGGTACGTCTTCTATTTCATCAACATCATTTAAAATTGGTAAGCAACACATTGTAAGGTTAAGTTTTTCTATATCACTAACAGTATTGGCGTACACAGTGTTTGTACCCCATTGCTTATTGATAAATAATGGCTGGTACATTTTTTTTATTGCTAATAAATAATAACCACCGTCGGCTGCAGGACCTATCACTACATCATATTTATCTAATTGCTTAAAAGTGTTTTCAATTAAAGTTGCTGTCAGTTCCAAACAGTCCGAACCTATAATAGCTACTTTAGTATAGCCCATTTTGAATAGCTCTTCAAATGCATGCTGCATTCTTTCTCCTAAACCACCCTCACTTTGTTCATTAATGGTAAAACCATTCCACAAAATATTAGTTCCCATACCAGTAGTAAATACAAATACTTTACAAGTAAGGGTTGAAACTATTTGTTGCGTATGGGCTAATAGCTTGGTATAAATAGTCAATGCTTTTGCTTGTCCAATAGTAGCCGCAATTCTTGTTTTCACTTTACCTAGTTCTGGGCGTCGGGTAAATACAATTAAAGCCTGTTGCTGCATTGTTTTATTTTAATGACGAAATTGATGATTGCGAATTTTAATAACTACTTTATCCTATCTGCTTTTTGTAAGAAAGAATAATCAAGACATAATTGCTTTACTTAATCTACTATGCCACAGCACCACCACAGCTACTACCAGCACCTGCTGTACAACCATAGCAATGTTGGTTTATAATAATAGAACGTTGCATCAATTGCTCTTGATTGTATTGGCTAATATGCTTGCTACTACCTTCTATTTTTAAATCTAGCATTTGGTTAAAGTCGCAATCATATAAATAGCCATCCCAACTTATAGATAATGTATTTCTGCACATTACATTATTGGCAGTTTGTGGATTAAAAGCACCAATTATTTTTTCCATATATTTTTCATAATTGCCTGTCTGTAATAAGTAATCTAAGTATCTACTGATGGGCATATTAGTAATGGCAAACAACTGATTGAATTGTATGCCAAATTGCTTCATCAATTCTGTTTTGTATTCTTTTTGAAGAGCTTCTTGCGATGGAGGCAAAAATGAGCCTGCAGGATTATAAACAAGGTTCAATGTTAAGCCAGTTCCTTCAATGCCATAGCCTATTGCATTGAGCATTTGAAGGGCTTTAATGCTGTCTTGAAAAACGCCATCGCCGCGTTGCCTATCTGTTCTGTCCTGTGTAAATGAAGGCAAGGAAGAGACTACTTCTATTTGGTGATTTTTAAAATAGTTTGGCAGATCATGATACTTTTTATTGGCAAGAATAATGGTAAGGTTGCAACGTACAATAACATGCTTACTCAGCTTTTTTATCTCATCTACAAACCACCTGAAATCAGGATTCATTTCTGGTGCACCACCAGTAAGGTCGACGGTGGTAAAATAAGAATTTGCAGCTAATACATTTAGGCATTGCTGCATTGTTTCTTTGGTCATTATTTCTTTTCTATCAGGTCCTGCATCTACGTGGCAATGTTTGCAAACTTGGTTACACATTTTGCCTACATTAATTTGAAAAATTTCTAGTTGTGTGGGCTTTAAAGGATACAAATTTATGCGTTGTAACTGCTCTTGAAAAGGTACTAACTTATAAGCATCATCTTGGTTAATACCATGCTCAAGTATGGCTAATTGCTTACTAGTGTTTGCTAAAGAACTGCCTTGTGCCTTTAAAGATTTTGTACTCATTACTTTTTTTGAATTATAGCTGTTTACAATTATGTAAGTACCCTTTTATAGATGAGTATAGTTACTACTGATTGGACTAACCCTGATTGAAGTGGAAAGCCCAAAGCCAAGCAAAGCATTGGCGAGGACTTGTAACGAAAAGCAGGGACAAGTGCTTAATACTAAGACGAACGATGATGTTTCTAAAAAATAAATTTCTTGATCATTTGGTAGCCTTGATACAAGACTTACAAGAGAATTACATCGCAATTTCTTTCACCTTATTCATCATTTGTACACCATGTACCAAAGCTGCACCTCCTTTTATGGCAGCAGCAATGTGAACAGCTTCCATCATTTGAGCTTCGCTGTAACCTTTTTCAAAAGCATCGCTACTATAAGCATCAATACAGTATGGGCATTGCACTGCATGGGCTACTGCTAAGGCAATTAATGATTTTTCTTTAGCAGTTAAAGCACTATCTGCAAAGGCTGCGGTGTACCAACCAAAAAATTTATCAGCAAGTTCTTTTTGATACTCGCCAATGTTTCCAAACTTTGAAAGATCTTCGGAATTGTAATAATGATTGCTCATGTGGTTTAGTTTTTATAGTTATCTAAATAAAGTTTCCAACTGTATTTTTTAAAAGAAATAGATGGCTTAAGTGAAGCTGGTACAATACCTATTTGTTGTACTAAAGTGAGCATTTTTTTCTTACCTCCAAAATCATGTCTAAACCAACTCATTAGTGTAGGTAATTTAAGTGTATTGTTTGTTGCCTCAAAAACCGCTTCATTAGTAAGGTATGCTTTTGTAGCAATGTTTAATTGTGCATCTATATTTTCATCATCATAAAAAGCAATAGGTGGGCAGCTTTCTGCACCACAGTTTAATGCAAAGTGCAGCCGATAATCTAATTGACTGACCCTAAGTTTTTTTTCGGTAGAGGAAGGAAATAATTTGTTTAAGTAGCCCTCACTCCATTTAATTTTTGAACGTCTTAAAATTCCATGTTCTATATCATCTAAACTAAATTTTTTATTAGCAATGTGTATTTGCTTAGCTCCAAAAAAATGACTTCTTTTTTTGTAAACTGCATTATTTTGTTTTAAAAAGTATTGAGTAAATCCGTTGTAAATATTTATCCAAAAAGCTTTCTTGGCATCATCGTTAGGTAATTGTTGTACAAGTCTATCGTAATCTAAATTTTCTAATTGTAGTACTAGTGTTGTAGTGTTTCCTCCAGTTTTTGCAGCATACATAAATTGTTGAGATAACTTTATCAATGGATTACTTGTAGTTTTTATAGTTGAAATATTGCCCGTTTTGCTACTTAGGTTTTCAGTCATTGTTGGTTGTGCTTTTATTGTATCCATATTTACTGTAGCAGATTGTAACCAACCTTCAATAGCCTTTGCTGTAAGGGCAGATGCATTAGATATTGATAATATTTTTCTGTTTTTATTAATAACAATACTATAAGGATAAGCTGGAGGTTTAAATAATTGTGTAATGGCTTCGCCTACATCTACTATAATTGGGAAGTTTATTGTTGTATTGTTATTTAGAAAATTTATGAGTGATTGTTGCTCTTCATTTGAAATAAGTACAATGGATAATTTATTGCCAAACTGTTGTTTTAAACTTGTTAAGTGGGGCAGAGCTTTTATGCAGGGCTTACACCAAGTACCAAAAAAATCTATAATGGTAATATCACTTTGTAGTTGGCTAAGCTGAGATGTTTTTTCTGTTTTGTTAAGCATAAGTGATATGCTACAATCTTTTACAGTATCGCCTGTTGAATAGGGCTGCTGGGCAAATGCTTTATTACAAAACAACCAACAAATACAAAGGGAAAATATTTTTAATCGTATTATCATGAAGTAATAAAGTTAATTTGCAATTTCAAAATACGTTGTAAATATTTTTTAAGTTTTTACATAACTGAATTATGAAAAATATGTTAGCTGCCATCACAGAAACTACCAGTTTTATACAAAATAAAATAAAATTGCAGCCTAGAGTAGCCATTATATTAGGCACAGGTTTGGGTGCATTAGGCAGTAAAATAAATATAGAATTAAGCATCCCTTATAGCCAAATACCAAACTTTCCCACGGCTACTGTTGAATTTCACAAAGGCAACTTGCTATTGGGTACTATTGGTGATACACCTGTTGTAGCTATGCAAGGAAGATTTCATTACTACGAAGGTTATAGTATGCAGCAAGTTACTTTTCCAGTAAGGGTGATGAAAGCTTTGGGGGTGCAATTTTTACTGCTTAGTAATGCTGCTGGTGGTATGAATATGAACTTTAAAAAAGGCGATTTGGTTTTGTTAGATGATCATATCAATGAACTGCCTGAGAATCCTTTGCGTGGTTTGAACGATGAGGCTTTTGGTAATCGGTTTGTTGATATGAGCCAGCCATACAATCAGCAGCTTAATCATTTATTATTAGCAAAAGCCAATGAGCTTGGGCTAAGCTTGAAGCAAGGCATTTATGTTGCAGTACAAGGACCAAATTTAGAAACAAGAGCAGAGTATAGACATCTAAAAAATATAGGTGCTGATATGGTAGGCATGAGCACTGTTCCAGAAGTGATTGTAGCCAACCACATTGATTTGCCTTGTGCAGCAATAAGTGTGATTACAGATGAATGTGACCCCGATCATTTACAACCTATAAGCATTGCTGAGATTATAGAAGTAGCTGGAAAAGCGGATGAAAAGTTGAGTAATCTATTTTGTGAAGCGATTAAGAATCTATAACTGTTTAGGCTTTATTTGTACATAACTCCACGCACAAAAGGGTAATATAATAATAAGCAGCCAAGCCAAATTGCAACTAGTAATATAATAGGTAGCAAAAGAAACAAATAATAAAAAGAATGGATATACAAAAATTAACAAACCTGCAAGTATAGAATCATAATGCCCATTTTTTTTGTCAATGTTTTTGGCTTGAGCGTTTACAATTATAAATAATGGGGTATGAACTAAAAGTCCTACCAAAGCGGGTAAACCTAAAATGAATTTTTTAAAGCCGTTTTGGATGATGGTTAGTTGTTGGGTTTGTGTTTCTTTATCAGTTTCTTTGATCTCATAAACTAATTGTTGTAGTTGCTGTGTAAGTTGTTGATTCAACTCTTTTATTTGTAATCCTTCTGTTGCTTGTCTATCAATATTTCTTTCTGTTATCAATTCTCCAAAATGTAAAAACACATTTTTGCCAAATCTTTTAAAGGAACTATAGTTGATACCAACAGGTAAAACCTTTAAAGGAATTGCCTTATCCCAACTACTTAAGGTAAGTCTTGCTGTACCTTTCATTAATGGGCGTAAATGCCATTCGTTTACACAACGCCCTTCACTAAAAATTAATACGATGCCATTTTGGTTAAAAACTTCTTGACACTCATTAAAAGTTTGATAGTTGGCAGGTACGTTGTGTTTTCCTTCGCTCGTTCTATATACAGGTAGCATATATAAGGCTTTTAAAACCTTTGTAACAAATGGATTTAAAAATGCATCACCTCTTGCAAGCGATATAACAGGGTTATTAAAAAGCACATCTAATATAATGGCATCTAAAAAAGAGTTGGGATGATTGCAAGCAATCAGTAATGGGCCTTTTGTTTTTAATGCAGCTGTTTTTGCAATAATAATTTTTCTACAAAAAATTTTAAGACCAAGCCATACCCATAATTTAAGAAATTGATAGAGCATTACATGAAGATAAGGCTCTTTGGCATTTTGTATAATATAGGTTTAAATAAAAAATCCTGCAAGGTTTAGTTGCAGGACTTTTTAAAAGTATTATCCTTTTTTCTTGTTTTTGTTATACCGCATATCAGGTGTGCCATCTTTTTTTACTGGACCAGCACTTTTTTCTGGTTTTTTGTTCTCTTTAAAACGTTTGTCAGGTGTTCCGTCTGCTTTAATTTTTGGAGCAGTTTTTTTTACTTCTACTTTTTTGGGAGCTTCTTTTTTTACTTCTTTGGTTTTAGCTTCCATTTTTTTAGGAGCTTGTTTAGCTGTTTGTGCAAATGTTGCAGAGGCAAGCATAATAACTGCAGTGACTAGGGCAAAAATCTTTTTCATATTTGTTTTGTTTTAGGTGTCTAAAGTAAGTAGATGTTTTTAGTAAACAGCAACATGCATGATAAAGTTTGGCTTAAATTTTTAATTGCGTTTTGCCTAATAGTACTACATGGCTAAAAATGTGCGACGCCACCGAAGCCCAACCTATATTCTACAGTTGGCTACCCAAAAAATACTCCTTAAAAAATGCCTATTTAAACCAGTATAAACCTATTTTTGCAGCCCCTAATTAAAAACATAGGGTTTAACCATGAATTTATTTCTTAAACAATTAAACGCAGATGCACAGGAAGCAACTGGTGCTGATGAAGCAACAGAAGCTGCTGCGGAAACAAACGTGCCTGTTGAAACAGTTGAAACTGTTGTAGAAGGTGCTGCTGAAATAGCAGTTGAAAAACCTATTGTACACGAAGTGGTTGCTACTGCTCACGACGATTTTGACTGGAGTGTAGACAAACGTAACGTAGCCATTTACAGCAAAGAAGAAAAAGAAAAGTACGATGGTGTGTATGAAAACACTTTCGTAAAAATTGCTGATGGAGAAATTTTGAATGGCGACATTGTTGGTTTAACTAAAACTGATGCTGTAATTAACATTGGCTTTAAAAGCGATGGTTTAATTTCTTTAAACGAATTCCGTGATTTACAAGGTGTAAAGATTGGAGACGTTGTAGAAGTAATGGTAGTAGAGAAAGAAGACAGACAAGGCAACCTTCATTTAAGCCGTAAAAGTGCTAGAATTTTTAGAGCATGGGAGCGTATTATGGAAGTGCATAAAACTGGTGAAGTGGTTACTGGTGTTGTTACCAGCAAAACCAAAGGTGGCTTAATTGTAGATGTATTTGGTATGGAAACTTTCTTGCCAGGTTCTCAAATTGATGTGAAGCCTGTAACTGACTACGACCAGTTTGTTGGTAAAACAATGGAATTTAAAGTAGTGAAGATCAACGAAACAATCAAGAATGCCGTTGTATCTCACAAAGCATTAATAGAAAGCGATATTGAAGCACAACGTGCGGAAATAATGAGCAAACTAGAGAAAGGACAAGTATTAGAAGGAACTGTAAAAAACATTACAGACTTTGGTGCTTTCATGGATTTAGGTGGCTTAGATGGCTTATTATACATTACCGATATTTCTTGGGGCAGAATTTCTCACCCATCAGAAGTGGTGAAATTGGACCAAAAAATAAATGTGGTTGTTTTAGATTTCGACGACGACAAAAAACGTATCAGCCTTGGCCTAAAACAATTAACACCTCACCCTTGGGATGTGTTGCCTGAAGGTTTAGCTGAAGGAACTGTAGTAAAAGGTAAGGTAGTTAATATTGAAGATTACGGTGCGTTCTTAGAAATTCAACCTGGTGTTGAAGGGTTGGTTCACGTAAGTGAAATTACTTGGGCTAATACGCCAATCAACGCTAAAGAATTCTTTAAGTTGAATGATGAGCATGAGGCTAAAGTAGTAACGCTTGATAAAGACAGCCGTAAGATGAGCTTGTCTATTAAGCAAATGACGAATGACCCTTGGAGCACCATCGAAACCAAATTTCCAGAAGCTAGTAAGCATAAAGGATTGGTTAAAAATATTACTCCTTATGGTGTATTTGTAGAATTAGAGCCAGGTATTGGTGGCATGATTCACATTAGTGATTTAAGCTGGTTGAAGCGTTTCAATCATCCTAGCGATTATGTAAAAGTTGGTGAACATATTGATATTATCATTTTAAGTATTGATAAAGAAAACCGCAAACTACAATTAGGGCATAAACAATTAGAAGAAGATCCTTGGAACTCTTTGGAAGAAACTTTTGCCATTGGTTCTACTCACGAAGGTTTAGTAACTCGTAGAGATGATAAAGGTGCATTGGTACAGCTTCCTTATGGTTTGGAAGGCTTTGTACCTAACCGTCATACTTTTAAAGAAGATGGAAAACAGTTAACCGCCGATGAAACTGCACAGTTTGTAGTAATTGAGTTTGACAGAAACGAAAAACGTATTGTGTTAAGCCATACTCGTATTTGGGAAATAGCTAAGGCTGAAGAAGTAGAAGCTGAGAAAAAAGAAGCAAGAGCCGAAGCCGAAACTACCAAAAAGGCAGTAAAAGCAGTACAAGCAAAAGTTGAAAAATCTACTTTAGGAGATTTAGGAGCTTTAGCAGATATACGTGCTAAATTAGAAGGTGGTGAAGAAACTAAGTAAGTTTTGAATAAAACATCCAACGTTATAATAAAAATACCCCTTTTTTAGGGGTATTTTTATTATAACCATAGTAGATTTTATTTTATTTATACTGGCTGAACGGAAAGAATATAGAAAATTCTTTTTACCAGGCACAATCGGATATGCGGAAAAAATACTCACCTTTTTATTGGGCCGCT
>JAYVRD010000113.1:0-8532 GCA_043776595.1 Chitinophagaceae bacterium | reverse complement strand
TCGTCTTTTTTTCTAAAAGCAAAAAATAAAACAATGGTTGCCAATAGTGGCAATACAATAATTCTTCTTACATAACTAAGGCGTGGGTTTTTGTTGTTGGTAAGCATAGCTATCCTGCGTTTTATAGGTGAAAAGAAAAATGGATTACTTAAAGCAAATTGTTGTTGTGGGTAAGCTGCTGTTAGTAGCATAGTAGCTAATGCAGCGGTATCGCCATTTTGTATGGCTTTGTTATCGGCAATAAATTCATGTATCATGTTCATTTCCTTTTTTGCCAGCCAAAAAAACGGATTGAACCAACCAACAATTATTACCAACTGCATAAGTAGTTTGTCAAAGCTGTGCTTCTCTTGCACATGTGTAAGCTCGTGTTGTAGCATTTGCATGCCAGCAGTGCTATTGGGTGCTATGGCTTCGTTCCAAAAGATAAATTTAAAAAAACTAAAGGGTGTGCCTTTGGCATTGGTAAGTATTAAATAAGCATTGCCAATACTGGTAGCACTATTTTGTTTTAAAAGTGTATATACTTTTAGTAGCGATGCTATTAATAGCACTAAAAACAAACTACACACTACCGCATAGCCGATAGCTGCTATTGCATCCCAACTAAAAGGAGTGCTTTGGGTAGCTACTATTTCTTCTATATGGGTGTTGTTATCGGCAATTACTGTAAACAGTTTTATAGGCGTTGAAGCAGTTACAGTTGGCTGTATATTTATTTTTACCAAGGGTATTATCCAACTACTAATTAGTACAAATAACAAATAAAAACGGTTGTACTGATGAAAGCGTTTGTTGCGTAATGCAAACCAATAATAAGTCATTAATATGCCACTGCATACCACCACTTGCAAAAAGTAATAAGCTGTACTTAGCATAAAAATTATTTTTTATTTTTAATTTGATCTAATAATAGTTCAAGGTCTTTTACTTTTAGTTTCTTTTTATCAATCATAAAAGAAACCACATCGGCAAACGATCCTTCAAAATATCCTTCTACCAAATTTTTGATAGTGCTAGATGAGTAATCTTGTTTGCTAACCAATGCACTGTAGCAATGCACACGCCCATGTACCTCGTGTTGTATAAAGCCTTTGTCTATTAGTATTTTAAGAATAGTAGCAACTGTGTTGCTATGTGGTTTTGGCTCTGGCATTGCGTCTACAATGTCTTTAAGGTAGGCATGTTTTAATTTCCAAACGGTTTGCATTACCTGTTCTTCTGCTTTTGTAAGTGGCTTACTCATGTACAACTAAGTTTATAGTTGTACAAATATATAAACTAATATTTTAGTTGAACAACTATTTTTTTAGTTTTAGTAAACTTTTTTGGAAATGAACTTTTGAATAAGAATTTAGCTTCGGTTGCGTCGCACATTTTAGGCTATAAATTTCTATGTAGCTAGTTCGTAAAATGAGAGTGGTGAGTTAGCTCACTTACGTTTAACAACTCACTTCTCACGATTGTTCCTCATTGTTCCAGTAGTACAAGTGTGCGACGCAACGAAGATGCTATGAAATACTACAGTTGGTAACTAAAGAAAAAAATAGTGTAAATTATACTGCAAAGAGTGCAAACTACTTATCGTATTTTGCACCCTCTATGGTCTATCGTCCATGGAATAATAACAATGAAGTATTACATTATAGCAGGCGAAGCCAGTGGAGATTTGCATGGTAGCAATTTAATAAAAGAGCTACATCAATTAGACGCAGCAGCCAACATTCATTGCTGGGGTGGAGATTTAATGCAAGTTGCCGGGGCTAACTTAATAAAGCATTATAAGGAGCTTGCGTTTATGGGCTTTGCAGAAGTAGTTAAAAACTTACCTACCATTTTTAAAAACATAAAATTTTGTAAGCAAGATATACTGGCTTTTAAACCAGATGTTTTGGTGTTGATAGATTACCCTGGTTTTAATTTACGAATTGCAGCATGGGCAAAGCAACAAGGTATAAAAGTGGTGTATTATATTAGCCCACAAGTATGGGCTTGGAAGGAAAATAGGGTGAAGAAAATGAAACAGTATATTGATAAAATGCTTGTTATACTTCCTTTTGAAAAAGACTACTATAAAAACAAATGGAACTGGGAAGTAGAATATGTGGGGCATCCGTTGGTGCAAGAAATTGAAGACAGAAAAATTGAAATTTCAAATGTGATAAGTGAAAATCTCACTCAAGATAACATCATTGCATTGCTACCCGGTAGTCGACAACAAGAAATAAATATAAAGCTGCCAATAATGCTTAGCGTTGCTCCTTTGTTTCCTAATTATAAATTTGTAGTAGCCAAAGCACCGGGTTTAGAAGATAGCTTTTACGATATGTTTTTAAATACTGCAACTGTTGCTGGTGGCAATGTAAGTAGTGTAAGAAACGATACTTATAAATTGCTGATGCAAAGCAAAGCAGCATTGGTAACTAGTGGAACGGCTACTTTAGAAACGGCATTATTGGGCGTACCCGAAGTAGTGTGCTACAAAGGCAGCAACATAAGCTACCAAATAGCTAAACGAGTGATTACCATCAAATATATTTCGCTAGTAAATTTAATTTTAGATAAACTGGTGGTGAAAGAATTAATACAAAATGAATTGACCACCGATAACTTGAAAACAGAATTAAAAGAACTATTACAAAACCCTCAACGCCAGCAACAACTGCAACAAGATTATACTGCACTCAAAAATATTTTATCGGCTAGTGGTAATGCTTCTAAAACAGCAGCCAAAATTATATGGCAAATGGTGAAGGGAATATAAAATTATTTTTTAGTAGCCTGCGTTTTTAAAAAGCTCTCTTTACATTCCTTAGCACAAAAGCCATACAGTTTTCCTTTTATAGTTACAGTATCTTCTACACCTGCTGTTAGTGGCATACCACAAGTGGTATCTGTTTTACTAGCAAAATGTAGTTGGCTAATATTAATATCTTGTTGCTTGGCAGCTTTTAGCAAACTATCTGTTGCATGCTTAGCTGCTGTTGCTTTTTGTTCTTCTGTAAGTTGTTGGTTACAGGCTATACAGCAAATAGATGCTATGAGTATTATTAACTTCTTCATAAATTTTATTTTGAAACTGTATAAGGTTTTGGTTTAACCTCTCCATTTATACTAAATTGCCTTCAAATATAATAGTAGATTTTGGGTACTTTGCTGCTAATAATAAAATGGGATCATAATGAAAAAAATTGCTGTAATAGTTGCTGGTGGAAGCGGATTAAGAATGGGTGCTTTTATACCCAAACAATTTTTATTGCTAAAAGGTAAGCCTGTACTTTGGCATACGGTTACTGCTTTTGTTACTGCTTTTGATGATATTAAAGTAGTATTGGTGTTGCCTGAAGAACATATTGAACGAGGAGTGGAAATGCTGACCACTATAGAAAAAAATGATTGTGTAGAAATTGTAAAAGGTGGGGCTACAAGATTTCACTCTGTACAAAATGGATTGAAGCGAGTAGAAGGCGAAGCCATTGTTTTTGTGCATGATGGTGTACGCTGTTTGGTAAGTAAAGAATTGATTGTACGTTGCTATAACCAAGCTTTGCAAAATGGAAGTGCCATACCTGCTGTGGCTGCTACAGACAGCATACGAATGGTAGATAGTACTAAAAATTTTGTAGCCAATAGAAATAATGTACGCCTTATACAAACGCCTCAAACTTTTAACAGCAGTATATTGTTGCCAGCTTTTCAGCAAACTTTTATTGAAGCTTTTACCGATGAAGCTACAGTGGTAGAAGCTTTTGGTAACCCTGTTTTTTTGTGTGAGGGCGAATACGACAACATTAAAATTACTAGACCAGTGGATTTGGTAATAGCTGAAAATTTTTTAGAAAATAAGTAAAATTTTTTGGTAGCAAACTTTGGGAATGCTATTAAGCAGCGGTTGCGTCGCACATGTGAAGCTAAAGAATTGCTATTTAACTTTTATGGAAGCGTATGTTTAAAATACAATCAAATTTTTACTTACAACCAACTCAGGCTACTCCATAAAACTTGTTTTGAGTTTGCTAAGATAAAAGCTCCATTCACGTTCAACTGTTGAAATGTGCGACGCAACCACTGCTTCATACTACTAGTAAAGCTGGTTAACAAAAAACTACCCTCAAATAAGATATTTTGTTGTAAAAGTTCCCCATTATTGGCTGCAGTTTTTTCTATCCACACGTTGTGCATAAGGCAATTAGGTTGTAATGTGGTTTTAAAATTAAATTTGATTTGTAAGTTTAGCAAACAAAATTTTATCACTTAGCTTAAACTCAGAAACACCTTGACAGAAACTATTATTAGCCTCGACTCCATCAATCCTATTGAATTTTTTGGTGCCAACAATGGTAAACTCGATTTGCTTAAAAAGAAATTTCCATTACTTAAAATTTTATCTCGTGGCACACAGCTAAAACTAAGTGGTGCACCCGAACAAATTGATACCGCCAAAGAAAAGATTGATTTAATTCTTCAGTATTTAGAACGTAATGGTCATTTAAGCAACGGCTACTTCGAACAAATTCTTGGTGGAGATGATGCCGAAACAGTGGACAATTTTATAGATAAAAATCCTAACGACATCTTGGTTTTTGGACCCAACGGAAAAACAGTAAGAGCCAGAACTGCCAACCAGAAAAAAATGGTTACTGCTGCCGATACCAATGATATTTTATTTGCCATTGGACCAGCTGGTACTGGTAAAACCTATACAGCAGTGGCTTTGGCTGTGCGTGCCTTAAAAAATAAGATGGTTAAAAAAATTATTTTAACACGCCCTGCGGTAGAAGCTGGCGAAAGTCTAGGTTTTTTGCCAGGAGATTTAAAAGAAAAGATTGACCCTTACTTACGCCCTTTGTACGATGCATTGGATGATATGATACCTGCCGATAAGTTGGGTTATTATATGAGTACACGTACCATAGAAATTGCACCATTGGCTTATATGCGTGGACGTACATTAGATAATGCTTTTATTATTTTAGACGAAGCTCAAAACACCAACGACTTACAACTAAAAATGTTTTTAACACGTATTGGTGCTAGTGCCAAAGCCATTATTACAGGCGATCCTACACAAATAGATTTGCCACGCAATCAACGTAGTGGTTTGGATAAGGCTCGTCGTATTTTACAAAACATAGATGGCATTGCACATATTCAGTTAGATGAAGAAGATGTGGTGCGTCATAAATTAGTAAAAGCAATTATTAGAGCTTACGATAAAGAGCATGAGCAAGAAGAACTGCAATATTTACAGCAGCATCCCAACCACCGCTAAAGCTGGAAAACCAAAATAAATTCTAAGTATTTATCAAACACGTTCAAATTTTTGAGCGTGTTTTTTATTGAGCAAGCAGTTGTAGTATAATAGGGCAGCGGTTGCAAGTTTATCCTGAGCAGTGCCGAAGGGTACATGTTTAGCTATGAATATCTATTTAATTTTTATAGCAACCATGGAATTAAATAGAGACTTCCCATTACTAATTATTAAGTGTGCTATAAAGTGAAAGTGAATTTATTAATTCCATTTGGCATGGCTTCATAGCCAATACTACCTTTGTGTACCTCTGCTATACGCTGTACTATAGATAGTCCTACACCATAGCCACGCCTGCTAGAAGCGTTAGAACCCCTAAAAAAAGGAATAAATAATCGCTCTTGCTCGTTCATTGAAAGTTGTTTCCCCGTGTTGAGGAAGTTAATGATGATATTTTTTCTGCTTGCCTCAATTGAAATATTTACAACGCCACCCTCAGAATAGTTGTAGGCATTTTTAATCAGGTTTCTAAAAGCAGAACGTATTAAAGGTTCGCTACAACGTTTTATTAAAAACTCTTCTTCGGGTATAGTTAAAAATTCAAGTGATATGCTTGCATCGGGAAACATTTTTTTTGCAGCATCAATAGTATCGTATAAAATTTCATCAACTCTTATCAATTGCCAATCAGAGGAAAATGAAATTTTTTCATATTGAGAAAGAAGTAATAAAGAGTTGGTAAGTTCTATTACCTCTTGCTGATCTTCTTTAAGAGAAAGTAAAATAGCTCTATACTCATCGGTAGTAAGTGCTTTATTTAAGGCAGATTCTGTTTGAGAAAGCATACTTGCTAAAGGCGTACGCAACTCATGTGATGCATGATGTACAAAGCTTTTTTGCAACTCAAATGCTTTTTCTAATCGCTGAAGCATGGCATTAAAACTGTGAGCAATTTGTGCTACTTCATCATTACCCTTGCCTTCAAAAACTCTTTCAGTCATGTTTTGTTCAGTTGTCTTTCTCATTTGTGCTGTAAGCCTAGCTAAAGGTTTCATTAGTTGCTGTACAAAGAAAAATGACATTAATCCCGTAAGTAATAGCCCACCTATAAATACACTAAATAAAATTATTTTAAGATTCTTAAGCTTGCGAATACCATATTTATCAAAAGCTGAAGCAAATACATAATATTTCGTATCTGGTTTGTACATGCCCACACATTCTCTAACACCAATTTGAAAGCGATGCTGCAAAGTGCCTCTACATTCTGCAAACAATGAAGTGTCAATGTTGATCTTTAAAGAATCAGGTTCATTATAAATAATATTGTAATTAGAATCGGTAATAACAATCTCAGCTTCATACAAAACATTAGTTTGTCTATTCTCCATCAGCCGAAGAATTTTTTTTTCAGAAGCATTAGTACTTGTAAACTCACTATACACATTGGATGCCTCACGTTGTACACGTCTATAATAATCTTCAATTCTATAGTTGTAGTACAACACATAAACAAGCGTCATAGACAAAGCAAGCAACACTGCCACAAATGTTGTAAATAATAAGGCGAATCTAAACTTAAGGTTCATGAAGCACTAGTGTCTTTAAGATAATATCCAAACCCTGCTTTTGTATGCACCAATTTATTATTAAAAGGTTTGTCAATTTTATTTCTTATAAAGCTAATGTACACTTCTATGGTATTAGTGCCAGTGTCAAAACTTAGCCCCCAAACCTTTTCTAAAATTTCTTGTTTTGAAATTACGTTACCATTCGCTCTTGCCAATAAAACAAGTAAAGCAAATTCTTTAGCAGTAAGATTAATATTAATACCAGCTCGAGAAACTGATTTTTGGTTAAGGTTAATTTCTAAATCGGCAAGCATTATTTTTTCTGGTAGCTCGTTTACATTCTCCCCTCTTTTTAAAAATACTTTTATACGGGCAAATAATTCATCAAAATGAAATGGTTTTACAATGTAATCATCTGCCCCTAATTTAAAAGCATCTACTTTATCTTGAATTTCGCCTAAAGCTGTAAGCATAATGATAGGTACTGTTTTATTCGTTTCTCTAAACTCCTTACACAGTGCCATTCCATTTTTATAGGGCAAATTAATATCTAATAAAATAATGGAGTAGCTATGTTGCTTAAACATTTTTTCAGCAATTAACCCGTCAAAAGCTACATCTGTTTGATAGCCTTGACGGTTTAATTCTTCTTGGATTACCTGCCCTAATTTAGGTTCATCCTCTGCCAACAATATTCTTGGTGTGTTTTCCATTACTTTGATAAATTTTAAAAATCGAAATTAATGAAAATAATCTCTATAGTTTGTCTGCTATTTGTAACTTTTACAGCAAATGCACAACAGTGGCAAACAATTTTCGAAAAAAGTAATGGTAAGCAATCAGCAACCTACTTTAATTGCATAGACTATTACAAACAATTAGATAAATCATTTACAACTGTATCGTTACAAACCTTTGGTTCTTCAGATGCTGGCTACCCATTACATGTTGCCTTGTTTAGTGCAGATAAAACATTTAGCCCCACACAGTGGCATAAGCAAGGTAAAGTGGTTATTATGATTAATAATGGCATTCATCCTGGAGAGCCTGATGGTATTGATGCCAGCATGATGCTCTTAAGAGATTTAGCTATGGGGAAAATAAAAGCCCCAAAAAACATGGTGTTGGGTATAATACCAGTATACAATATTGGAGGCTGCCTTAACAGAAATAGTTTTTCGAGAGTAAATCAAGATGGTCCAGAACAATACGGCTTTAGAGGCAATGCTCAAAACTTAGACCTCAACAGAGACTTTATAAAAAATGATAGCAAAGAAGCCAAAGCCTTTGCCCAAATTTTTCATTTTTTAAACCCAGATATTTTTATAGACAACCATGTAAGCGATGGTGCAGACTACCAACACACCATGACATTGCTAACCACACAACAAAGCAAGTTGGGCGGCGAAGTAGGCAAGTATGTGCATGAAACCTTTGAGCCAAGTTTATACAAAGGCATGGAAAATAAAAATTGGAAAATGTGTCCCTATGTAAACTTTGAAACGGCAAACCCCGATAAAGGGTGGGAAGCCTTTTACGACCCACCACGTTATAGTAGTGGTTATGCTGCCCTATTTGCAACCATTGCTTTTGTGCCAGAAACACATATGCTAAAACCCTTTGCCGATAGGGTGTATAGCACTTACGCTTTGATGGAAACCATGATAGAAGAAGCAAGCAAACAAGCAAATGCCTTAAAAAAAGCAAGAG
>JAYVRD010000112.1:0-8532 GCA_043776595.1 Chitinophagaceae bacterium | reverse complement strand
TACGTTTGGGTATAGTAGGTTCGTTGTTATTATTTTTTACAGTAGATGGATTTACAACTGCTGTACCTGCTTTTTTATTTTTTTCATCCTGCTTTTTCTGTTCTTTTTTCTGCTGCATGAGTTGCCCAGCATTAGGGTCATCTACTGCACGTAAAAATCTCGATTTTTGATACAACCTTGTAAAATCAAACTCACCATTTAAAGTGTTGTCTTGCCCGTTTTCAATAATATTACCCAAGTAGGTTGCCAATCGGCTAGCACCTACCCAATTGTAAGTAGTGTTGTAACTATAGCGTGCCGTTATCCAATCTGTCAATGGCAGTTTTGCTAAAGGGAAAGTATAAGATGCAGTAGCCTTTTGGGTATACAAAGTATTTCTTCCACCATCCCAAAAATTTCTACTTACGGTATCTTTTTTCTCTTTGGTGTTTAATGCACCAAATGGTTCATCAACCCTTGCATTGTTGGTAGCAGAAAAATCTATGTTTAAGGAACGTGATAAATCCCAACGCAAGTTGTAAATTCTATCAAATGTAAAATACTTATCGTAAGTAGTATCTACACGTTGTACTTTTTTATCAGCACTTACTATTCGTGGCACATATACACCAAACTGTCTATTCACATCAGCTCTAAAACTTAGTAGCGATGGGTTGTAGTTTAAATTAAAATCTCTTACTAAACCAAACCAGGGATTTTTGTTTCGCATCTTTTTAAAGGGTTCCCAATACTTAGAAGCTGAATTGTAAGTATAGCCTAATGCACCATGATGTTTGGTTATATCATTTTTGGTAACCAGTGGATTACTAATTTCTGTTTTTAAGAAATTATAACTTACGTCTACATTACTAATGCTCCATATTTTAGGTTTGCCTTTAGGGGCTATTCGCACATTGGTAAGGTTGAATGTTTTAATAGTCATTTGATCTAAAGCAATGTTTTTAATAGAATCTTTTTGTGCTTTAGAGGCAACGCTGTTAAGCTTGTCTTTATAGGTTACATCTTTATCATAAGGGTCGTACTCGGGGCGTTTATTTGTTTTACTAATACTTGCATAAATTGGCATAGAAAGCCTAGATTTTTTTGGTAGTAACTTACCAGCATCTATGGTTAATGCAGCATCGTATTGCACCATATTATCTCTAGCACGTTCGTTTACTTTTTGTTCTATAGTTCCAAAGCCTGCTGTATAGGTATTGGCACTTACGCTTAGCGTTCCTAAATCTGCCAACTGTACATCTACTCTTCCTAATGCAGCCCAACCACCTTTCTCATCTAGTTTAGATAAACGCAATTCGTTTACCCAAACTTCTGCACTGCCTACACTGCCTGCATCTGCCATTGTATTTTGTACGCCAATTAACATACTTTTTACCTCGCCCAAATTGGGGTTACCAAATATGGCAAAGCTTTTATTACCAATGGTTTCGCTGTAGTAAGTGCTTACATTGCCTGTGGCGTTTCTTCTATTTTTTAATGCTACTAAATCTTGTAAAGCAAAATCTAAATTGTTATCGGGGTACCAAACTATTTCTGAACCTTTAGGATATGTAGTACTTGGTGGCGTTACTTTTAATGGTACTCTTATTTCGTAATAGTTGCTCAAAAAATCTTGCCCAATTCTCATTACAGCAGTCATTTCACCATCTACAATTTTCGGTAAGCCTACTACACTTTCTGCATGTAAATACATGGACAACTGTCCATACTGTCTTAAATCTAAATTTAAAGTTTTGAATACAGCCCTTGCATCTCCCTTCACCAAATTTTTCAATTGCAAACTCATCGCTTGTTCGTTCTGCAATAAGTTTACCCCATTATTGCTAAGTGTAGCCACACGTTCTACTCCAGGTGGTATAACATAGTTTACCGGCGAACGGCTACTGTTTTCTTCAAGGTTTACAGCTGTTACATTAAAAGTAGTATTGCCCGTGGCCCATGGTGTGTACGAACCTGTGCTATCTAATTTGTACGTAAAACTTCTCCATTGGTTGCGTACCAAATCTAATTTAGCAAAACGCATTACTACCGAATCTGTAAAACCCGTCATGTACATCCGCATAAAACGGATAGATTTAAAATCTGGGATATTACCCACCCTGCTTACATACTCTTTTATAGGTACACGAAATAGATACCAGTTTTCTGTATGTGCAGTACCATCAGCATACGTAGCATTTACTTTAGTTATTTGTGATAAATATTTTGTACTACCAATAGCCATATTGGGTTTAATATCTAATTGATACTCGTAATATTCTTCATTTTCATTTAGTGTATTGTCTCTGTTCAAATCTTCGTTATCAGGATAGTTGGTAGCTGCTGATGAAAACTGTGAACTTGTACTTGCCACTGGGCTATTGCCTTGTGGGTTATTAAAACTTTTGTACCTACCCAATATGCCAGTGCCTGCTGCATCATATCCACCATCTCTATACCATACGTAGTTATCGTTTGATGGATCGTTGATAGCTTTTTTATACAATGGAGATGCTATACCAAAGTTGGTAGCTAATGGGGTTAGATAATCAGCTTGGCGTTTGCTTACTTCTGCACTATCTACCAATCCATCAAAACCCACGTCTTGATAAGGTCTATCATTTACATCGTTACTAAATGCTTGGGTAAGTTGTATAGGGTTTAATGGTGTGGTACCCCAAATACCCGTTTTATCTACCGCTGCTGGTACTTGGGGTGTAGCTAATCCATTTTCATAGAAACGTCTACCATCTTTTAAAACATCTTCGCTTACGTTGCCTAAATTAATTCTTAGTTTACCGGCACTAGGCGTAGTGTTTTTTAAGTACGGGTCTTGTACCAAAATTTCCATATACTCTATGTTGCCTGTTTCAAAATCGGTTTGGTCTATGCTACGCATAATACCACCCCAACGTTTATTTGGGTTTAGTAGTTTACCATTGGCATTTATTTCGGTGGGGCTGGTTACATAGTTGTAAGGGCCAGGATCTGTTGGGTAATACGCTAAATCGAAAGTTTGAGTAAGTGCGTTGGTTAATTGCACAGTTTGTTGTGGGTACAATTCTTTGGTTTGAATTTGCCTTACCCTTGGGTCGCTCAGCTCTGCTACATTACCTTTTAATGGGTTGGTGCTGCTGGTTTTATCTTGCAGTATGGGCTCTATTTGATACCAAGCCAATTTTGCACGGTTGAAATTATACTTTAATGAATTGGTACTATCTGCTTCAGGAAATTCAGAGGGCTTTTTTGGTGTAGATGCTAATGCCCAAGATACAAAAGGGAAACGCATATCTAAGCTGCTGCGTGTGCCTTCGAAATCATCAATAAAAATTAAGCCTTCATCGCCTTTACCAATTTGTGCAGGATGACCCGGTTTTAAAATAGCAGCTTCGCCGTAGGCAGTTATATTACTCATAACCTTGGTGCTATAAAAAGGAAGTTTATCTAATAACCTTGTAAGCCCAGGTAGGGGAGAACGATAACTAAAATCTATACCATACATGGTGTTGCTAATGGGGTCTTCGCCATAATTCATTTTAGTAAAAAATGGTCTTTCTTTTAGCTTAACAATAGAAGCACCAACGGTTAGTTTTTTACTGGCTAAATAATCGAAACGCAAACCCATAAAGCTACGTTGCTGTATGCCAAAGCCTGCATTATTTTCAAACTGCACATTTACAGGCAAGCCACTACTTAAGATGGCTTGGTTTAAAATTTTTACAGAACCCAAATTATAATCTACCGTAAAATCTGCACCTTCTTTTAAAACTTGTCCACCAGCAGTAACGCTTACACTACCTTGGGGTACATTGAAAGCACCCAAATAGATTTCACTTCCACCACTGCCTTTTACTTGGCCTTGAGCCATAAACCTATCTAGGTTGGCATAGGTTTGAGCAATGGCTTTTATACTATCGTACAATTGAAAGAAAACATATTTATCTCTTATGGCTGGTGCTACACCTGTATAAGCTAGAGCATCTAAATCTTTACCAAAAGGTTCTAACACGGGAAAGATAATTTTGCCATACTGAGGTAAAACGGTGAAGCTATCTATGTAATCAAAAACACCATCGGGCTGTGGGTCTAATCTGTTATTTAATCTATCTAAATTTAAAATAGATAGCAAAGCTCTACCATTGGTAGCTGTGCTACTTTCTGGTAAATACCTAGTGCTACCACTACTTGGTGCATTGTACAAAACATCTAACCTAAAATCGGTAGCTTGTAAGTTGGCTACATCTAAGCTATATACATTCTTCATCATCAAACCCCATAAGGCAAGGTTGGGTCGTGCTGGTGTTGGTGGACGCTGAGATGTAGCTTTTAATAATTTTAAGAACAATACTTTTTGTACACCACTCGTACTATCTACAGCTACATCTTGTGCAAACTCACCCACCTGATATACCTTGCCATTGTAAGTATATTGGTAAGCAACACCCAATACTTCATCGGGCTGTAGCTGAATATTTAAAGAAATAAAACCGGCCTGGCGATTTATAAAATATTCGTTGGTGGTAAGCTTACGAGCAAAAGTTTTTTCGTAATCTTCAACACCTTGTAAACCTTTGCTTTGTAACACAGAGGTAATAAGTGCAGGGTTGCGATTATTAGAACTTGATGTAAGAAAACTGTATAAATTATTAGATCCATTGGCTGGTAAAGTACCACCATTGCTAGTGTTAATAGGATTTTGAGGATTTACTTCACCCAAATCAGTTAGTCCTACAATATCTCTGGTATCCTGTGCAGTACCTGTACGGTTGGTTACCCAAATTTCTATTCGTTGTATTTGTACTTGGCTATTTACAACAGGTAAGTTTTTCATTACGGTGTTGTAATTCTTTTTAAAATATTGCCCTAACAAAAAGTGGCGATTCTCATCGTATTCATCTAGCTTTTTGGTAAATTGTGTAGTAGCACTACCACCTTGCAAAGCTACACTTTGCCTTTGGGCACGCTGGTTGGCTATGGCTGCAGTAATAAATAATTTGCCAAACTGTAATTGTGTTTTTAATCCAAACAAACTTTGAGTACTTGGTATTAGTGTACCCTTGCTTTGCCAGCTAATGTTACCAGCTTCTATACTTTTAATAATTTCATCGTCCATGCCTTTGTAGTCTAGCTTAAGCTGATTTTCAAAGTCAAAATTGGCAAGGGTATTATAGCTAATGGGTAGTTTTAATTTCTCGCCAATATTTCCAATAACACTGATATTGGCATTCATATCAAAATCAAAACCACCATTTTTTCTTGCACGCTCAGGTAGGGTAGGGTTTTTAATGTTTTGTCCTTGATAGCCTAAGGTAAGGTCTACACTACCTTGTGGTTTAATGCTTACTTTAAGCCCACCAGAGTCTATCCCAAACATTCTATCGAATAACTTATTAAAAATTTTAAACTTAGGGCGTGCCACTTTTCGGTTAAGTGTACTTAGTGCTGCTGCACGTTTTCTAAAATATTCCTGCTCACTACGTTTGGCTTCCAGCTTCCAAAAATCTTCGTAGTTCATGGTAGTTGGGGTACGGTATATTTTGCCCCTAATTTTTTCTATAATAACATATTGTTTGGTAATGGGGTCGTACTCAATAGTGCGTTTTACTATTGTTGTATCTCTAATATCAAAAGGGTTATTGCTACGATATGTGAAGGGGTCTCCACGCCTATCTTTTATAGGAAAACGTAAAATAGTACTATCCTTTTTTGGCTGTGCAAAAGAGTAGATAGAGGTAAACAGTGCTGCTACCAGCAACACATACACTATGCGAATGTTGAATTTGCGAATCAAAATTAAAAACCTTGTTTAAGTAAAAATCTTTCAATAGTTAATTTAGTTTTCTCAAAGGTTTTTCAGTGCATGTTTTATTAAAAATTCCAGTTGTAAGGTCTCGCTAGTAGATGCAATTGCTTTTTTTACAGCTTGTTCAGCCGCAGGTTTTGCAATACCTAAACCAATCAAAGCATTCACTGCATCCATATCTATTGTATTTTGTACAGATGAAGATAACTGCAAATCGGTTGCCTGCTTACCTAACTTATCTTTCAATTCCAAAATCAACCTTTCTGCACTTTTCTTACCTATTCCTTTGATACCTTCTAATTGCTTAGTGTTGCCCTGCACAATTGCCTTGATTATTTCATCAGGTTTCATTCCAGACAGCATCATACGTGCAGTAGCTGCACCAACGCCCGAAACACTAATGAGTTGCAAAAATAATTCCTTCTCCATCAATTCGGCAAAACCAAATAGCGTTTGAGCATTTTCTGTAATGTGCAAATACGTGTGTAGCAAACCCGTTTCTTTATTACTAATAGCTGCAAAAGTGTTAAAGCTAATTTGCAAATCATAGCCTACACCATTTACATCTACCACTACACGGGCAGGCATTTTTTGAACAAACGTACCTCTTACAAATGCTATCATAATAAAGAATATCAAAAATAAGGGTTTGCTACTAATAGTAACACTAATTGTAAAGGGTAAGTGTTGGATTTTCAAGTATTAATAACTAACTACTTTTAAAAAGCAGATTTATGTAGTCAACTTAGGTATAAACATTGGGCGGCGATTACAGGTTTACCCTAAGATAACCGAAAGGCACATTTTAAACTGTATGTTGTATGGAGCAGTAGCTATATATGTTATAAATAATTTTTAACTTTTTATGATTCATAAAAGTTTTTAAAACAAAACCCTTCAACAAAGTCAAAGGGTTTTGTACAAAATTTAGTTTTGCTTACTCTTGTATTACTGTTTTTACTTCCTCTAGCTTGGCTTTGGCTGGTTTTGCTTTTGTTTTAGACTTTGCCTTTGTTTCTTTGGCAGTTGTTTTTGCTTTGGCTTTTGTAGTAGCTGCTTTGGTTTTAGTCTTGGTTTTTGTAGTGGCAACTTTTGCTTTTGCCTCTACTTTAGTAGTAGCTACTTTTTGCTTAGCTTCTTTCTTGGTGGCTTGTGCCATAAGGGTTGTTGTAAATAGTGTGGCAACAACTGCAAGTGTCAACATTTTTTTCATTGTAATATTTTTTTATTTTTTATAGTTTATGAGAGTGGAAAATTATACCAGTAATTCTTAAATAAATCCTAACGTTTAGTTGTTAACCATGATTTAATGCAGATAGTATATTGCCCAATAGTAATACACAGCTTAAAATGTGCGACGCAACCGAAGCTCAATTCATATTCAAAAGCTTGTTTCATAAAAAATTATTGGGTGGATTTTTTTTACCTCAGTGACGACGATAAATAAAAACCCCAATAGAAATTATTTCTATTGGGGCTGTATTAGCACATCAGCAAGTTTGCTTATTGTATTTTATATCTACAATGTTTTCAACACATCGTTCATGCTACGCACTGCGTCTGCACTTTTATTAAAGGCAGTTTGCTCATCGGCATTTAGCTTACAATCTATAATTTTTTCCCAGCCATTTTTCCCAATGATTACTGGTACACCCAAGCAAATATTTTTTTGATCGTACTCACCGTCCAATGCAACGCAGCAAGTAAATAATTTTTTCTCATCACGTACTATTGCTTCTACCAAAGCTGCACCTGCTGCACCTGGTGCATACCAAGCACTTGTGCCTAATAATGCAGTTAAGGTAGCACCACCTACCATGGTGTCTTTTACAATTTGTGCTTGCTCATCTGCATTTAAAAAATCGGTTACTGGTACACTATTCCAAGTGGCTTTGCTAATAAGTGGTATCATGGTAGTATCTCCATGCCCACCTACAACTATGGCATTTAAATCTGCCGGGCTGCAAGCCAATTTTGTGCTTAATTGATATTTAAATCTTGCACTATCTAAAATGCCACCCATACCAATAATTTTATGTTTAGGCAAGCCAGTACTGGTAAGTGCCAAGTAAGTCATGGTATCCATTGGGTTGCTAATAATAATGATGATGGCGTTGGGGCTAAACTTTAAAATATTTTCGCACACACCTCTTACTATTCCAGCATTTACACCAATTAATTCCTCACGTGTCATACCTGGTTTGCGTGGTAAGCCAGATGTAATTACTACTACATCGCTGTTGGCAGTTTTGCTATAGTCGTTGGTGCTGCCAGTAATTTTTGTGTCAAAACCAAGCAAGGTTGCAGTTTGCATCATGTCCTGTGCCTTACCTTCTGCAAAGCCTTCTTTAATGTCTAATAAAACAAGCTCTGTAGCCAATTCTTTTCTGGCAATATTATCGGCACAAGTGGCACCTACAGCACCTGCACCTACTACTGTTACTTTCATAAAGCGTATATTTTGTTTTGTAAAATTTGGGTCAAAGGTAGGGGAAGAAAACAGTTGAAATTTTGGTATTTAGGGGCTGTGGGCTATCGTTCAATATTCAACCTTTGTTCGGGCTTTCGCTTCAAGTCCTCGGCACTACTTTGTAGTACCTCAGGGCTTTACGCTCTATCCCGCAGCCCAATGTCATTTAGTTAAGAGCTAGGGATAAAAAATATGCCATTAGTATTAGAACTTTGTAATTCATTACAACACATCATTCTATACTAATGGCAAAAGCAAATGTAAGTGTTATTCAAAATTT
>JAYVRD010000111.1:0-8557 GCA_043776595.1 Chitinophagaceae bacterium | reverse complement strand
AAACTTCATGTTCCTCACAGGTGTTTCATCTTTCATAGCTACTACTTTGGAAGTAGGGGCAGCAAATTGGGTACTAAGCTCTGTAAACAAACGCTCCTTAGTAGATGCTTTAGGAGCTACGGCATTATCAAAAACAGCTTTCTCTAGCTGAATTTCAAATTCAACAACTGCCTGTTTTATTTCAGGGTATTGCTGAATAAGCAACTCCAACTCGGCAGCTTCCTGTGCGTTGGCAAAGCCAAGCACATAGCTTTCAATTATTCCGGTTTGTATGTATGCTGTAGTATCCATTTGTTATTTAATCACTTGTCTTAATTGTATTAATGCACTTCTCAATCTCGTTTTTACAGTACCTAAAGGTATATCTAACATCTTCGAAATTTCATCTTGTGTATAGCCTTGGAAATAGGATAGCTCTACCAATACTTTGTATTCTTCCTTTAATTTATGTACCACTTTTCTTAGTCCAATATAATCACTATTCATTTCGGTTGAACCAGCATTGATATAGTTTACTTCAGTTAATTCTTTAGTGTGCTGACTATTTTGATGACCCTTACTCCTTACCCAATCTATACTTGCATTTCGGGCTATGTTTAGCATCCAAGTAAAAAGCCTACCTTTTGTATCATCATAACTTTCTATTTGTCGCCAAATTTTTACAAATACTTCTTGTAGTACATCGTTTGCTAAATCGTTATCCGTTACGATGCCATTGATAATAGATAACAAAGCTCCACAATAGTTATCATACAGATAACTAAACGCATTTTGTTGACGTTGTTTTAGCAACATCACTAATTCAGGCTCGCTATATTTTTTCAGCGTTTCCAAGTAGCAGGGGTATTGTTTTTTATTCAGATGGTCGTATTAGTTACGTTAATACAACCAAAACGGTTCTTAGTTTAAAATTCTTTTTCAAGTTAGCTCTAATAATACTATTTAATTGCTTCCTTCAACTTTGCTCAGGTCTATTCATTATATAAACAAATCTTGAAACAATTGCCCGTTGGGCACTACACTATACTTATCCAAATTGGTAATGCCTTCTTTAGCCAACACATCTTCATCTATAAAAGTATTACCTGTGTAAGCCAAGTTTTCTTTGCTTAATATATAGTAGGCACAATCGGCAAGTATATCTACCGATCTACTCATATTGGCTAATGCTTCTCCACCTAATAAATTTCTAACAGCTGCCGTATCAATAGTTGTTCGTGGCCATAAAGCATTGCTAGCTATTCCGTCTTTTTTAAATTCTGCTGCCCAGCCCAAAGCCATCATACTCATGTTAAACTTGCTCATGGTGTATGCCACATGCGGAGCTAACCATTTTGGGTTCATGTTGATGGGTGGCGATAATGTAAGTATATGTGCATTACTGCCTTTTTGTAAATAAGGCAAGCAAGTTTTTACTACCAAAAAAGTACCACGTACGTTTATGCTGTGCATCAGGTCAAAACGTTTGGCTTCTGTTTGTGCAGTGCCAGTAAGTTGTATGGCACTTGCATTGTTTATCACAATGTCTATACCACCAAATTTTTCTACCCCTTGTTTTACTGCTGCTTGTATTTGCTCCTCGTATCTAATATCTGTTTGTACAGGTATGGCTTTGCCTCCAGCAGCCTCTATTTCTGCGGCAGCACTAAAAATAGTACCTCCTAGTTTTGGGTTTTCTTCGGCACTTTTTGCTGCTATAATTATATTAGCACCATCGGCAGCCAATTTTAAAGCTATAGCTTTACCAATACCTCGACTAGCCCCAGTAATAAAAACGGTTTTGTTATTAAACAATGACATAGCAATTAAATAAAAATGAAGAATTGCAAAACATAAATCTAACAATTAATCTACCAGCCCAAAAATTTTTTTACAGCAGCTTCTGCTTCTAAGCAAGCTTTACTCAACTCGTGGTTTACAATTACTTGTGTAAAACTATGGTTAAAGGAAATTTCGTAAGCAGCTTTATTTACCCTTGCAGCTATACTGTCTGGGGTTTCTGTACCACGGGTTTCTAATCTACGTTTTAGTTCATCTACACTGGGTGGTTGTATAAAAAGCGATAGGGTTTGTCCAGGATATTGCTGTTGTATATGTATAGCACCTTTTACATCAATATCTAATATAGGGGTTTTGCCTTCATTCCAAATTCTATCCAATTCGCTTTTCAAAGTACCATAGTATTTACCCTCATACACCACTTCCCACTCGGCAAAATCATTGTCTTTAATTTTATTTTGAAAATCTTCTAAACTTAAAAAATAATATTCTACACCATGTTTTTCCTGACCCCTTGGTTGGCGTGTAGCTGCTGAAATAGAAAATGAAAGAAGTGGATATTTACTGAGCAAATAGCGGGTAATAGATGTTTTGCCTGCACCCGATGGGGCTGTAACGATTATTATTTTTCCAGTTGCCATGTGCAAAGAAAAGGAACGAAGGCTGTATTTCAAATTTTGTGGTATGATTTAGGTATATCTATTGCTTTTGCTTGCATACCATTTCTTAAAACGAAATAATAGTTTACTTTTAAACGCTTTAGAATGTAAGTAAACTATAATTTAAATTTCACAATTGCAACAATGAATGTAACTGATACACGTATAGAAGTAATGCAATTTATGGCTAAAAATGTAGATGCCATTGTGGGCGAATATTTAAAAACGCCTGAAACTAACTGGCAGCCTGCCGATTTATTGCCAGATAGTAGTAGAGAAACTTTTACCCAAGAAATAAAAGATTTACAAGCCGAGTGTAAAGAATTGCCTTATGATTATTTGGCTGTTTTAGTAGGCAATGTGGTTACCGAAGAAGCTTTACCTAGCTACGAATCGTGGTTAATGGATGTACAAGGAGTAGATAAATTAGAGCCAGAAGGATGGAGCAAGTGGATACGTATGTGGACTGCAGAGGAAAACCGCCATGGGGATTTATTGAATAAATTTTTATACCTAAGTGGTAGGATAAATATGAAGCAACTGGAAATTACCACCCAACATTTAATAGCTGATGGCGTGCAAATTGGTGCTGGAAGAGACCCATACAGAAACTTTGTGTACACTTCCTTTCAAGAGTTAGCTACTAATATTTCTCATAGGCGTACTGCTACTTTAGCTAGAAAGCATGGCAGCGGACAGCTATCTAAAATTTGTGGAGTGATAGCTGCCGACGAAGCCAGACATGCCAAAGCCTACAAAAGTTTTATTGCCCGAATATTTGAAATAGACCCCAGCGAAATGATGCTGGCTTTTGAAGACATGATGCGTAAAAAAATTGTAATGCCTGCCAGTTTTATTAGGCAAAGTGGCGAAAAAATTGGCGAAACCTTTGCACACTTTAGCGATGCAGCACAACGCCTTGGCATTTATACCAGCTTGGATTATACACAAATTTTAGAATCTTTAATTAAAGAATGGGACATAGCCAATATTTGCAACATAAACGATAAGGCAGAAAAAGCTAGAGATTATTTGATGGCTTTACCAGCAAGATTTATGCGTTTGGCTGAACGTGGTGGCTTAAAAGCCACACCTCTCGAATACCAATTCAATTGGATTAATTAATTTTTTACAGTAGCAGAAAATCATATTTTATCATCCTCTTTTTTACAATTAATGAGAAGCTATACCATAAACGAAATTGCCGAAAAAGTAAAAGGTATAATTGTAGGTAATACCACAACAGCCATTACCGGACCAGAGCAATTAGAACAGGCTAATGATACCCAAATAACTTTTATTGGCAGTAAAAAATACACCAAATTTTGGCAAACTTCTAATGCTTGTGCAGCCATTATAAATGCAGATATTGACTTAGAACCTGGCGATGGTAAAGCATTTATTAAAGTAGCATCTGCCGATATTGCCATGGCAGAATTGCTAGAAATGTTTGTAGAAGAAAGCCCAGTTTTTGAAATCGACATCCACCCTACTGCTATTATCCACCCTACTGCAAGCATTGGTGCTGGTAGCCAAATTGGTGCTGGCTGCTATATTGGTAAAGAAGTAAGCATTGGTAGCAACACCGTTTTATACCCCAACGTTACCGTTTTAGATAGCACAAAAATTGGTTCATTTACTACCCTTTGGAGTGGTGCAGTCATAAGAGAAAGGTGTGTAATAGGCAGCTACTGTATCATCCATAGCAATGCAACCATTGGTGCCGATGGTTTTGGTTTTAGACCACGCCCAGATGGTAAAGGACTTATGAAAATACCTCATATTGGCAACGTAGTTATTGGCAATGATGTAGAAATTGGTGCTAATAGTTGCATAGATAGAGGCAAGTTTAGCAGCACCATTATTGGGGATGGTTGTAAAATAGACAACCTCATACAAATTGGGCATAATAGTAAAATGGGGCGATGCTGCATTATGGCAGGTGCTAGTGGCTTGGCAGGATCTGTAACCTTGGGAGATGGTGTTATTGTTGGTGGCGGTGCCAGAGTATCCGACCATATAACAGTGGGCAATGGTGTAACCATTGGTGGCAATTCTGGTGTAATAAATAATATACCCGATGGCAAAACTGTACTGGGTTTACCAGCCATAGATGCCAGAGAAACATTAAAGCAATGGGTAGTATTAAGAAAGTTGGCTAAAGAAAGTTAGTTTCTGTAATTCAGATAGAATTTAGAAAATAAATATTTTTTGGACAAGCTAATGAACAAATATTAAGCTGCGGTTGCGTCGCACATGTTAAGCTATGAATATCTATTAAGCTTTTACCGCAGCGTAGAAATGAACGATTCTTTAAATTATAACTTCCAAATTGTAATTTAAAAAAGAAAGGCTTATTAACATAATATAACATTAAAGAGTACAACTTAAAAATATCTGCAAAGCATTTTAATATATATAGCCTTACTACATGGATAAAATAGAAATACGCTGCCCCAAATGCAATTGGCACCCAGATGGGCAACCTCATTGGCAGTGTACCTGTGGCTGCGAGTGGGACACTTTTAGCACAGGTGCAAGATGCCCTAACTGTGGCAAAGTATGGGATGAAACACAATGCATAATAGATGCAGGTGGATGCATCAAAATAACACCACACTTAGATTGGTACAAAGGTTTAAATGATGTAGTAGAAAAGTTGAAAGAAGAGATTAAGGAAAGTTGGAAACAACCCGTATTTAGTTAATGTTTTAGAGAGATTCCACCTCTCAATCCTGTATGCTTTCCATCCTCTACAGTTACCAACCCATTTACCAAAATAATAACAAAGCCTGTACTGTATTGGTGTGGTTGCTCAAACGTACTTAAATCTTTTACTTTTTTTTCATCAAAAACTACAATATCTGCAGCATAACCCACTTGCAACAGCCCACGATTTTGTAGTTGAAATTTTTGTGCAGGTAAACTTGTCATTCTGCGTATAGCTTCTTCAAGCGTTAATATTTTTTCATCTCGTACATACTTGCCTAATACCCTTGCATTGGTGCCATAACCACGTGGGTGTGGTACGCCTAGGTTAAAGGTTCGTATAGTGGCATCGCTAGCAAACATGTTAAACGGATACTTCATAATGTACTTCACATCATCCTCACTCATACCATGAAAAACAGCACTTGCCCCACCATGCTCCATCATTTCTAATATAGTTTCGGCTTCGTATTTGGCTTTGTGTTTTTTGCCTTTTAGTACATTAATTTGCTCAATACTTTTTCCGTTGAGTGTCGTATCAAAATCGTAGTAAGCAGGTACGGCATAGCTAAAATGTTTTAGTTTTCTTTTCTTTAAACTTTGTAGTATTTCGTTTTTTACTTGCTTTCTTATGGCAGGTTGGGCAAGCCTAGCTTTAATACTGTCTTGCCCATCTGCTAGCACCCAATCGGGCAATAAAGTACTTAGCGATGTACTGCTTGCTGTGTATGGATATTGGTCTATCGTTACTTCCAAACCTTCTTCTCTTGCTTTTACTATCAAGGCTAGGGTTTGTTTGCTACGCCCCCAGTTTTGTTGTCCACCAACTTTAAAGTGAGAAATTTCTACAGGCATACTGGCTGCTTTGCCTACTTGCAAAGCTTCATCTATGGCTTGGGTTACACTATCACCTTCGCTACGCATGTGGCTGGCATATATACCATTGTATTTGGCTGCTACTTTTGCCAAACGAATAATTTCATCGGTTTTGCTATACGTGCCAGGTATGTAAATTAAGCCTGTGCTAAAACCAACAGCACCATCTTTCATGGCTTGCTCGGTTAAGGCTTCCATCTTTTTCATTTCATCTTCTGTTGGGTCTCTCATAGCCCTGCCCATTATAGCTTTACGTATATCGTTATGCCCTACCAATGTGGCTACATTAATACTCAAATGCAAACTATCTATAAACGAAAAATATTTTTTTATATCTATTTCGCTGCTGCCACAGTTGCCAGTAATACAGGTAGTAACACCATCGTAAATAAAATTGGTAGCCAATGGATTTTTCTTTTCATCGCCTTCTAAATGTGTATGCACATCTATAAAACCTGGGGCAACTATTAGCCCTGTAGCATTTATTTCCTTGGTAGCTTTTAGATTTAAGTTTTTGCCTATGGCAATAATTTTTCCATCTTTTACTGCTACGTCTCCATAAAACCAGTTGTTGCCAGTACCATCTATTATTTTTCCATTTCTAATTATAATATCTGCATGGTTTTGTGCCAAGCCAAACAATGGAAGTAAACAAAAAGCAAATATTTTTTTCATGGTGATATGTCTATTAATTGTTGGGACAAACCTACGGTAATGTGTTTGTTACTAAAGAATATAAAAGGCACAACAGGATGCTAAGTTGCTATGAAAAAAAGCATTTGAATGGAGCGTCGCCTCTGTAGATGCAATGAAAAACAAAAGCTGGCTAACAAAACATTTTTTAATGTATAAAATTTGAACCCCACATGGCAGTAATGCAATCTTTCTTTTGCTACCCCATTGCATCACTTTAACTTTACCTACTTAAAATAGTCAACAAAACACTATGGCAGGAATTTTTGGAAGATTGGGCAGCGGCACAGGAAAAGCAGAAATGTCTTTTGTTGATCATTTAGAAGCATTGCGTTGGCATATTGTACGTGCTGTAGCTGTATGGCTAGGTTTTGCCATAGCCATTTTTGTATTTATAGATTGGGTGTTTGATAAAGTAATTTACGCACCCGCCAACCCCAATTTTATTACTTACACCGCCCTTTGCAAGCTTAGCCATAAACTAAACTTAGGAGAAAGTTTGTGTATGCCACCCGTAACCATTCCCTTGCAGGGCAATACAGTTAGTGGTCCTTTTATGAGTGCCATCAATATTGCTATGATTGGTGGGCTGATAGTTGCCTTCCCCTATTTGTTTTGGGAGTTGTGGAAGTTTATTAAGCCTGCTCTATCGCCAAAAGAAGTGAAGTATGCCCGTGGAAGTATTTTATGGGTATCGTTATGCTTTTTTACGGGTGCTGCTTTTGGTTATTTTTTATTGGCCCCTTTTACATTTAATTTTTTGGCCAACTTTACTTTAGGTACTGTTGGTGCGTACAAATATTTACCAACGCTAGATGATTATATTGACACCCTCAATAATATTATTTTAGGCTGTGGGTTATCATTCGAGTTGCCAATACTGGCTTATGTACTAGCAAAAATCGGTTTAATAAATGGCAGCTTTTTAAAAACTTATCGCAAATATGCATTTGTAGTTATTTTAATTGTAGCAGCCGTTATAACACCTTCACCAGATTGGACAAGTCAAACCATTGTAGCCATACCCTTATTACTTTTGTACGAAATAAGTGTGCTGCTTGCCGCTAAGGTAGACAAGCGTAGAAAAAAAGAAGAGGCAGAGTGGAGTTAATAATCAGTCAATAGTCATCAATAAGTAGTTGGCAGTTATAAGCAATAGTATAATTAAGTCAACATTTAAAACCTACAGTTATGGGTAGCTTTAAAGATTTAATAGTGTATAAAAAAGCCAAGCAAGTAGCTGATGAAATATTTGAATTGTCTAAAAAATTTCCTTCAGAAGAAAGGTATAGCCTAACTGACCAAGTTAGAAGAAGTTCACGTTCGGTATGTGCATGTATTGCAGAATCGTATAGAAAAAGAAGATACCCAGCACATTTTGTAAGTAAACTTTCTGATGCAGATATGGAAAATGCTGAAACAGAAGTTTGGTTAGATTTTTCAAACGATTGCCTGTACTTAAATGAAGAGAAATACAATAAATTATTGGCATTAAATAATGAGGTTGGAAGACTTTTAGGCTATATGATGAATAACCCTGAAAAGTTTTTATAAAAAACTACGCTGCTCGACTTGCCAACTGCCAACTGAAGATTGCCGACTATTAACCAACTAAAAATAAACCAATGAACAATACATTCAACCTCTCAAAACCCATAGCCATTGGTAGCGATCATGCAGGTTTTGAATACAAGGCAGACTTAATAAACTGGCTTACCGAAAAAGGATATACCATAAAAGATTTTGGTACCAACTCCTTAGCATCGGTAGATTACCCAGATTTTGCACACCCAACTGCTACCAGCGTAGAAACTGGCGAAGCTGCATTTGGCATTTTACTT
>JAYVRD010000110.1:0-8586 GCA_043776595.1 Chitinophagaceae bacterium | reverse complement strand
ATGAATAAATATTATGGATTTTAAAAAGCTCAATACATATTTATAGCTAAACATGTGCGACGCGACCGCAGCCAAATAGCACTTCCCTAGCCAGCTACAAAAAAATTTCTTTGTTTACATAAAACTGCCTTAACATTGCATTGGAAACAGGCTGGCAGGTTTTAAGATATTCTCCCAACACGTCAGGTTACTTCTTTTCCAAATCAGCACACAACCGATAGATTTCAAATCAATTATTATTACCAGAACGGATTAATGATTTTCACTAAAAAGAATTTTCTCTCACTTAATTAGATTTATGTACGACATTTTGCAATTAAACGACATGTTACTACCTGAGTTGCTAGACGTTGCCGAGCAATTAAACATTTCAGGGGCTAAGAAATTAGACAAACAGCAACTCGTTTACAAAATATTAGATAGCCAAGCTGTGCAAGCCAGCGAAGAAAAAGATACTACAGCAAAAAAGCCACGTGGTCGCAAGCCAGCTTCTGTAAAAACAAGTACCAGTAATGGTACAGAAGAAGCAGAAGTAATGGAATCATCTCCTTCTGCCGAGGCAGCAGTAGAAGAAAAAGCAGCTCCCAAACGTGGACGTAAACCAGCCAAAGCCGAACAACCTGTAGTTGAAAAAACTGCTCCAACTGCTGCACCATCACCTAAAAAAGTGGCCATCATAAAAGCTACCTCAACGCCTATTGATAGCAACAATTCCAATATTACACCTTTAGCCGAAGCCATATTAGCCGCTACTGAAGAAGAACCTCAGCAACAACAGCAGCAACCTCAACAATTACAAAGACAGCAGCACAACCGCCAACAAGCTTTTAATATAGAATTTGATGGCGTTATTTTAGGAGAAGGTGTGTTGGAAATGATGCCAGATGGTTATGGTTTCCTTCGTTCATCGGATTATAACTATTTGTCCTCTCCCGATGATGTGTATGTATCTCCCTCTCAAATAAAATTGTTTGGTTTAAAAACAGGCGATACTGTTGCAGGCTCTGTACGCCCACCTAAGGAAGGCGAAAAATATTTTGCTCTTTTAAAAGTAGATTCAATAAATGGTTTTAAACCCGAGGAAGTAAGAGATAGAATTCCGTTTGATTATTTAACACCATTGTTTCCGTTTGAGAAATTAAATTTATTTACAACGCCTAATAATTTTAGTACGCGTATCATGGATTTATTTACCCCAATTGGCAAAGGGCAACGTGGTTTGATAGTAGCCCAACCTAAAGTAGGTAAAACGATGTTGTTAAAAGAAGTAGCCAATGCTATTGCTGCCAACCACCCAGAGTGTTATTTAATTGTGGTATTAATAGATGAACGCCCAGAAGAGGTAACCGATATGGAACGTAGCGTAAGAGCCGAAGTAATAGCTTCAACTTTTGATGAGCCGGCTGATAAACACGTAAAGGTTTCGTCTATCGCTTTACAAAAAGCAAAACGTTTAGTAGAATGTGGACACGATGTAGTGATTTTGTTAGATAGCATTACCCGTTTGGCAAGGGCCCATAATACTGTAGCACCAAGTAGTGGTAAAGTATTAAGTGGTGGTGTAGAAGCCAACGCTATGCAAAAACCAAAACAGTTTTTTGGTGCTGCCCGTAAAATAGAAAATGGAGGTTCGCTTACCATTTTGGCTACAGCCTTAATTGAAACTGGTAGTAAAATGGATGAAGTTATCTTTGAAGAATTTAAAGGTACTGGTAATATGGAATTGCAGTTGGATAGAAGACTTGCTAACAAAAGAGTCTATCCAGCTATAGATTTAGTAGCATCTAGCACAAGACGTGATGATTTGCTACTAGATAAAGAAGTGCTGCAACGCATGAATATTTTGCGTGTGTTTTTAAACGATATGAATACCGAAGAAGCGATGAGTGAATTATTAAAACGTATGCGTGGCACAAAAGACAATGAAGAGTTTTTAGCCAGCATGAATAGATAAAAGCAAATTAAAACGATAAAAAAGAGCAGCCTTTGTAAAAAATGGCTGCTCTTTCGTTTTTTGAATTTAATTCCAACTATTTTCTTTTGTTAGCCAGCTTTATTACCACTAGCATCGTCTGTTGCGTCGCACTCTTGTAGGTTCTTATCGCTACTGGGCATTGTGCAACAGTTTCACAAATACCCTCTTCAAATCATTCGCACTTTACACCAGTAAGCCCATAAAGCACCTCGTTCGGTTTGATTCCAACGAAGTTGGAATTGAAAAAATCCGAAGGATATTTTTTCAAAAAAGCGAATGTAGGGCTGTTGGGTTTACGAAGCCATGCGGCTTGAGCCTTAAATGATTGTGATTTAAACAATTACCCAAAACGGAGCAATCTCAGCTTTCTTGAACAGATTGTTTTACTTCATTCTTCGCAAATACTCAGCAATAAAGTCTTCCATCAACCCCAAATTTTTAATTTTAAACCCAAAAGCAACCCATTTATCTTCAACTGCATTTATAACCCTACAAATGGAACTGCAACAACTGCTTAAAGAATGTAAAACAGGTAGCATAACCGCACAAAAGTATTTGTACGACAAATATGCAGCACCCATGTTTTTGCTATGCAGGCGTTACACCAAAACCAACGAAGAAGCAGAAGAAATTTTGCTAACGGGCTTCTTAAAAATATTAAATACTTTAAGCAGTTTTAGCTACATAAACGATGTAGCCACCATCGGTTGGATGAAAAAAATAATGGTGAACGAAAGCCTCATGCACCTGCGAAAAAGCAACAGCTTTCTTACCATTGCCACCGATGTTTTAACAGAAACCGAAACCACCGAAGAAGCCGAAGCCCTAAGCAATTTAAGTGCAGCCGAAATTTTTAAACTCATTTTGCAATTGCCTATTGGCTACCGAACGGTTTTTAATCTCTATGTTATAGAAGGCATGAACCACAAAGAAATTGCAGCAGCACTAGGCATTAGCGAAGGCACATCAAAATCTCAACTAAGCAAAGCCAAGCAAATGCTGAGGGAGTTAATAACCGCCAACAACAATTATTATGAAGGAAGAAAGATTAAATAGCACCTTACAGCAAAAGTTTGATGGCTTTTCTTATGTGCCCAAAGAATACCAATTTCAACAGCAAAAAGTTTGGGAGCAATTAGAAGCTGCATTGCAACCTGCAAAACCAAAACGCAAAATAATTTGGCTGCCTTGGGCTGCTGTTTTTTTGCTATTAATTGGTGGCTACGCATTATTTGCATTAAGTCAAAAACCAAAACTGCTTACGCCAAATATTGCCCAAAAAAATGTTAGCACTCAAGAAAAAAGCATTCCATTAAGCATTAACCAAAATAAAGCCATCGCCCAACAAAAAAGCAAAAGCACATTACTCAAAAATAAAGAAACAGCCATAACCTACGAACCACAAACAAGCACATTGCCAGATACAGCAAGTATTGCAGCGGTTGTTGCCCCTATAAAAGAAACAATTGCACCAGCATCTCAAGAAGCAGTTGTGCAACAAAATGCCCCTGCTGCTCCAGTTATAGTAGCAAAAAAAGCTAGGCTAAAAGTAATACACATAAACGAACTGTACGATAATGCCGAGCAACCCTTACCACTACTTACCAAAAACGAGGAGAAAAGACTAAAAGAAGAAAAGCAAGAGCAAAATAGCGAACCAACAACTACTAAACTTTGGTGGAAAGTAAAACCCATAACTCCAACCATTACACTAATAGACCAACAATAAATTTTATGAAAAAAACAATGTTATTCCTACTGTTATTGGTAGGAACAGGAACGAACGTTCATGCCCAAAATCGTTTTTACTACTATGATCCAAGTGCTACACATGCAGATGGGATTTTTAATAACCCTAAACCAGGTAAAGCTAAAGTGAATTTTCGTTTCATGATGGTTAAAGGAATTTTCGAGTTTAATTTAGAAATGTCTTCAATTAAACAAATGGATTATCTACCGAACTTAGATTCTACCTTAACTGTTGTAAAACAAAAATTGAAATTTTTAGCAGATTCATTAAAGGAAGATGGAATTGTAAGAAGAGTAGATTTTGCCCCAGTAGGGCAAAGGCATGAGATAAGAATTACCAGCTATGAAAGCCGACCTAAAACTTTTTTAATACAAAAAGAAGAACTTAATGCTTTAAAAACCGATAATGACACTTTACGTATAATTGCATACGTAAGAACTGGCAAAAAAATAAAGTATCGCCAATGGGGAATGAACGATAATAATTACACGAAAATGATTAGAGATGAGGTTTTACCGATTTTTTTAACCTTTACATTGGCTAATATTTCCAACATTTATAATGTTCCAGATAGTACTATACAAACATGTATTAACCGTTTGAGACAAGATGTAACACCCACATATGTATCTAAAAATCCTGCTGATGCAAAGTATAACGCCCACTATAATATGAAAAGCAATCTCCTATTTAGCCCTAGTAGCACCAAGTGGATAAAATATGGCAGATATAGAAATGAGCTAGTACCAAACATTTACGGCAGCCTACAATTTGCTAGAGGTTCATTTGCCCCAAGCATGGCTGCTGGATTAAGATACACAACAAGTAGAAATATTGAAGGAGTAGACCGTTTTTATTTAATGTGGGAACCCTATTTCTTTTTTAGTAAAGACGCCACCAATAAAACAATAACTGATAGAAATGATTTTGTAACTTTTAGATATGTAGAACAATTTGATGGAGAAAGTAAAAAAGGGGAGTTTGACTTTATTTTCAATTGGTCTCTAGGCTACCTTGCTGGCAAACGTGGCGATTGGTTTGAGAAAAACACCTTTAAATTAGGCCTGCCAGGTGTACGTAGTGGCTGGCTACAGCTAGAACCTGAGTTTTACTTTAACGATTTTTTTAAAAACTTTAGCCCCACTTTAAAACTCACCCTGCATTATGAATAATAAAAAGAACCTGCTTATAAACTAAGCAGGTTCTTTTTTTACAAAGTATTTTTTATCAATTTACCTTACCAATTTGCCAGTTACTTTTTCTGTACCATTAGTTATATAAATAAAATAAAGTCCACCTGCCAATCTTCCATTAAAAGTAAAGGTATTAATACCAATATCCGATGTTGTGGTGCTATTGGCTACCTGCATGCCTGTACTATTATATACAGCAATGGTTGTTTTTTCTTTGGTAGCAGCATTGTAGCGTACAGTAAGTGTGCTACCATAAACAGAAGCATTTACAAATAATAATTGGTTCGATTTTTTAAGTTTCACTGCTACTATTGCAGAGTACTTATAACTACCATCTGTATCTACCATTTTTAATCGGTAATAAGCCGATGTGGCTTTAACAATAGCCACCTTGTCATCGCTAAAGCTGTACTGGGCAGTAGCATTACTATTACCTTTTGCTGTTACTTTACCAACTTCGCCAAAATTTATTCCGTCTAAAGAACGTTCAATTCCAAAATAAGCACTATTCAATTCCGTAGCCGTTTTCCAAGAAAGGCTTACTGTATTTTTATCATCTGCCGTTCCAGAAAAATCGAAAAGATTTACAGGAAAAATTGGATTACCGTAATAAAATTGGTCTATTCCAATTAAATCAGAATTATTACCTGCACCTCCGCCATCTTCTACAAAATACCTAAATGCTATTCTGCCAGTAGCACCAGCTGTAATACCAGAAAGTGTAGCCGTATATTGTGTCCATGTAGATGGAAATCCTGTACTTGTATACGTAGGATTAATGTCTAAAAGTGAGATACCAAAGTCGCCTGTAGATGTAGCAGTAGCTCCTACATTTACACTTGCAGCAGCTGTACTCAAACGTACCTGAAGCCTATCGGGATAGACAGTAGTACCTGGAGTTGTTGTTCTTGTAAAAAATTTAACCACGTTACCATTTTGTAAGTTTAAAAGAGGCGAAATGAGCCAGTTACTTAGTGTACCAGCAGCTCCACTTGGGCCATTTTGATAGTTAGCACTAATATAGCCTGCACCAGAGAAAGCCGGAAAGTTTGCAATGCTACCTTGAAACCAGCCAGTAGTGCCTGCTGGGCTTGAAAGATTGTTGGCCGTCCAACCTGTAACTGGGGTAGCGGTGTTGCTAACAATCACATCAAAACTTTCAGACAATTGCGAAACCTGAGCTTTTGCAGCCACCACAAATAGGGTAAGTAGGGCAAAGCAAGATTTTTTTAATAGGGTAGATTTTTTGTTCATAATTGGTTTTTTAGATTGTTTTAGAGATATAACAAGTGGTAAATTACATAATTGCTTTGATTACCAAAAGTTTTTTTGATAAAAGTAGAAAAAAAACTTTCCACCCCTTACCTTTGCCGTCCTTTCACAAAATAGTGGTATGGTGACCACCATTGAGATGAAACAATATTTTAAAGGTTAGTAAAACAAAAATTTATGAAACGTACATATCAACCTCATACACGCCGTCGCAAATCAGTTCATGGTTTTCGTAAGCGTATGCAAACTGCCAATGGTCGTAAAGTGTTGGCTAGCCGCAGGGCTAAAGGTCGTAAAAGGCTGACAGTTTCTGATCAAAAAGGTTTAAAATAATAACACCCAAACGGTAAGTATATTTGAAACTCCATCTTTTTTAGGTGGAGTTTTTTATTGGCTATGACAAAAACATTTTCATACAGTAAAGAGGAAAAGCTAAAAAGTCGCAAACTACTGGAGCAGTTATTTGCCAATGGCAAGTCGTTTTCTGTTTTTCCTATAAAAGTGTTTTATATGGTAGTGGATGAGCCATCAGACTTCCCTATAAAAGCTGGCGTTGGTACCAGTACCCGAAACTTTAAACACGCAACCGATAGAAACCGAGTAAAGCGTTTATTGAGAGAAAGTTATAGGCTTAACAAACAGCCACTTCATACTTTTATTAGTGAGCAAAAAAAACAAGTCGCTTTTTTTATGCTATATATAGATAAAACGTTGCCACAACCAGCTACACTACAAACCAAAATACCATTGGTAATAGATAAATTGATAAAAGCTTTACGGTGAAATCATTTCTAAAAATATTAGCCTATCCCTTTATTTTATTGGTAAAAACTTATCAGTACGGTATTTCGCCATTATTAGGACCAAAATGCAGGTTTACACCCACCTGTTCTCAATACACAGTACAAGCCTTACAAAAACATGGCTTATTTAAAGGGGGTTGGCTTTCGCTAAAACGAATTTCAAAATGCCATCCAGGTGGCAGTAGTGGTTACGACCCTGTGCCTTAATTTTTTTTTGAGCCAACTTTTATAGTGCTATTAAGCAGCGGTTGCGTCGCACATTTTAGGCTGTTGAAAATCTATTAAGCAAAAAAACCAGCTACTTATAAAGTTGTAGTTGGCTTTTATATTAGTAAAAATATACTATTTCATAGTTGGCGCTTTTACAGGGGCAGTAATATCTTCTAAATTTTTCAGTGTAGCCCTTACTTCTTCTATTCCCCAAAATCTAAATACATCAGGGGCTTTACCATCTACTTTTTCAACACTTTTCATTTGATGATATGGGGCTATTATAAACGCTTCTCTGTTATCAGTAATTTTTGCTGCTGCATATGGCAGTATGTAATAGTTTCGGTTGGCAGCATTTACATTTTGCCCCACAAGCAATAGTTTTAAAGAGTCTATACTTCTAGCTACTTTGTCTTCGCTCAATAATCTGTTTACATCGTTTGGGTTAATAAAGTTTTGAAAACTGCCAATTACCGTATCTGCCTTTGCATTAATAATGTAATAGCCAGCATCCGATAACGAAACCATTTTTTCTCCTTCGGGTGTTACAATTTTTATATCTACTTTACCCGATGCTAATTCTAGCATTTCTTCATTACTACCACTACCGCTTTTTATAGTAATGGTTTTTGTAGCTTGATCTACTACAGTATTGCCTTTTGTTAATACCATTACTTTTTTATTGTTAGCTGTACAAGCAGTAAGCAAAAAAACAGGCATTGACAAGCAAATTAGAAAACACTTCATATTGGTTGAGTTTAAATAAAAAACCTCATTGTTGGTAATGAGGTTTTAAAAGTAATGTTTTTATCTATTGTTTATTTAGCTGCTGCAAAACGTTCAGCCACTTTTGTCCAATTAATTACATTCCAAATAGCTGCTAAATAATCTGGGCGTTTGTTTTGATATTTTAAATAGTAAGCATGTTCCCAAACATCTATGCCTAATAATGGTGTGCCTTTTACATCAGCCACTTCCATTAGTGGGTTGTCTTGGTTTGGGGTAGATGATATCTCTAACTTACCCTCTTTTACTATTAACCATGCCCAGCCACTACCAAAACGAGTAGTGCCAGCAGTAGCAAATTTGGTTTTAAATTCATCAAAGCTGCCAAATGCTACGTTAATAGTATCTGCCAGTGTACCAGTTGGTGTGCCACCAGCATTAGGAGCTAAACTTTCCCAAAAAAAAGTATGATTCCAATGCCCACCGCCATTGTTGCGAACAGCAGGAGAAATAGTGCCAGCATGTTTTACTAACTCTTCAATGGTTTTGTTTTCATGCTCGGTGCCAGCAATAGCTTTGTTTAAATTATCTACGTAAGCTTGGTGGTGTTTGCCATGGTGTATTTGCATGGTTAAAGTATCAATATGTGGTTCTAAA
>JAYVRD010000109.1:0-31008 GCA_043776595.1 Chitinophagaceae bacterium | reverse complement strand
AGGCACCACTTTTACAGCAGCCAATCTTTTAAGTGGCACTACTTACTACTTTTTTGTTTTTGGATTAAATAGACTGAATTGCACCAATGGCCCAGTGTACAATTCAAGTTCTCCATTAACAGGTAATACAACTACTGTGGCTTTGCCAACTTGTACTACACCAACATCACAACCAACAGCGTTAAATGTATCTGCGAGCAATACAATAGTTAATGGATATTTTACTGCGTCTTCTACCGCCGATGGTTATGTAGTTGTAAGAACAACCACTGCTAGCCTATCTGCAACGCCAACAAATGGTACAACTTATAGCGTTGGTACTGCTTTAGGTAATGGAACAATTATAGAGAATGCAGCAGCTACTTGTTTTATAGATTTTGGGTTGACAGCATCTACTCAATACTACTACTTTATTTTTGCAAAAAATAGTACTTGTACGGGTGGTCCACTTTATCTAACCACTACCCCACTTACCGGAAATGTTGCAACTACTGTAGTTGCTACCAATAATTATTATTACGGTAATCTTCATGCACACTCTTCTTACTCAGATGGCAATGCAGATAACACTACACTTATCCCAGCTGATGATTATGCCTACGCAAAAAATTCTTTATGCATGGATTTCTTGGGCATATCAGAACATAACCATGCAACGGCAAACATGACTTTAAGCAAATGGCAGCCTGGACTTTCACAAGCTACAGCTGCCACTACAGCCAATTTTTTGGCATTGTATGGTATGGAGTGGGGTGTAATAAGTAATGGTGGGCATGTATTGGTTTATGGCAGCAATCAATTAATTGGTTGGGAAACGAATAATTACAATGTATATGTACCCAAAAGTGATTACTTAGGTACACCAGAAACAACAGGTACTTTAGGTTTGTTTAGAACAATTAACAACTTTGCAAACAATTCATTTGCGTCATATGCACACCCCAATTTTAGCGACTATAACAACATTGCCAATATAATTTTTAATAACACTGCTGATAGTGCTGTTGTAGGTTGTGCTATAGCCAGTGGACCAGCATTTTCTACCAATACAACTTATAGTAATCCACCTTTTTCATTTGGGTATATTGACTACTATCAACTTATGCTGGCTAAAGGTTACCATATTGCACCTAGTATGGATCAAGATTCTCACAACACCACTTTTGGTCGTACTAACAATAATAGATTAGCTATAGTAATGCCATCTCTTACAAGCAATAATTTTTATACGGCTATGCGTAGCAGAAATTTTTATGCAACTGAAGATTGTGATACTAGAATAAATTTTACGGTTAACAACCAACTAATGGGAAGTATTACAAATGGCACTATTGCACCAGCCATTAGCATTTATGCTTTTGACCCCACAAACCCAACTGCTGTTCCATCCATTAAATTAATGTATGGTGTACCAGGTAGCGGTGTTATTGCTACTCAAATTGCCTCAGGTACTGGCAATACTTTAAACTATACTGATTTTTTATTAGCTACTAATACTACAGCTTATTACTATGCAGATATAACTATTGCTGGTAATAGAAGTATGAGTGCACCCATTTGGTACACAAAAAACATTATAGTACCTGTTAAGCTATTATCTTTTACTGCAAGTTTAAATGCTAATCGTACGGTACAGCTAAATTGGAAAACAAACAATGAAGTAAATAATCAATTATTTATTATAGAAAAATCTTACAATGGTGTTTCTTTTGTAGTGATGGACTCTTTGCAAGCAAATAACAACATAAGTGTTGTAAATAATTATGTATTGAATGATGCAAAACCACAAGATGGTATTAACTATTACAGGCTAAAGCAAATAGATAAAGATGGAAAGTTTACATACTCTGGTGTGGTATCTATTAATTTAAAAAAGACCGAACTAAATGCTGTAAGTATTTACCCCAATCCCGTACGGACTGTAACAACATTAAATATCAACTCAAAAAGTGCAGGTAAAGTAAGTGTAGTAATTACGGATGTTTTTGGTAGAATTATTTTACAACAACAAACCAATGTTATAAGAGGCAACCAACTAACAACTTTAAACACGAATGGCCTTAGTGCTGGTAATTATTATGTTATTCTTCGCTGGAATGATGAACAAGTAATTGAGAAGTTAGTAAAACTGTAAGAGATTTTTACAAAAGGCTTTTGAGGAGAAAAAGTATAATGGAAGTAAATTTCATTATACTTTTTTTTGGTATAAGAAAAAGGGCTAGGAAATGAACAGAAGATGAGTTTGTGCATTTATATAAAGGGTTAAATCAAAATTAAACTGTGAAGTTGTTTAGACTTTTGAATTTTAATAGTTATGAATTAGTAAATGCTTTCAGCCTAAGCCTGTCGAAGGCGATTGTTAAGGAGTTTGATTGCTTTCATCGGTTTCGACAGGCTCAACATGACAACCATTTTTCAGTACATTACCTTTATTTTAAAAATAGTAAAAGTCTAAAAAACTCCTATTACTAATTTTATACTAGTGAACTAGGCGAATAAATGAAAAAATAAATGTTGAAGCCTAATAAAATAACTTACTTATTCTTACCAACCAGCATAGGAACAAAAGAAAACTGTTCAAACGATTCTTCTGTATAACTACCATCAGTTTGCTTGGTTAGGCGTAGCATACGTTGAACATCGCCTTCATCTACAGGTATAATCATTAAACCACTAGGCTTTAATTGCTGTATAAGTTTGGGTGGTATAAAGGGTGCTGCTGCAGTAATAATTATTTTATCAAAAGGCCCGTAAGTAGGCAAGCCTTCGAAACCATCTCCATAAAAAAACTTAATGTTGGGGTATTTCCCTTTTAAAGGAAAAGGAGTTTGGTGTGCTTCTGTTCTTTTTAAATAAGGATTATTTTCATACAAATTTTTTTGACGTTCGATAGTAAAAACCCATGCACCCATTTCTGCCAATATTGTTGCTTGATACACACTGCCTGTACCAATTTCTAAAATCCTCTCCCCTTTTTTAAATTGCAACAGTTGAGATTGATAAGCTACTGTATATGGTTGAGAAATGGTTTGCCCATCACCAATTGGAAAAGCCCTGTCTTCGTAAGCAATCATTTCAAAAGCAGAATCTAAAAAGTAATGGCGTGGTACTGTATTAATGGCATCTAAAACTTTTTCATCGGCGATGCCTTTATCACGTAGTATAGTAAGTAATTGTTTTCGTAGCCCTTTGTGGCGATAACTGTCCTCGTATTTACTTCTCATAATCGGTACAAATTTATAGGGTGTAGTAAAGCCATACTGCAACAATTCCCTTTTGTGAAAAGAAATACAAATACTTATCCATTACACACATCAAAGCAATAAAAAACCCTCCACATGGAAGGGTTTTAATATCAGAACAAAAAAATCAATTAAAATATATTATAACCAAAACTTACATAGTACATACCACCAATTTGTGGATTACCAAATGCACTACGATAGTATTTGTTCCAAAGGTTCATTGCACCTAATTTAATTAAGCTTTTTGTTTTTACAAATTTATAGCTTACAAAACCATCAACAGTTCCAAAATCTGGTATTTCGCCAGTACCAAAAGTACCTTGCCAATCTACTTTGTCTTGCCATCTGTAGTTTACATTAAAACCAAAGTTATTCCAAACATTCTCGTTTCTCAAACCAATATTAGCTCTAAGTTTAGGTGTATTAAACTGAGTGAATACAGTAGAAGGAACATCTTTTAATTCATCGCCAGAAACATTACCACTCACAACAAAGGTTTTGTATACTTTATATTCAGCACTTAAACCCCAACCTTGGGCTTTTACCTTATCGCTAGTATTGGTTACAAAAGAATAGTTAGTAGTTGTAAATGGACTAGCCAATTCAACTGGAGCATTGGCAGGAATACCACTTGCACCTCTACCTACAGCCACGCGACCAATAAAATCGTTGTATTCGCTCAAGTAATAGTAAACGTCAATTAATAATTTCTTAGCTATAACACCTCTATAACCAATTTCGTATGAGTTAACACTCTCTGGCTTTAAGGTAGAAAATGGAGCAGCTTTTAAAATTGTTGGGTTAGGAGCACCTGCATTTACTGTAGCTCTATAGGCAACGATGCTTTCTGCAGTATAAGCTGGGCTACCTGTAAAGTTGTAATAAGTATTGAATGTCGGTAATCCACCAATCAACTTAGCAGATGGTGTTTGTAAATTAATCCATTGGTCTTGAGCTGAAGGAAAACGATATGCTGTTTGATAAGATAAACGAATGTTATTGTCTTGTGCTACTTTAATAGTGGCAGCTACACGTGGTGTAAAGCGACCATCGAAGTTTGTACTCTTATCATAACGGCCAGATGCAGTTAATTTAACCACATCGTTAAATAATTTTTTCTGGAATTGAACAAACCCACCCACTTCGTTTATTTTAATAGTACCAGTTGTATCTGCAAAAATGGTTCCTTGAGAGTTTAATACATAAGTACGATAGCTAGCACCTACCAATACATCAACAACTTTAATGGCATCGCTCAAATTGTATTGTCCTTCGTAATGATATAAGTTTGTCTTATCGGCAAACTTAGCACCACCCTTACTTACAGGTAAACTAATTGCTTGGTTAAACGCATTGATATAAGCCTGACTTCCTGGTAAAAATCTGCCAGTTTCGGCAGTTGTTCTTGCTGCACTATGAGCAAAAGTTGCATTGCCAGATGGGATGCCACCTACTAAACCTAAATAAGCAGCACCATAAGTGCCAGTATATTGTTGAAACCAGTTACCGTTACTTTTCCAAGCACTATTTATATATACTGCAGCAGTAGTAGCTGTGTAAGAATCACCAGAATTTTCTTGTGTAGTGTACGCTCTTAAAAACCAATTTTTGTGTTTTAATTCTAATTTATATTGACCAATTTTTAGATTTTTAATGGAGTATCTATCTGAGCCAGTATACACAGTAGTACCTGTACCATAGTAAGCTTGCAAAGAAGCTTCGATGTTATTGGTTAATTTATAATATAAACCACCATTCAACTTTACATTATAGTTATTATAGTCAACCAAATCTTTTTCAGCATAACCAGTACGGCTTACGTTTTGTCCACCATAGGTATCTTTATATGGATTTGTTGCCACAGTACTTGTAGGAATTAAAAAAGGTAAAAATTGAGAAAAAGGAGCTAAAGCAGGATTGCCTCCAAATGCAGTAGCAATTTGTATAGGTGTAAATCCAAAACCCAGGTATGTATCTACTGCTCCGATTACAGCACCACCGCCACCAGCAGCAAGTTGTGCTTTAACAGCTTGTGCAAAGGCAAACATACTTGCAGTAGCTTCATCGCCAAAAACGTTTACACCATCATAGTTAGGGTCGTTGGCTCTTGTACCACCATCTACTATATTGCTAAATACATTATTGCGTAAAATATCTCTACCATCCGTTCCTTGCCAGTCTTTACCTTGTGTAAATTCAGCAGCAATTTTAAAAGCAAATTTTTCACCTATTTTTTTTGCCCAACGCAAATCCCAGTTATAAAAAGGTGCAGGAAGGCGTTGGTAGCTATCTACATGGTTAACACCAGTTTTTATTTGAAAACTTAACCCTTGGTACTTAAAAGGATTTTTACTGCTTATCAATAAAGTACCATTCATACCACCACTACCATATAGGGCAGATGATGCACCTGACAATAATTCTACATTTTCAACATCCAATTGTGTTGGTCCAGCAATACTACCAACTGCAAAATTTAAACCTGGAGCTTGGTTATCCATTCCATCAATTAATTGATTGAAACGTAGGTTACCACTACCATTAAAACCACGTGTACTTGGTGTTTTAAAGTTTAAGCTTGATGCTGTTAAATCAACACCTTTAAAATTAGCTAAGGCATCATAATAGTTGGCACTTGGGGAATTTCTGATGGCAGCTGCACCCATTCTCTCAATAGAAACTGGAGACTCTAAAATTCTCTCCTGCACCCTAGAAGCTGCAACTACAACTTCCTGACCTAATGCTTCTTTAGGTTCAAAATTTACTTTTACTTCTGTTGAAGCACTACTCACAGCAACTTCTTTATCAGCGTAGCCAATAGAAGAAAAGATAAGCGTAAGTGGTAATTTCTGAGCGGTAGTTATTTTAAAATTACCCTTGTCATCAGTAAACGTACCAAACGTAGTTCCTTTAATGGTTACCGATACAGCAGGAACTTCTTCTCTGTTCTTACTGTTTTTTACATTACCAGTAATGGTAATGGCTTGCTGGGCTATTGCAGACATTGCAAATACCAAGGCAATGAACAGCAAACTGAGGGCTTTAGACTTTCTCATAATAGTTGCAATTTTAGTTAAATTGGATGGCAAAGTAGTGATTGTTAATGTTTTTTGAAAATTTTTGTTTTCCCCAAATGTTAGAAGGATAATTGATTGCAATAATATTTTTCTGTTTATAGCACGTTACTTTTGATAAATGGCAAGTTTTGAATTACCCCAGCAAACAAATTTCTATAGTGGAAAAGTAAGAGATGTTTATAGCATTGGTAATCATTTATTGGTGATGATAGCTAGTAATCGCATTTCTGCTTTTGATGTAATACTCCCTTCGCCTATCCCTTTTAAAGGACAGGTTTTAAACCAAATAGCTGCATTTATGCTAGATGCAACCAAAGACATTTGCCCCAATTGGTTACTCACTTCTCCTGCACCCAATGTTTCAATAGGCAAAAGATGTGATCCCTATAAGATAGAAATGGTGGTGAGAGGAAATTTAACTGGTTATGCGTGGAGAAAGTACAGCAGTGGGCGTAGGATTTTATGTGGTGTTGAAATGCCAGACGGTTTAAAAGAAAATGATTACTTCCCCACACCTATTATTACACCAAGTACAAAAGCAAGTGAGGGACATGATGAAGATATTAGTAAAGAAGAAATTATTGCTCAAGGGCTTGCGTCAGCAAATGATTGGTTGATGTTAGAAAAGTATGCTTTGGCTTTATTTGAAAGAGGCAAACAAATTGCTGCCAAACAAGGTTTAATTTTAGTAGATACAAAATATGAGTTTGGAAAAATTGGTGATGAAATATATTTAATGGATGAAATTCATACACCCGATTCTTCAAGATATTTTTATGCCGATGGTTTTGAAGAAAGACAAGCAACTGGCGAACGACAAAAGCAATTAAGTAAAGAGTTTGTACGTGAATGGTTGATAGCAAACAACTTTATGGGTAAGGAAGGACAAACTGTGCCTCACATGAGTGCCGAATGGATTGATACCATTAGCAAACGTTATATAGAGCTGTACGAAAAAGTGATTGGGGAAAAGTTTGTGCCTCAAGAGTTAAGCGACGAAGAAACTTATGAAAAGATAATTACTTCACTTAAAAAACTACAATAGGTTTTCCATCTGTATCTGCAATTATTTAAACATCAAGTTCATATTTTATAGCAATTCTGAAAAGTTCTTTTTATCACACGATATAAAAATATTTGTGCAGCAATTAGCAAAGAATTGTTATAGCTTTTTTATTTCGGTTTTGTTTGTATTTTATTTTTTAGTTACCAACTTTTGTATTTTAATTGAGCTGCAGTTGCGTCGCACATGTGATCTTTTGAATAATTATTTAGCTTTTCTCAAGTAGGCTTTAGACCTATAAGGTTTTGAAAACCTTATAGGTCTTTACATTATTTTTACACTATTGCATAATAAAAGCCTCATACTTATCCTTAGTTAAAAATGTGCGACGCAACCGCAGCTTAATTTTTATTCTACTGTTCGTTCCCAAAGTAATTATTAAAAAAGTTGCCCCCATTATTAGGGTAGCAACTTTTGTTTTAGAAAATATATTTCAAATTAATTCCACCAAAATATGTGGCTTTGTCTGCTGCTGGTATGTACGCATCGGGCAACTGATTTACAAACACCATTAGGTAGTATTTGTTGTTGGCAATATTGCTAGCACCAAAGTAAGCATCTACATCAAAGTGCTTGCTCAAGCTTGCTTTAATACCAATTTTTCCATTTAGTAAATTATAGCTACCTGCATAATAATCGTTTAAAGAAGTGATCGGCATTTTATCTTTATAGTTTACGTTTACGTTGGCATATAAACCATATTTCATAGTTACATCTACACCTACATTAGCTACAATTTTTGCAACTCCTGCCACTTCTTTATTGCTGTAATCTAAAGTATCGCCAGCTGCAAAACCTTTTCTAAAAACAAAATTGTTGCCATACTTAAAATCGCTGTAAGTAAAGTTTGTAAATGGACGAATACTGGTGAAAAAGCTTGTGCTGTTTTGGTAAACAGTGTATTTAAGCAAGGCTTCTAAACCGTTGTGTTTTTGCTCTCCACCATTAACTACATAAGAGTACAAGGTAGTATTAGGAGATGCTGGTAATACAACAGGAATGGTGGTCATTTTATTGCTAAACACTGCATTAAAAACTGCTAGCTCGTAAGTTAATTTATTGTTGAGTAATTGCCCTTTTGTACCAATCTCAAATTGGTTACCAATTTCTGCTTTTAGGTCTTCGTTTATACGCCCTGTTGCAGGTGTAGTAACTGCTGGTGTAGTAATATAAAAGTAAGAACTAGTGGGAGCTTTGTAGCCTTTGCTATACGAGGCATACAAAGAGAATTTTTTACTAAATACTTTGTTGATGGCAACATGAGGCGATACCATGCCGGTATAATTTTTTTGAAAAGTTGAAGGTCTGGTTGGTAATGCTGCGTTATACCTATCGTTTAAAGTTATATTCATATTACTTGTACCAACACCTGCAGTTATGGATAAGTCTTTTGGTAAAGCCAAAGTCCATTCTGTAAACAAAGAAGTGGTGGTGCTAATAGCTGCAACATTAGAAGTAGCTGTATTAATAATCCAATAAGGATTTATGCCATACGTCCAAGTTGTTGCTAAGTCCGATGGGTCTTGCTTCATGCTATAACCAATAGTTTGTGCATCTTGACGTTGTGTTTCTATACCAGTAATACCACTAAGACTTACTCCATTTTGCAACACAAGTTTTGTATCGAAAGTAGAACGCAAACCAACGTTGATAGTGTTTTTATCTGTCCAGCCACCAGCACTACTTACATTACTAGTAAAGCCTGTAGCAAAAACACTTGTTGTATTTGCAATGTTTTTATTAAAGTTGTAAGTATGCCCTACACCAGCTCTATAGGTAATTACATTGCTGTGTGCATTGCGTTTAATGTATTCTGGATTACCACTATAATCATTGGCATCGTATTGAGCAAGGGTTAATTCTCCTAATCTTTCATCATAACTATTACTATAACTAACATACGTGTTGATGATTTGTTTTTCGTTGGGTTGAAAATTACCTACAAAGTTTGTAAAGTCTTTTTTTGAAGTGTTGTGTATTGAAAAGCCATCCGACTTTTGATTGCCATAGTTTATTAAAACAGAAGAATTGTTGTTTGCTGTTTGAAATTGCGTGGTAAGGCGTTGTAAGCCATAATTGCCCACCATAATTTCTTGTCCAATTGATGTTTTTACTTTTTCTGGTTGAATGGTTTTAAGGTTTACAGCACCAGCAATAGCCAAACCATACAATGTACCTGCTGGGCCTTTTGCTACTTCTACATTACCAATACTTGCAAAATCTAAATCATCAAAAGTGGTAATACCTTCTGCATCGGTTACAGGTATTCCATTGAGGTAAACTTTGTAGCCTTGTCCATCAAAATTGCTGTTTACACCACGTGTGCCACGTGTACCATTGCCATAACCACGAATATTTAATTGCTGACCACCACTTACACTTCTTCTATTCATTGTTGCACCAGGTACATTAGCGTTAATTGCATCATCTAAAAATAAACCATTACCTCTTTTTAATTCAGTTTCAGTAAGCTTTGTAATAGCGGCTGGCTGGTATAAGATGCTTTTGTTTTGAGAAGATGTTGCAGTAATTTCTACTTCTTCTAAATTTTTAGTTACAGGGCTTAATGAAATATTTATAGTAGTGGCACAGCTTTTAACAGATGTTTTATAGGTTTCGTAGCCTACAAAAGAAATGGTTACAGTTTTTCCTTCGCTGCAAGGCAAAGTGTAAGTACCAGTTTTATCGGTTACGCCAACTGTTTTACCAGCAACAGCTATTGTTGCACCAATTATAGCTTGTTTGTTTTGATTGTCTTTTACGTTTATGCTTTGTGCATACATATTTATACAAGCTGTAATTGCTACAGCCATTAGTATTTCTTTCTTCATGATAATGTATAGTTTGGAATAATTGATTTAATAATTAAAAAATATTAAAATCATCCAAACTTTGGCGGAGGCGTTTCTATACAATTGAAAGTAAGAGGTAAGGAATTAAGATAAAAGCTGTAATGCTTTTGTAATTGTAAGCCGAAGGAGTGGTTTACACTTGGCTCCGCATCTTTATAAAAAAAAGAAAAAAGCTTAAGTGTATTGGCGTTTTTAGGTTTAGTATTATTTCCACAATTGGTTTTCACCATCTCTTGTTGTAGTTCAGATTCCTTTTTATCGGCTACGCAATATATTTTTTGAATATTGCCAACCGTATCTTTTTTAACCACATCGTACATTTCTCCATTAAGCTCAAACTCAGTTTCATCCTCCCATTTTATTAAAGGGTTTGTAGCGGTATTGGTAAGATTTATTTCTACAAGTTGTGTTTTATATAAGGCTTTACTACGCAAGTAAGCCACCATTTCTTGTTTTAGTTGCCGAGATTGTAACCAATACGCCATACCTATGCCAACAATGTTTAGCACAAAGCAAATAAGCAGTAATATGGTGGCTAGTTTTCTCAATGATTTCGCTGCTAATATAAAGCCTAAATACATAGGCATCATAATCTGGTTTTTTAAAAAACTATTTTCAAATGTTGCATTAATGGAGTCCATGAAAAGTTGAAACAGCTAATCCTCTTTGCAAAATCTTTGATTATCTACCAAAAACTTAAACAATCAAATCTAAACATCCATCTTCTCATGTACTTTTGCAGGAGTAAAAAGAAAAGAAGATGAAGAAAACACACGTTGTACTTTTGGTATGTATTGCAGCAGCAATCTCTGCATTATTGGTGTACATGGGCGATTTAACCACTTACGAAACTATTGCATCTGCCAAGCAAAAGCAAGGCAAAACAGTAAAAGTAGTAGCCACTTTAGATACAAGTAGCATTTATCAGGATATCATCAAGAACCCCAACTATCTGACCTTTGAAGTGAAAGATACATTAGGGGGAAAAATGAAAGTAGCGTACTATTTTGAGCAACCTACTGATATGAAAAAAAGTACCCGAATGGTTTTATCTGGTAAAATGGAAAATGGTGTTTTTGAAATTAAAAGAAAAGATGGCATACTACTTAAATGCCCAAGCAAATACAAAGACGACTCCAACGCTGCCAAATCAAATTTGAATGCCTCTTTGAATTAACCCTACACATTTTTGAATGCAATATCTCAACGAACATTTATTACCCGGGCAGTTTGGACATTTTTTTGCAATACTCTCTCTAGTGGCTTCTTTGGTAGCTACTATTGCTTATTTTAAAGCCAATAAACTAGCTAACACAGAAGAGAAAAACAGTTGGATTAAAATAGCTAGAGCTGCTTTCTTTTTAGAAACTATTTCGGTGATTGCCATTTTTGGAATCTTATATTATATCATCTCTCACCACTACCACGAATATTTTTATGCTTGGAATCACTCCTCTCGTTCGTTAGAAGCCAAATACATTTTTAGTTGTTTTTGGGAAGGACAAGAAGGTAGTTTTTTACTATGGAGTTTTTGGCATTGTGTACTGGGCTGGGTTTTAATTTGGAAAAGTAAAAACTGGGAGGCTGGCACTATGACTGTCATAAGTTTTGCCCAGTTTTGCTTAGCAACCATGTTAGTGGGTATTTATTTTGGCACAGCCAAAGTAGGTAGTAACCCATTTTTATTATGGAGAGAAAATATGCCCGACATACCTATGTTCTCGGATCCAAATTATTTACAACTACCACGTGTACACGAAGGCAACGATTTAAATAGTTTACTACAAAATTATTGGATGGTTATCCACCCTCCCATTTTGTTTTTGGGTTTCGCTTCTACCATTGTACCTTTTGCTTTTGCCTATGCTGGTTTAGTAAATAAAAATCATGATTGGATAAAACACAGTTTGCCATGGGCAGTTTTCTCAGCAGCAATACTTGGTACTGGCATAATGATGGGTGCTATGTGGGCTTACGAAAGTTTAAGCTTTGGAGGTTATTGGGCTTGGGATCCTGTAGAAAATGCTTCACTCGTTCCTTGGATTGTTTTGGTGGCAGGCATACACACCAATCTTATTTACAAAAGCAGTGGCTATAGTTTGCGAAGCACCTACTTGTTTTACATACTTAGTTTTTGCTTGGTATTATACTCAACATTTTTAACAAGAAGTGGTGTATTAGGTGATACTTCAGTACATGCTTTTACCGATTTGGGGATGAACTTTCAATTGACTGCTTTTCTATTAATCTTCTTTGTTCCAGCAATGTTTTTATATTGTAGAAGGTATAAAAGCATACCTACCATAATTAAAGAAGAAGCTACTTATAGTCGTGAGTTTTGGATGTTCATTGGCTCGTTGGTATTATTTTTATCGGCGTTTGTTATTAGTGTTATTACATCGCTACCAGTGTTTAATAAAATTGTTAATCACTTTTCTTTTTTGAAATCAATATTCAAAACTGTCTTTGCCCAACCAGAAAACATTGAACAAACCCATAACCAAATTCAAATTTTTGTAGCCATTATTATTGGTTTGCTTACAGCAGTTACCCAATACTTTAAATACAAAGACACACCCAAAGCATTTTTTGGTAAGAAAATTTTAGTGCCTACGGCAATAGCACTTATTCTAACTATTATTATTTCTATCTATGGCAATATTAATTTTGATAAAGAGGGACTCGTTTTTCTTGCAGCCATACACTTAGCAGTATTTGCAGCTTTGTATGCAGTTGTTGCCAATGCTTCTTATATTTTTATTGGCTTAAAAGGGAAAATAAAACTAGCTGGTGCAAGTGTTGCCCACATTGGTTTTGGCATGATACTTTTGGGCGTTTTAATAAGCAGTAGCAAAAAAGATATTCTTAGTTGGAACAAAACAGGCATCTCACCTTTGCAAAAAACTAAACAGCAAGACCCTGCCGAGAATACCACCTTGTTTAAAAATGTAGCTACCGATATGGGTAATTACATGGTTACATATATGGGTGATACTGTAAACCCTAGCGATAGAAAACGTTATTACGAGATTGATTTTAAGCCCAAAGATGGTAGTACAGGTTTTAAATTATACCCCGACTTAATTAAAAATAATAAGGGCAATGAAGGCTTTGCTGCTAACCCAGATGCCAAGCATTATTTGCTAAAAGATATTTTTGTATATATAACCTATGCTGCAAAAGATAAAGTAGAAGACACAAGCAAATTTAGAAATGTAGAAGTAAAACCCGGCGACACTTTGTTTTATAGTAGTGGTATGATAGCCTTTAACAAAGCCCTTCGCAATCCTACGGAATTACAAAATAAATACGCTGCCAATGAAACTGGTGTTTTTTTAGACATGACTGTAATTTCTAAACAAGGTAGCTTTTATAAAGTCATGCCAGGCTTGGCTTTAAATGGAAACAATATACGCAGCCTACCAGATACTGTTTTAGCCCAAGGTTTGGTACTCAGTTTTAATAAAGTAGTGGACCAAAACACAGGCAAGCTAGAAATTGGCATTAAAGAAAGTACAACCTTAACCCCCATGCTTACCATAAAAGTTTTACAGTTTCCGCTGATTATTGTGTTGTGGTTGGGCGTAGTGGTAATGTTTATTGGTATGGTAATGTCTATTATACAAAGGGTAAAGGTTTTGAGGGCTTCAAAGGATTAAACTTGGATAATAGGTTTAATAAAATTACCTATAGCTAAGTCATTAACAATAGTGCCCTCACTCTAAAAATGCCACCTCACAAATGCCTCCATGGCAGCATATTTTGTTAAACCAAGGGCAGCATACAAATTAGCAGTATTACCATTTCTTTCTTCAGCTCGTTGCCAAAATTCTCTTGCATCACTCCCTTGAAAAGGTACCATATCTTTCTGAGATTGATGGATGAAGATGCCAAAGCGTTTACTCATCACTTGGTCGGGACTCATAGGAATAGCCATTTCTATTTCAGCAATATCCCACTCTTGCCATGCACCTTTATACATCCAAACATAGCAGTTGTTTATCCAATCTTCACCAGCAACTTTAAGCCTGCGTACACTTTCAAAAACAACATCTAAGCATACTTTGTGGGTGCCATGAGGGTCTGCCAAATCTCCAGCACAAAAAATTTGTGTAGGCTTTATTTTTTGCAATAGTTCTATGGTCTGTAATACATCTTCTTCGCCCATTGGCTTTTTTTCTATAGTGCCCGTTTCATAAAAAGGTAGGTTTTGAAAATGAGCTCTATCATCTGTTAGGCCTATATAACGGCAAGTAGCTTTTGCTTCGCAGCGGCGAATTAACCCTTTAATGGCTCTTATTTGGTCGGTATCTTTTTGATTTTTGCCCTTGGAAGCAAGAAAATGAGATGCATTGTTTAATATTTCTCTGCTCGTATGATTATCTATACCAAACATGGCTTCAAAGCCTACGGCAAAATCTAAAAATCGTGTTACAAACTCATCGGTTACTGCTATATTGCCACTAGTTTGGTAGGCAACATGCACTTCATGTCCTTGGTCATATAGGCGTTGAAAAGTGCCTCCCATACTTATGATATCGTCATCGGGGTGTGGAGAAAAAATTAAACATCGTTTTGGGTAAGGTTCACTTCGTTCTGGGTGGTTGGGAATAACTGCTTGAGGTTTTCCACCTGGCCATCCTGTGATGCTATCTCTTAGCATATAAAATACTTCCAAATTTATTTGGTAGGCATCACCTTTTTCTACCAATAAATCACTCAATCCATTTTCGTTGTAATCGTGTGTTGTTAGGCTTAATACAGGTTTACCCGTTTTCAACGCCATATTTACTACTGCACGTTTTATTGTTTTAGCATCCCAATCAACTTCGCCAGTAAGCCAAGGGCTTTTCTTTCTTGTAAGGTCGGTGGCTGCAGTTTCATCTATTACAAAAGTGCAATCATTATGTTGTTGTAAAATGCTGGCAGGCACTTGTTCGGTTACATTGCCTTCTACACTTTTACATACAATAGGGGCTTTCATACCCCAAGCCATCAGCAATATTTTCTTAGCTCTCATTATGGTGCTTATGCCCATGGTAATGGCCATACGTGGCACTTGACTTATATTTTGAAACTCATAACTATTGGCGATTCTGGTACTATTGTCTAAAGAAGTTAAACGTGTTTTAGAAAAAATGCTACTACCAGGCTCATTAAACCCAATATGTCCATTGTTGCCAATACCTAACACTTGTAAGTCAATGCCACCAACAGCTTCAATCAGTTGCTCGTATTTTAAACAATGTTTTTTTACATTCTCTTTTGCCAATTCTCCATTAGGCATGTGTATATTTTCTGCAAGTATATCTACCTCACCAAACAAATGCCTATTCATAAAGCTCCAATAACTTTGAAAGGCTTCTCTTTCCAAAGGATAATATTCATCAAGGTTAAAAGTGATTACATTTTTAAAACTCAAACCTTCTTCTTTGTGCAGGCGTACCAACTCGGCATACATACTCATGGGTGTACTTCCTGTAGCTAAACCTAGCACACAATCCTCTCCTTTGGCTTGTTTTTCTTTAATCAGTTTGGCTATTTCGTTGGCTACATATTTAGAGCCATCGGCTGGGGTAGCAAATATTTTTACAGGAATTTTTTCAAAACTATCGGTAAGGTCAATATCTAATTTATGGGACATATTGCAGGTTTTTGCAGCTCAAAGATAATTTTTTGCAGTATTATGCAAGAATAAATTTTAGTTACCAACTTTTGTAGTGGTATTTGGCAGCGGTTGCAAGTCAATTATGAGGAAATTAGAATAAAACATATTTTGTTAAGCATTACTTTTAGCTTGAAAAAAGTAGATTGTATAATTTTCTTTCTAAAACTTGTAACTATCTAAGCATTAATAACCAAGGCGAGTAAAGCTTAATTTACTTCCCGAAGTTATAAATGTGCGACGCAACAGTAGATGCCATAAAATACTACTGCTGGTAAACAAAGTATTTTCCTACAAAAAATCAGAAAAATGCTTATTAAAACCGAATAACAAAATGTTGTTTCTCTTTAAACTCTGGCTTTAGCAAAACGATGCCAATGAAAAATAAATCGATAGTAGTGGTTACTTTAGGGTGTTGCTTTACTTCTTCCCAAGCTTGCTCCATTTCTTTACTCCAATGTATATCGTCTAAAATAATAATAGATTGGTGATTAACCTTTGTAAGAACTTGTTTAAAATAATCTATGGTAGGTTGGTAGCGGTGGTTACCATCAAGAAATGCAAAATCAATAGTGTTAAGTTCAGCGATAGTAGCTGAAAGCGTTTCATCAAAATTGCCAACTACAACTTTTATGTTTTGCATCTGCTGCTGCTGAAAATTTTGTTGGGCTATTGCTGCTATGGCCGTAGAACCTTCCATGGTTATTACTTGTGCCGTAGGCTTGGCTGCAGCAAGGTAAGAAGTTGTAATACCTAAGGATGTACCTAATTCAACAATTGTATTAGGCTGATAATGGTCTACCATTCGAAACATAAGCTGTGCAAACTTCTTTGGCTTTAGAGATGATTTGGCAATGTCATTTACTACTCGTTGTTTGGTCATGCCAGTTCTGGAGCCTGCTCCAAAATCTTCTATGGTAAGTTGTTGGGTGTTGTGCAATAAATCATTTCTAATGGCTTCAATTTGATTATAGGAGTAAAAATGGCGGTTATCGTTTAGCACTTCTCGTATAAACTCGTACACAAATGGTGAGTGAATACCATGTCCTTTGCCATTGGCAGCATGCACATAATACTGAAAATATTTAAAGCCTAACTGAAGCGGTGAATACATTATAGCTTGTGTTTGCTGGGAAATTGTTTAAGCAGCCAAAGTAAAGCATAAGTGCCTACGAACAGCGAAATAAAGAATGGAATTTTAAGGTACAAATCGTATTCGGTATAAAGCATTGTCCATTTTACACCTTTGCCATCGGAGAATATTTTGTTGAGTAGCACCCATATATCTCCCCACCAAATCAATAATAATTCTATGGCTACCAACCAAAGGCTGGCTCTTAGTTTTTTGATGATAAATAAAAAAGGAATAGTTGCACTTAAAAACATGGCTAAAAATATATGCCCATACATAACAAAGAATTTTTGCTTATCAAACCAAGGATAGTTGCCTTTGAAATCTTTAAAAGTTTGAGATAGCTGGTAAAGTCTGTATAAATAAATGATGCAAAACACAACTAACAATACATTAAACACTGCAATAGTTTTGCGGTTAGTTTCCTTCCAAGTTTTGGGCAAGAAAAAACTTAGCACCAATAAAAAGGGCATCACTAATGAGTAAACAGTATAGGTAAAATCGAATAGCATAGTTATTTACGTTCCCAAGTTTCAAAGCTGTAATTAAATTTATGTTTATCATCTGCCATGCAATCTGTAACATGGGTACGCTGCCATTTGTTCAAGTCAATCTCAGGAAAAAAAGTATCACCTTCCATTTCTATTTGCACTCGGGTAAGATAAATTCTATCTGCCTTTACAATAGCTTGCTGATATATTTCTCCACCACCTGCAATCATAATTTCTTTATAGTCATGAGACTGTGCAAGAAACACAGCATCTTCAATACTATGTACCACCACTACACCCTCAAACTTCCAGTTTTTTTGTTGGGTAATGATGATGTTGAGCCTCCCATTTAAAGGCTTGCCACCTAGGCTTTCAAATGTTTTCCTGCCCATCGCCACAGGCATAGCCCAAGTAGTGTTTTTAAAAAACTTTAAATCGTTGGGCAAGTGCCATAGCAATTGATTGTTTTTGCCAATGGCATTGTTAGTAGAAGCTGCAACTATGAGGGATATAAGCATGTAGGATAGTTGAAAATGAAAAATTGAAAATCAAGAAATTTGTAACAAGTATGTATTAAATTTTAATTACTCATTTCTTAAACCGCTACAGCAGCTTTTATATGTGGATGAAACGCATAGTTCTGCAATTCAAAATCTTCAAACTTAAAAGTAAAAATATTTTTTACCGCAGGGTTTATTTTCATTAGAGGTAATGCAAAAGGCTTACGGGTAAGTTGCAATTTGGCTTGTTCAATATGATTATTATACAAATGCACATCGCCAAAGCTGTGTACAAAATCGCCTACTTCTAAATCGCAAACCTGAGCTATCATCATAGTAAGTAAGGCATAGGAGGCAATGTTAAAAGGAACACCTAAAAACACATCAGCACTACGTTGGTACAATTGGCAACTCAACTTACCATCGGCTACATAAAACTGAAATAAACTATGGCAGGGCATCAAGGCCATCTTAGGTAGTTCAGCCACATTCCAAGCACTAACCATCAATCGTCTACTATTAGGGTTAGTTTTTATTTGGTTTATTACATCCGTTATTTGGTCTACTATTACGCCATCTGCACCTTGCCAGCTACGCCATTGTTTACCATAAACGGGACCTAAATCCCCGTTTTTGTCAGCCCATTCGTCCCAAATTTTTACACCGTTTTCGTTTAGATATTTAATATTGGTATCGCCATTTAAAAACCAAAGTAATTCGTACACAATACTTTTTAAATGAATTTTTTTAGTGGTCACCATCGGGAAGCCTTCTTGCAAATTAAAACGCATTTGGTAGCCAAAACAACTTATTGTTCCAGTACCTGTTCTATCGTGTTTTTGTGTACCAGTATCTAAAATATGCTGTAGTAATTGGTGGTATTGTTGCATGGCTGCAAATTACAACACGCAATAGGGTAAAATGTACTTTATAAACCATTGGGGAGAAACTGTGTAAAAGGGATTTTATGTAGCTGGCAATAGATTAAAAATTTGGCTGCGGTTGCGTCGCACATGTTTAGCTTCCAATATCTATTTAGCTATTATCGAAGCGTAGGTTTGGATATGAAATTGTAAAATCTTGTGTAGTATAGCCGAAACTCAAAAAGTAAATTAAACAAACTAAAAGAGGTAATTAATTAATAGACAAATATAATCGTCTGTACTTGAAGAATATCATTTCGTTTTTCTTCTCCGCAGTCTCTCACCAAGCTTACCAAGTTTGTTGGTGTGGACGCTGCAGTAAAAAAAATTCATACAGTGGGTTTAAATTTAAGAAAGGCGTTGCAGCAATGCAGCCCTTTTCTACTTCACCTCATACAATAAAAATACATACCTGTAATGCCCTATAGGTTGGTAGGCTTGTAGCCATTTATATTGTTGGTTTATTGCGTAAGTAGTATTAAACACAAACGCACCTGGCACAATAAATTTTCCTTTAGTGGATGTACTTGGAGCTAATGCAAAATCAGGATGTGTATTCAAAAAACCTTTGGCATCTTTTGGCACATCGGTATACAAACCATTATACTCGGCTATATAGTAAAAAGCATTTTGTTTGGGCTCAATCAACTCGTTTGTGTACGGCATTATGTTGGGGTAAAAAGTTGCTACTGATATAAAACTGTATGCTACCATACAAGCAATTATCCATTTACCTTTGGTAAAAAAATGCTGGCAATACTGCCATAAATAACCTAAGCCAATAAACAAAAAAGGAAATAAAATAAGGCAGTGCCTAATACCCTGCTGAAAAGGATTGACAAAAGATAGCAAGCATGCATATACTAACACAGGGGCTATTAAAAAAATGTATTTACTAATAAATGCTGGGGCATTAAACTGTTTTACAAATACTATCACACTGCCCAACAACAACAATAACAAACCAATAGGTAATTTAAAAAATGCCGTAACTAAATAATAATACCAAATCCCATGTACAAATTTTTGGTTAAGTATAAACACTCCTTTGTAGGGAAAATCAGGCAAGTAAGGACCAACATCTTTATGGTACTGTAGCAAATCAAAACTATCTATGAATGGCTGTGGCAGCAGCGTAGGCAGATTTTGCAGAAAAGAAAACTGTTGCATCAATCCTTTAAAAAAATTACTTTTAAAAGATAGGCTACCCCAAGTGCTAAAGCTATGCTGAAATTGATAACCTAGATTTACCACTAACCATACTACCAAAATATATACAATGAGGTACCACCAATTTTTAAGGTGCATGTTCGTTTGTTTAGCTAGCAACCTTATCAAAAAAATACCAAAAAAAATAAAAGGAATAAACACCAAACTACTTTTAGTTATTAATGCCACACCACTAAAAAAAGCACACCATAAAAACTGCCAAAAGCTTTTTGTTTTGGTGTAAACGTAGTAATGATAAAACGAAGCAATCATTACAAAAGCACAAGCAACATCGGTAGTGATGGTTGGTGTATATGCCATAAAAATGGGATCTATTAAAAGCAACACCGTAGGCAGTTGCCAACCCTTAACACCAAAAAAATCTCTGCTCCATTTATACACATAAAATAACACGCCAAAAAAGAAAATAAACATCATGTACCTGCCATTTAATCTGTCTTGCAAGCCCCAATCGGTTTGACTAAAATTGGAATTTGTTAATTGCTTAGCAATACGTGGCACCCAAGCTATCGCTGTGATGGGGCTCTTACTATCGTCTACATCTTTTACTTTTTCAGGATGCCCTTTTAACCAGCGTTTACTGTATTCGGCATAATCTGCCTCATCGTTAGTTAGGGGTTGTTGGTGCATATATACCAACGTGAGTATTGTATGTACTAATAAAAAAACTATCAACCAGTAATGATGACTTTTTATTTTATGACAAAGTTTAAATTTCATTGTTGCTTAAAGATATGTAGTACAAGTGTGCGACGCAACTGAAGTTGAATTATTAATCTATTGCTGGTTACCAAAATACCTACCTTTTATTAAAGGATTTTTTATTTTGTTGTACCATAAGAAAGCGATACGATTACAATAATAAAAAAAATGATGGACGATTAAAAAACTGTAAGCAACTTTATACCATAAAATCTATTATTACATATTCTATCAATTGCCAATCATGCAAAACGTTTACTTCATATCGGGCTTAGGGGCTAGCAAAAAGGCTTTTTATTTCCTTGACCTATCATTTTGTAATCCAGTATTTTTAGATTGGATTGAACCGCAACCTAGGGAAAGGTTAGAAGATTATGCCTTGCGATTAGTACAATTCATTCCAGAAGATAATCCAATAATTGTAGGCTTATCGTTTGGCGGTATGTTAGCTACCGAAATGGCAAAAGCTAACCCTAAAGCAAAGGTTATTTTAATCTCTAGCAACAAAACCCACTTAGAGTTTCCTAGCATATTAAAAGTTGGTAGGTATTTACCTGTGTATCGCTGTTTGCCAGATAATACTTTTAAATCTTCGGGCTTATTTTTTTTATGGATTTTGGGTGCGACTGGAAAACCTCAAAAAGCAGTTCAAAAGATGGTGCTTAAAGAAAGTAATCCAAATTTTACTAAATGGGCAATAGATGCTATTATGGGTTGGCGAAACGAAACCATACCGCAAAACCTAATTCATATTCACGGCACTGCTGATAAATTGTTGCCCTACCGCTTGGTACAAGCCCAGTATACTATTAAAGGGGGCAGCATTTAATGATTATGGATAAAGCCAAAGAGGTAAGTCAATTATTAAATCTGCTATGCAAAAGAGTTATTATTTCTGATAATTACCAATAAGGTATTTCTCTTCAGTTATCTTTTCTATATTATTTTTTTTTATAAATATATTTTGAGATTTTTGGTTTCCATCATTATTAACAACAATTCCTTCTGGTAATTTATTTAATCTTAACCAATTCATTTGATGATTATTGCTTTTTAGCGGTGCATGCCACCAAACTTTTGATTTATCGCCATTTAAAACAGCAAATATGCCAACTATCTTATTATGGTGGGACATTGATAGGAAATCTGAGTAATTGACTTCATTATGATTGATAAGTGTGTACTTATTATTTTTAAACTCATCAGCTAATTTTATAGTGTTGCCATCAATAATACAGTTCACAACATTTTGAATTAAAATACCATATTCTTTTACACCATAAATTAAATTGCTTTTTATTTGAATATTACTAGAGTTGATACCATACTCTAAATCTGAAGCAAATATTAATCCGTCACAATTATAAAACTCATTATTAGATATTGTTATATTTTTAAAAAAACGTCTATTATATTTACTAGGTGTACTATTTGATGATTGGCAATAAATTCCATATTTAATATCTTTTATTCCTAAAAAAAAGTCTTTTGGTTTAATCCACTGAATTTTATTTTTTTTGATTTCAAGTTTTCCAACTTGTCCATTTTCAGAAATATCAATTCCTGCTATACCATATGTATTTGCAGGATTATTAGTAATAACATTTTCTAATATTTTCATATTTTGACATCTTGCTCCGATATAACTATTGTTAATTGTATTCTTTTGTATAATAATATTTTTTCCAATATGAGGACTTATTGTACTATAATTACAAACATTTCTTTCTATCATTACATTATATGACAAAGCAGCATCAATAGCACAAAAGTGAGTTTTAAAATATGAGTCTTTCACATCTGAATTTTGACATTGAAATAAATAAATTCCATAAAATCCATTTTTTTGATTCATTATTTCGTTACAAATAATACTTATTTTTTTTATTGAATTGTTGATACAATCTTCCAAATAAACCCCCATGTAAGTTCCATTTATTAATTTACATGACTCCATTGAAAACCCTTTTACATTATAAATCCCAAAATGTTGTGTAAGAAAGTTTGAATCTTTGTTCTTACGAGTAAACCCAATATCAAACTGTCCACCTTTGATTATTATATTCTCTAAAAAAAGTGGCTTATACACATTAATTTTTGAAATTATCCTTACCAAACCGCTTTTTATAACCCCTGGCTGAACATCCTTAGTGGAATAGAAGGTAGTACCTAAATTGTTATTTTTTGATCCGAAATTTTCAAAATTATCTTCGCCCTTTGCTGATTGTATTATCTCATAAAGTTTGCTTTTCCAAAATGGAATATTTTGTGCAAATGGTTGTGATTCCCAAATTTGATCTGGAAAAATTGTATCTGATAATAAGTTAAAACTTTGGGGAATAGGTTTAATAAAAATTGTGTTTTTTATTTTTCCAACAACCTCCACTTTATATTCTTTGATGTAGCTTGACCTAGAGGGATAAAAAGGCTCAGTTGATTTTATTTGAATAATATCTTTAACTGATATTTGTGATGCGTCATTAACTATAATTTTTTTGTCTCCTTCAAAATAATTAGATGTAATTTCTGCTAATGGCTTAAGTGGGTTAATGTTATTTTCAGACTTCAATGGATTATTCGGGGCAATTTTAAACATATTATAAATTAGCCCATAATCGCTTCGAAAATTTGGATTGTCAGTTCTGTAATTTTTTAGTATGGCATTAGGAGAAAATATTATTTTTATATTTGAGCTATGGATGTTGATAGTTTCTGAAACTTTATAAACACCTTGTGGGAAATAAATTGTCCCAGAATTTATATAAGCCAAATAGTCAAAAGCCAAATTAATTTTTTTTGTATCATCGTCAACCCCATTAGCCCACACTCCGAACATTTTTATATTTATTTGATGTCCAATTTCCCTTACCCAATACCCCCCCAAAGATTTTATAATCATTCCATCAAACTCTTGTTCTAAACTGCTATTTTTCCATCTAAATATTCCTTCCCCACCATCATATTTTTTTCTAAAGCCCTTAGCATATATGATATACCCATTTTTTAAATTTTGTGTTGAAATGGAAGAAATATCTATAACGGTAGCAACTGTTTTATTAATTAGTTGGTGAGAATTTTGTGAGTTACCTGTAAGTACAAAACTAACATTAAAAAAAAATAGAAAAAACTTGGGAATGTAATTCATAGATTTAATATTCTAGGTCAATATTAAAAATTGATTTATGATATTTTGTTTAATGTCTCATCAAGAAACATATCACTATAGCTATGGTTAATTAAATCGGTAACTGCTATTTCAAAAGCCTGCATATAGTAAGCACATTGTTGGTTTAAATCTTCTACAGTAAGATTTGGGTAATCTTTATTACCTGCTTCTATTTCTACAAAACTTCCTAAGCCGGGTACTTCATCTACATGAAATTTTACATTAGCGATGTAAAATATTTTTCGCCTTTTTTCTACCACTACTTTTACACCTAAAGCCATTGTAAGCATAGCTTCTGTTGCTACCCCATCTACCACAGGCAGCAAACTAAAATCCGATTGTTTGGGTCCAGTTTGATTAGGACGGTTGTAATAAATTAAATTATTTTCAATATTGCCCTGCCTAAGTTTTAACCTACCGTTAGGCACGTTAAAATAGGTGTCTTTTTGGTTGTCTGTACCAATAAAATTGGCATTGTTGGCAAACAAAAATGCCTCCACTTTTTTTGGGTAGAAGCATTTTGCTTTTATTTCTATATTTATAAAATTCATTAAACAGTTGCCTTTTTTCGGGTTGTTACTTTTCGAGGTTTTACTAATATTTCTTCTTCAATAATTGTAGTGGACAATCCCTTTGGGGTAGCATCTTTCTTAGGTATCACTTTCACCTCTACTCCTTTTTTAGATGGAACTGCCAATGTTGTTTTTTGAAAACGCATAGCACTCCACACATGGTCTAATGCTATTAAATTAATACCTTCAAAGGAATTATTTTTTAGCACATCCCAACTACATTCTCTACTTAAGTCACTTATTATTTTGCTGGTATCTTTGGGGTACGCTACCCACAACTTGCTATCACTATGCAATGCCGGAAAAACCTCTTTTAATATATTTTGCAACTGGTTTTGATTGACTGCAAACACCAAAGCAAAATCTACCTTTTTGGTTTTAAGTAACGGGGTTACATTTTTAGCGTAAGACAACTTGACAAACTGCTTTTCTATTGAGGAAGGAAGACCTTGTATTAAGAGGTTCTTTTCGTCCTTCAACTCCAACTTTTCGAACATACTCAAATTTGACATGCCTGTAATTTAGATTTCAAATGACTTATTCGGATCTGCGAAGTTATCATAATATAACCGATTATTACAAACAAAAGCCTTCCAATTTTAAAAGAGGAAGGCTTTTACCTTAAAAATCAATAAAAAACTTATTTATTTAGTTACTGGTCTATAATAATCTTTAATGGTTTGCTCCATTATTTTTTGCAAATCAGCAATTCTTCTATCCTCACTAGGGTGCGTATTTAAAAATTCTGGTGGTTTTTGGTCGCCACTCAATACTTTCATTCTCTGCCATAGTGGTATAGCTTCTCTTACATTATAGCCAGCCAAAGCTGCATAACGCAATCCAAATTTATCAGCTTCACTTTCTTGCTTACGGCTATGCGGCAATGCTACACCCAATTGTGAAGTAACTCCAAAAGCAGTCATAAACAAGTTTTGGGTTTCAGCAGGTTTATTAGCCACAGCAACCGATAATATTGTACCACCCAATTGCGTAGCCAACCCTTCACTCATTCTTTCATTGCCGTGTCTTGCTAAGGCATGGGCTACTTCGTGCCCCACCACTACAGCCAAAGCTGCTTCGTTTTGGGTTACTGGCAGCAAGCCTGTATACACTACAATTTTGCCTCCTGGCATACACCATGCATTTACATCTTTACTATCCACCAAATTATATTCCCATTGGTAGCCTTCTAATTCCTTACTTAATCCTTGCTCTGTATAGTATTTTGTAACGGCAGTAGCTATTCGGTTTCCTACCCTTCTCACCATTTCAGCATCCTTACTTCTGGTAGTAGCCACTACTTTATTTTCAGTTAAAAACTGAGCATATTGCGTTTTAGCCATGCTTTGTACTTCGGTCTCAGATACAAGGCTTAGTTGACTTCTACCTGTAATAGCGTTTCTATGACAGGCTAACAAAGTAACTGCCATTGTAACTAAACTAATTGCAAATAATTTTTTCTTCATAATAAATAACTTAGATAATAAATTTTGAAACCAGCTTTTTGTTTTCTAATTAAGCTGCAGTTGCGTCGCACATTTTAAACTTTTGACTGCTATTAAGCCATGCAACATCGGTTATAAAGTTTCAATTTTTGTACCAAAGAAGATGTACAATAAAAAATGTGGAAATGTAATTAGCGTCTTTTTCTACGGCGGGTATCTCTAAATTTCAAAATAGGGACTTTGCTTTCTGTTCCTTTTAAAATTCTAACAATATTTTTTTGATGTGTAAGTACCACCATTAAGGCCACAATTACAGCAAAGATTCGGTAAGAAGTTTCTTTTTGATTGAAAATAAACAAAATAAACACCATAAAAGCTACGCTAGCCAACATAGAACTTAAGGATACAAAACGGGTTAAATACAAAACGAAAAGAAAAACCGCAATACAGCATATAGCAACCAACGGTTGTATAGCTACAGCCATACCAAATAAGGTGGCAACGCCTTTACCGCCCTTAAAATTTGCCCAAATGGGAAAAATATGCCCCAATACAGCAGTTAAACCCAATCCTATCATGAGGTTGGTTCTATCCCACTCGTTGTTTAAATAATAAGGAAGTAAAATGTACAAAGAGGTAGCAATAACACCTTTCAGCATATCGCATATCATAACAAGGGTGCCCCATCTTTTGCCTAAAACCCTAAAAGTGTTAGTAGCACCAGCATTGCCACTACCGTATTCTCTTATATCTATGTCAAAAAAACGCTTACTTATCCAAACAGCGGTAGGTATAGAGCCAATTAAATAAGCCAAAATTATTAATAACAATTCTATCATTCGGTGTTATTGAAATTTTTTTGTAAAAACAAATATATGTTACCTAAACCAAATTCATAATTCCTTAACATTGGTTTGGGGAAAACTTAATAATTGAATTGCAAGGCTATCCAATTACCCTTTTGTATAGTTTTTTGGTGGCTGAAACCAACTTTTGTATATGCTGTTATAATGTCTTGCTCGTCTTCTTGCAGCAAACCACTTAACAATAATACACTTGGTTTTGAAGAGCAGGTAGCAATGGCTAATACATTGTCCAACAAAATATTTTTGTTGATATTGGCTATCACAATCTCAAATTGCTCAATTCTGTTGGCGGAAGTCATTTTTTCTACCAAAATGTTTACGCAGCTGTTATTTTGTATATTTTCAAGACTATTCTCTATACACCAATCATCATTATCGCCAGCTACAATATTTTTTGCACCTAGTTTACTGGCAAGTATGGCTAATATACCTGTGCCACTGCCAAAATCAAAAACTGATTTTTCGGTAAAGTCTATGTCTTTCATTAAAAGCATAACCATATAAGTAGTGGCATGATGCCCTGTACCAAAACTCATTTTTGGCGTAATAATGATTTCATGCTGCAGTTGAGTAAATGGTGGGTGAAAGTTGGCTCTTACGCCTACAAAATCTTCTACTGTTATGGGTTCAAAATTGCTTTCCCATACTTCGTTCCAGTTTTGTTTTGGTATTATTTGTAATTGAAAATTTAATTGAAAGGGTTTTAAAATACTTTGTAATTCCGCTTCTACAAAATGAATTTGTGGTATAAAAGCTTGCAAGGCCTTTTCTGTTTCTTCAAAACCTTCAAAACCAATTTCGGCTAATTGAGCAATTAAAATTTCTTGAATTTCGGGGTGGGTTGATATGGTTATTTGTAAATGATCCATTGATGGCAAATATATTTAAACCAAGCTATGGTTGCTAAATGCATATTATACAGCTATACATGTGCGACGCAACCGCTGCTGAATAACACTAGATAGCTGGCGACCAAAAAAATGTTTGTATTGTGCTGTAAAATAATTATCAGCCAATAAAATAAATTGGCAAACATTTGATACTGCTTTTAGAAAGCATTAAGCAGGCAAAATGAATGGGAGCAAATACAAAAACCCATTAGATTAATGGTTGCTTACTTATTTTAAAGCAATAAGAAACCAGTGCGATGAAATTATTATAGAAGATTTAGAGTGAAAATTTGTAACACCAATACTTTAGTGGAGAGTCTTATTTTAAAATTAACCTTCCAAGTGGTTTAACGTAGTTGATAGTGATTAAAAGCGTATTAAAGTAAATGTAACGAATACCTAACAGCACTGAAAAAGATAGCTACAAAAAATAAGCTATCATTACTCTACATGCACTTGCTTGTTTATGAGTGAACCTACTTCGGCTTCTACCAAAAATTTTCTTTCGTTTACTAAGAAGCCATTGCCACTTTCGCAAAAATGTACTTTTAAATTTTCAACACTTATTGGGTTGCCCTCAGGTATATCGGCAATATTGCTATGGCGTATTTCGTGTCCATCAATAATAATAACTAGTCCGCTACCTATAGCTTGCATCTTGTTGCCTTCGGTTACTATCATACCTGTATCTTCTCCTAAACCAATACCAATACAGCTTGGGTTAGTGGCAACCGCTTGTGCCAAACGTCCAAATCGTCCACGTTTTTCAAAGTGAGAATCGAAAATAACATTACTCATGAAGCTTAAACCGGTAGTAATTTTTACTTCGCCTTTTAAGTGGGCTTTGGTGGCATTTCCTTCATATATCATAGTGCTACTCATAGCCATAGCACCTGCACTAGTGCCAGCTATTACAAAATCTTCGGTTAAGTAACGGTGTTTAATAATAGATAGTAATTCTGTGCCACCAAATACGGCACTCAATCGCATTTGATTGCCACCGCTAAACATTACACAATGGCATAGTTTAATACGCTCTATATAATCTTTTCTAAAAGCATCTTCTCTATTGCGTATATGTAGCAGGCCAATATTGGTGCAGCCCATACGCCCAAAAGCGTCTAAATAGTTCTCTCCCACTTCATAAGGTATGGTGGAGGCTGTGGTAATTACCTCAATACGCCGATGTGTACCACCTGTTTCATCCACAATTCTTTTGAGGATGCCAAGTTCAAAAAAATTAAGGTTACTACGGTAAATTTCCCCTTTCTCTAAATCGGTGCCTTTGTCTTCAGCACCACCAATAGCCAACAATTTTCCTTTGGGAATACTCATGCCTTACATATATGGTTCGGAAACAAATATAAGGGCAATGTATTGTACGATAGGTTCACTAAACATCCACAATTGTGTAAAACCATGGGTAGAAGTTTTTTGCATGGCATTAACCTTTTTTACTTTTACTTTATCGCTCTAACAAAAAGTGATGCTTAAAATTGTCTTACCATTATTGTTGTTGATAGGCTACAATACTACCATTGCTGGCGATACTACATCGGCAAGAATTTATTTTGGTTTTAACCGCTATAGCCTTACCAAAACTGCCCAAGAAATTTTAGATGATGTACTACCTTTAGATGCTACGATAACCCTCACCAATGTAAAAATTTATGGGCATACCGACCAAATTGGTAGCAACCGATATAATCAAAAACTTTCTGTACAAAGAGCCAATGCCGTAAAGACATATTTGGTGCGTAAAGGTGTAAACAATACAATAATTACCATCACACAAGGTAAGGGCGAAACAGAATTGGAAAACTCTTTATTAGACGCAACATCGAGACAACAAAACAGAAGGGTAATTGTACAAATAGAATATGAAAGCCCAGTGAAAGAAGATACGATTATCATTAAGACAAAAAAAGCCTTGCTACCAAAAGATACAGTTGCAATCAAGGTTATTGATACCTTAAAACTTACAGAACAAAAACAAACCACCATTACTGAAAAACTAAAAGATAGTAGCTTAAAAGTGGGTGATAATTTGGTACTTAGAAATATAAATTTTATTGGTAGCAGGCATGTATTACTACCCAGCAGCAACGCAGCCTTGTTTGAACTGCTGGATGCTATGAAACAAATACCCACTTTAGAAATAGAAATACAAGGGCATGTATGCTGCACTGGCAACGATGGTGATGGCTTTGACCTAGACACCAAAACCAACGACCTTAGTTGGCAACGTGCCAAAGCCGTACAAATGTATTTGGTGCTAAACAATATTAGCCCCAAGCGTATGCGTATTGTGGGTTATGGACACAAACGACCTTTAACAGCAGAACTTACAGATGCTGAAAGAACCACTAACAGAAGGGTAGAGATTAAAATATTGAGGAAGTAGTTTTTAGATGTCCAGCTATAGTATATTAATTAAGCTGCGGTTGCGTCGCACATGTTTGGCTGTTATTATAAATTTAGCTTTTATTGATGCGATGATGTAACTATGATATTGTTGGAGGGCAATATGTTAAGATTGATGATAAAAGGCGATATCATTTCAAAAAACAAAAAGGTACATAACAGTTTAAAAAGCAACATTAAAAAAATTGAAAATCAATACATTTAATTTTAGATGAATAACTTAAAGACTTATATATTTAATTGTTAGCAGTAAATTAAAAAGCCACCCTTCAAATGACAGAGCAACAAAAAATAAAGGTTTATAATTTGATGTTACATAAGTATATCGACAAGAAGGCTTTTATTAAAATTTTTAGGACTCTGGAGTAAAAAATATTTTATGAGTGAAATAATTAAAACTGATAAAGCTGCCAAACCGTTGGGTGCATATCCTCATGCAAGGAAGGTTGGAAACCTTTTATTCTTGTCAGGAATAGGTTCTAGAAATGCAATTGATAATAAAATACCTGGGTTAGTGCTAGATGCAAATGGAAATATTGTTGAGTATGATATTGCTGCAGAAACTCATCAAGTAATGGCTAATGTAAAGGCTGTGTTAGAAGCTAGTGGCAGCAGTTGGGATAAGATAGTTGATGTAACCGTCTTTCTTACCAACATGAAAGAAGACTTTCCTAAATACAATAAAATTTATGGCGACTATTTTAAAGATGTTGAAGCTTGCAGAACAACTGTTGAGGTGAAAAGTTTGCCCTCGCCAATAGCCAT
>JAYVRD010000108.1:0-2230 GCA_043776595.1 Chitinophagaceae bacterium | reverse complement strand
TTTTTTAAGGCGTGTATTTTCTTTTACTAAAACTTGCAAATCCATTTTCTCTTTTTCAAGATGTTGTAGGTTTTGTTCGGTATTATTTAGCAGTTTATCTAGCTGAAAATGTTCATCGTCCACCAACTTTCTGGCCCTGTTTATTAATTGCTGTGGCAAACCAATACGTTGGGCAATAGAAAAAGTGTAGCTACTACCAGGCTTACCCACAATTAGTTTGTACAAAGGCTGTAGATTTTTTTCATCAAAAGCCATGGCAGCATTTACAATACCTTGAGTGTGGTTAGCCATCACTTTTAAGTTTAGGTAGTGCGTTGTTACAACACCCATGGCATGCCTTCTGCCCAATTCTTCCATAATCACTTCGGCAAAAGCACCACCAAGGTTAGGGTCGCTACCACTACCTAGCTCATCTATAAAAAACATGGTTTTGCCATTGGCTACTTCTATAAAATGCTTCATATGCAGCAAGTGAGATGAATAAGTACTCAACTCAAATTCAATGCTTTGTGTATCGCCAATGTGTATAAATAATTGCTTAAAAATACCCATCACCGATGTAGGATGCACTGGCACAAGCAGCCCACTTTGTAGCATAATTTGGTTAAGCCCAATGGTTTTCATGGTTACTGTTTTGCCACCAGCATTAGGTCCACTAATTACTAAAATTCTGTTTTGATCGTCTAGCTTTAGTGTTACGGGTATCGTTTTTTTGTTACTTGTTTTATTATACAAAAACAACAACGGGTGGTATGCATCTTTTAAATCTATATGGGCTTTATCAACCACATTGGGCAGTTCGCCATTTACGTCTATCGCCAATTTTGCTTTGGCTTTTACAAAGTCAAACTCCCCCACTACGTCTAAGTAGGTTTTTAATAAATGAGCGTATACGCTCAACTTACTGGTTAGTTCTTTTAAAATTCGCAGTACTTCTTTGCGTTCATCATTTTCTAAGCTAAAAACATCGTTGTTTAATTCTATCGTTTCTTCAGGCTCTATAAAAGCCGTTTTACGGCTATCGCTTTCGCCATGTAATATGCCTTTTACTTGCCGTTTATGTTCGCTAAAAACAGCCACTACCCTACGTCCACTGCTAAAACTTTCATCAATATCGGCACTATAGCCAGCTTTTGCCAGTTTGGCTAATACTTTGTCAAACATTCTACGTAGCTCGTTTCGCTTGCGGTATAAGCTCATTCTTATTTTTTGTAAAGCATCGCTGGCATTATCTTTTACGTTGCACGTTTCGTCTAATACCTCATCTATTAATTCTATAATTACTTTTTCATAGTAAGTATGTTCCATTACTTTGGCAAGCGATGGATAAAAAGTTCTACGCTCGTTATCAAACCACCTAAAAATATTAGAAAGGTTTTCTGTAAGCTTACGTATTTGCATCAGTTCCTCACCACTTAATGTAGCCCCAGCAATCCCCAATAGTTTTATTTCACGGGAAATATTGAGTGTAAAATCGTTAGGAAAATACTGAGTCTGCTGCAATAGTATTCTAAATTCATGAGTTTGCCTTAGCTCTAGTTCTATGTATTCTTTTCTCGTATGTATGCGTAAGTTTTCTGCTTTTTGTTTGGCATATTCTGTTTTGCAATGTTCTTTCAACAACGCTTTTACTTTATCAAATTCCAATTGCACTGCCGCCGATTCTGGATACAACTTCATCTTCTTAACCTATTATTTTTTATGTAGCCAACAAAGGTAATTCTATGGGGCTTCGGTTGCGTCGCACATTTTAAACTATGCACTACTATGTAGCTTTATAGCAGCCAATATCCAACCCACTAATAATAAAATTACTCCTATAATTTTTACCCTCATTTAAACTTAGCTTGATTTATACAGTTCGTTAGCTTTACATAATAAATATTAAAGCCCAATATCCATGTTAAGTATAACATCTGCTTTAATACTTGCCTCAAGATAAACCTACAATTGTAGTTTAACACATATTCTATAGTTGAGTTCAAAAAATTCTTTCCACACCAAATTTTTACGCTATGAGATGCGGGGTTTATGTTTATTTTTGTTAGATGGAACAACTAACTGCTTTAAGCCATAAAGAAGATATGCTTTCGTACGAGGGTTTTCGCAACGAGGTGTTGAAAGATTATAGGGTTGCCGTACTTAGTAGAGAAGTAAGTCTTTTGGGCAGGCGTGAAGTGCTTACAGGCAAAGCCAAGTTTGGCATTTTTGGAGATGGTAAAGAAGTGCC
>JAYVRD010000107.1:0-8616 GCA_043776595.1 Chitinophagaceae bacterium | reverse complement strand
AGTTTTCTAGCTCTACTACAATTTGCATACACAATTCTCTAGTAGGGCATATTACCAATGCCTGCGGGTGTTTTGCTTTTTCATCTACTAAATGCAGTAATGGCAAGCCAAATGCTGCCGTTTTACCTGTTCCTGTTTGAGCCAAACCAATCATGTCTTTTGTTCCACTCAATAAAACGGGAATACTCTTTTCTTGAATTGGAGTTGGGTTCACATACCCCAACGAATCGGTTGCCTTAACCAATCTTTCGTCCAATCCTAACTCACTAAATGTTATCATTATCTTTTAAAATTTGCGGCGAAGGTAACAAATTGAAAACGGATGCCACATTTTTAATACTTCTGGTTGATTTTATTGACTTTGACCTACATTTTTTCTTTTTTTGGTAGCCAACTTTGGTATTTCAATTGGGCAGCGGTTGCGTCGCACACTTGTACAGTTGGATGGTTATTGAGCAGCCCAATCTTCCACTCCCATTTCAAATTTAAGTTCTCCCTTTCCATAAACGCCAACTTCTCTCCAGCCATTCATTCTGTAAAAAGTTTCAGCCCTACTATTTGGTGCTGTACTTAACCAAATAGTTTTATTGGTTTGAGAAAAGTACCAATCCATCATAAGCCTATGCAATTGTTTACCAATTCCTCTTTTATCAAAATCTGGATGTACAAACAAAGCCCAGATGTTTTTTCCTAGCAAATCAACAATAGCAAATCCAACAACCACATCATCAATGATGCAAACCCAACCTTTTCCTTTCTCTTTCATATAAACAACATAATCTTCATCAGCTACCAATGCAGGATTGCTGAGTACATTTTCTTTAACGGTATTTCTTACCACTTGCATTTGAGGTATGTCATTTATTTCGGCTTCTTTAAAAATCATTGTCTTTCTTTTATTATACTTGGTAAGCAAAGCTCATTAAAGTTATACAGCTGCAGGGTGCGACGCATACAGTGTTGCGTAAAGAACTAACTGCTGGCTACATGAAAAATATCCTACTTTATAATGCGTTTAATTTTGTTTGCATTCTCCATTAACTCCCACAAATAATCTATGTTCTCCTTTTCTAAAGCACTTTTAAATTTTCGTAACTGAGAAATATGTTCGTTCAATACATCCAACACATTTTCTCTGTTCTGCATAAAGATGGGAGCCCACATAGCTGGGTTGCTTTTTGCCAAACGAACTGTACTTTCAAAACCACCAGCAGCCAATTCAAAAATGGCATCTTCTTCTTTTTCTTTTTCTAATACCGTATTTGCCAATGCAAAAGAGGTGATGTGCGAAATATGGCTTACATAGGCAGCATGTATATCGTGTGCACCAGCATCCATATAAATGATGTGCATGCCCAATGTTTTATAAATTTTTTCTACTACCTCAACGGCAGTTGCATCGCTTTTTTCTTTTTCTGTAATTACACAAGCTCTGCCAGCAAAAGCATTGTGTACAGCAGCTTCTGGTCCACTATACTCTGTACCCCACATAGGGTGGGTGGCTACAAAACGCTTGCGGTTGGGGTGGTTTGCCAGCGATAAACACAAAGCATTTTTTGTAGAGCCTGCATCAACAACAATTTGTTTATTGGTTACTAAATCCATGATTTGCTTCATTGCAGGTATGGTAGCATCTACAGGAATGGCAACATAAATAAAATCACTTTTCGTGATAGCTTCTTCTAAAGGCAAGGCTTCGTCAATAAGCCCAAGTTCTAATGCTTTTTGCTCACTTGCTTTTGTACGGCTTACGCCAATTATGTGTTTGGCAAAACCATGCTGCTTCATTGCCAAAGCAAATGAGCCTGAGATGAGACCAACGCCAACAATCGTTACAGTTATGCCCCCCGCCCTAAAGGGAGCTATTACTTCTTCTGAGTTAAAATTCGTTTTATTATCCATTTCTCGTTTTATAAAAATTCATTTTTCGTATTAATCTTCTCTATTTACCCCTTTAGATGATAGGGGCTTTATTCTTTTAATAGCCTCTTCAAATTTTTCAATACTACCACATAAACTTACACGTATATAGCCATCACCTGAATTGCCAAAAATGCCTCCTGGTGTAATGAATACATTTGACTTGTACAATACTTCATCACTTACTTCATAACCAGACCTCCCCAACCCCTCCAAAAGAGGGGTTTTAGCCCATACAAACATGCCTACTTGTGTTGTAGAATAAGTGCAACTCAACAAATTCAATAATTCAAAAACCTTTTCTCTTCGTTCAGCATAAATACTGTTTACTTCTTCGTGCCAATCTTTACCCAAGCTTAAAGCTTTGGCTGCAGCCAATTGTGCTGGTAAAAACATACCACTATCCATATTGCTTTTAAACCTAAGAATTTCATCAATGCGTTCTTTTGCACCACATAACATTCCAACTCTCCAGCCTGCCATGTTGTGAGATTTGCTGAGTGAATTTAACTCTATCACTACATCTTTTGCACCCTCTAAACTTAATAAACTGAGTGGCTCATTATTTAAAATAAAGCTGTATGGGTTATCGTGAATGATTAAAATATTGTGTTGCTTACCAAAAGCAACAATCTTTTCAAACAATGTTTTATTGCCGTTCGTTCCAGTTGGCATTTGAGGATAATTGACGAATAGCCCTCTAACCCCCTTAAGTGGGAATGTAGAAGCCTCACTTACAAGTTGCTCCAATTGTTCAAAATCGGGTTCGTAATTGTTTTCTTCTTTTAACTGATAATATACTGGCGTTGCCCCAGAAAGCATAACAGCACTAGCGTATGTAGGATAACCAGGGTTTGGAATTAATACAGAAACACCTTCTTCAAAATACGTCATACAAATGTGCATGATGCCTTCTTTGCTTCCTATCAAAGGTAAAATTTCAGTATCCGCATTTAGCTTCACATTGTACCATTGCAGGTACCAATCTTTTATAGCATTACGCAAAATGGGTGAGCCTTTGTACGATTGATAAGCATGAACATTTGGCTTGGCACTTTCTTCTTGCAACACTTGTATAACACTTGGGTGAGGTGGTAAATCGGGGCTGCCAATACCAAGATTAATAATTTTTTTGCCTTGCTTATTAAGCTCATCAATTTCTCTTAATTTTTGAGAGAAATAATATTCGCCAATGCCGTCTAATCTATTTGCTGTAGTCATTTTCCTTATTTGATATTTTTACTAAATCGTCTTCGACAACACTTCGACAGGTATATTGTGACATCTTACGCTTAATGAACATTTCCATTTTTATAAATTCCAAACACTTTTATATTTTCTATTAAAGGTGTAATACTTATCATGTCCTTTTGAAACTGGTTTACATTTTCAAACTCCACATCTGCATAAAAGCTGTACTTAAAATTTGTAGCAGCTATGGGCATACTTTGTAGTTTGCTTATGTTAATTCCTTCCTCAGAAATTCTGGTATTAAAACTGTTGTTGCCATAAAATAAAAAATCCCAGCTTAGTAAGCCAGGAGTGTATTTTGATTTGTTATTCTTTTTGATTTAAGCTTTTGCAAATACAACCTGACTTCTATTGGTATAATAGTAATAAAAGCAAGAGTTGTATGTGCTATTTTGTTTCATTGATTGTTCAAAGCAAGTGAAGAAAATTGACACTACAAAAAAATATTTTTAATTATTGTAGCAACAAACATTCATTAGTTTATTAAACTACAGACTTAAATTGGCTTAGTACAAAGTAGCCTAGCATACAAAGTAGTATTACTAAAACCACAGCATACAAAATCCAATCTTGCAGTTTTAGTTTGCGTTTTTCTTTGCGTTTCTTTTTGTTGGCAGTATGTTTTTGTAGCTGCTTATTCAAATCTGCAACATATTCATTAATGTCATTTTTGTTTTTAAATTGCTGCAAGCCTTCCACAGCATCATCCATAAAATCACTATCTATCATTTGCTTTTCTATAGAATGGCGTTCATCATCGTTTACTGCATCTTGCAAATACTGTAGTAGCTGCTCGTCTGTAAGCTGCTCATTGGTATGCAATATGTTTTTTAAGTTGCTCATGCTTTCATTTTCTTCTCTACCAACATTTTTAAATTACGTTTGCCATTTTGTATATGGCTTTTTACCTGCATCATACTATAGCCTGTGGTAGCCACAATATCTTGGTAGCTTCTTTTTTCTAAATAAAATAAAGTTACACAAATTTTTTGCTCGGCATTCAACTCTTGTAGCGATGCTTCCATTAAACTCAAGATTCTATCTTTTAATACCAAGCCATCCTTGTCTTCTTCTTGGGCTTGTAGTTGTGTTTTTTCTTCTACCGAAATAAAAATATTTTTATCTCTTAATTTCATTAAGCAGTAGTTGCGTGCTACCATATACAACCAACTTTTAAAAAACTCAACTTTGTATTTTGGCAACTCGGTAATTACTTTTAAAAAAACTTGCTGCACACTATCTTTTGCTTCTTCTTCATTTTTTAAATACTTCATACAAGTACCTAATAGCAATAAAGTATAGCGTTGTAGCAATATGCCCAGCCATTCATTATTACTATCGCTGTAAAATTTTTCCAGCAATTCGGTATCAGTTATATGTGCATATTTGTCTTTATTCACTGCTTCAAAGTAAAAAGTTTTTTTGGTAACCAGCTTTTGTTTTTCAATTAAACTTCGGTTGCGTCGCACACTTCAAGGTTCGGAACGATGATGATCAAAGTGGTGAGTAGTGAGCAGTGAGTAGAGTCTACTCACCTTTAACGATGCACTTCTCACGAACTTGCTTAATAGAAATTCAAAAGCTAAACATGTGCGACGCAACCGCAGCTACATTTGTAATCTACTGCTGGCTACATAAATACACTACTCCATGATTCATTCTGTAATAAATTCCATAAGAAAAATTATTTATTGGTGCTAATGGGCGTAATTAGTAGTAGAAATAAGTAATACTTTCACCAAAAATTATTTATGCAATACTTTGCTTGCACTACACCAGTAGCACATTTGCGAAAAGAAGCAGCACACCGCAGCGAAATGGTTTCTCAACTTTTGTTTGGAGAATTTGCTGTGGCTATAGAAGAAACCAAAGACTTTGTACAAGTAAAATGCTTGTACGATAATTATGAAGGTTGGGTACAACGTAGCCAGTTGGTAGCAATAGATGAAGCCACCACACAAACTAAAATTTCTTTTGTAGACGAATGGACAGGTGAAGTTTTAATAAACGATAAACTACAATTGGTTCCATTTGGCTCAAGTTTATTTTACAAGTCCGATACTTACCAATTGGGCAGTTATACCATTGCCCCAGATGCCAATGATTTTTTGCCAGGCAATATTAGTTTTGGTGATGATGCATTTTATAGATTAGTTACTTTATTTGAAAACACAACTTATTTATGGGGCGGTAAATCGGTTTTTGGAATTGACTGTAGTGGCTTTGCCCAACAAGTTTTTAAAGCAATGGGTATATGGCTACCAAGAGATGCTTACCAACAAGCAGAACATGGTGAACTAGTAGATTTTTTGCAAGCAGCTAAATGTGGAGACCTTGCATTTTTTGACAACGAAGAAGGTAAAATAACACATGTTGGTATTTTGCTAAACAACGAAAGTATTATACATGCAAGTGGTAAAGTACGTGAAGATAAAATAGATAGTGCTGGCATCATAAGCTCTACCACTGGCGAAAGAACACATAAACTAAGGGTAATAAAAAGATACAGACAACAATGAAACCATTACCTAAAAAGAAACAAGGGCTTGACATTATAGATAAGGTTTTAGAAGCCTGCTATAATCATAATAAAGATGCGTTGTTTACCATGAGCCTTATGCACCAATATGAAGATAGGGGCTGGCTTACGAAAAAACAATTGCAAGGCTTGCACAACAAAGCATCTAGGCTTAAAGATTTACCTGTGGGCTTACTAGCATCGCTAGAAGCGATTATTTTAAAAATGCCTGAAAGAGATAAATCGCCCATTGTAAAAACAGCTACAACAACAACCATAAACCCAAACATTGCTATTTGGATTGAAACCATACTTGCCAAATACCCACAACATAAAACAGTGTTAGGCTTGCAAATGAGGTTTGAAAAAGATAAAGATTTATCGCCAGCAGATACTGCTGTTTTAGAAAAACTAGTAAAGGCGTTGAAATAATTTTACTTCAATGTTCTAAAATTTATAGTGCTTGAATACACAGAGTATTTACCATTAGAAAATTTAGTTTTCATTCTTACCCTATAGTTAGTGTCTGGTTGCAAATTGGTAATTTTTAGTCCGCCATTTGTGTAGTCAAATGTGTTCCAAGTCATACCACTATCGCTTGAATATTCAACAGTATAAGCCTCATATTTATTTTCGTGGCAGGTATTAGAAAATATAGCTGAAGCTGTACGATTGGTAATTAGAAAAGTAATATCAACACTAGTACTTGAAATATTTACAGCACGTAAAGTATTGGGTGCTGCACAATTAGTAGTTATGCTTCCAGTAGTAGACATTTCACTCATAGTATTATCATCACAAATGGCTTGTATTCTATATTCATACCTCGTACAAGGCTCAACACCAGTTTCGGTGAGTGCATTTTTGGGCAATACACAACCACCTGGTCCTTTTAGGCTTTTCCATTGTGTATCACCTTGTTTTCTGTACTGAATAATTACATACTTATACTCAGGATATTTTGCTAATGGTTTTCCCTCACTCGTCATAGGAATACCAACATTAGGGCAACTACTCCACATAAACTTTAGGCAGTAAGTAGCTGCTTCTGCTGAAATAGTTGGTGTAATACATTGCTGATTAATAGGCAAGTTTGGATTTAGTGAACCACTGTTTGTATTACCTCCATTGCCGTTATTATTATTCCCATTATTGGTAGAAGATGAACCACTAGAACAAATTTTATACTTTAAAATAGTACCATTGGCTTTCTTAATAAAAACACTATCTCCTTTTCTTGCATACTGTACTTGTTCCCAATCAATAGTAGCATCGGTATTGGTTGGTGGTTTTACACCTCCAGTTACATATTCATCTAAATTGGGCACAGAAAGGCTAGCTTTTGTAATACGAACATTTACAATACTGTAACCAGCTTTATATAAATCTTTTGCAGCCTGTGCAGATAACCCTGGAAACATTTTATCCCAATTAGGAGAGCCAGGAAAATCGTTAGTAACTACATTGCCAACAGTTTTGGTAGATACAATTTTGCCTTGGTTATTTTGTATATCAAAAGCAATATCTACCGAGTAAAAAGTAATTTTCTTTTTTATATCCTCAGGTAAAGTAGAAGTGTAAATTTTTTGACCTTTGTATATTACATAACTGCCTAATTTATAATTAACAGCCACGTAGGTTTCTGTTGGGTCGCCAAAAAAAGCATCTAATTTTATTTTTACGGTTACATTAAATGCAGCATCGTTTTTATTGCTTATTGGTGGATTCCAAGAAACCACTTCTTCTACTTTTTTTAAGTATTGATTATTTTGGCTAAAAGAAAATGAGGAAATGAATAGCAAGCCAATTAGTAAAGTGTACTTCACAGCTATAGATTTGAGGTTAGTTTAAAATTATACGAGTAGTAAAAACCTTTGTAATATAAACAACTTTAGCTTGCCCAAAGCTAAAGGCATATAAAAAGCAGCAATAGCAACTTAGGTTGGATGCCACCAAAAAAATAGAACCTTAAAAACTTTTTGTAACTAGTTGATGATTTTGTTTTCTTAGAGCATATAAAAGGATGAGTACTGTATATTTGAGTTTAGAGAATTTTGCTGGTAAGAAGAGTTGGCGTGAAGAAGCCAATACAATGTTGGTGCAAAACACACAACATTGGCGAAGACCGATGCGAAGAAGACCAAATAACTACAAGAGCAACTAACTACAAAACTATTAATTTTTGAAGAATTAAATAGTCATTTGAAGATGGTATTTTTTCTAATATTTCTGTTACTTCTTTATTGCCAAATATTTTGCACATTATGTCTTGAATTAGGAAAACAATTTTTTCAATTTCGCCAATACTTTGATTGCCTAAATATTTTTCATAATCAGCATCTATATGAGCATAAAATTTATCTCTCGTATTTCTAATTGTTGTTATTGCTTCTCTTAATACTAGTATTTTATTATTCAATTTCTCTCTCTTCTTTTTGCTCAAATTAGAATTATTGAAAACATCTATTACTAAGCCACAAAAAATTGAATTTGGATTTTTCTTATTCTTGGGTTTACGAAAACTAATTGCTTTGTCTATTTCGATATGCAAATCTTTAAAAGTTAAATAACGCCAATGACTTAAAAGGGCATCACTGTTAACTAACAACCTAACGGCTCTATTATTGCGTTTTGATAGATACAATATTATTTCGTAGTTACGACGAATATTAGTGTAAGTTCGAATCAATCTTTCTTTGGTATTATTCACTTATTTTTTTGATTAGCTATAATTTTCTTGTACGATTTTTATTTCTTCTTCAGTTAAATCATATTGTTGATATACCAATTGATTTATTTTATCCTCACAGTATTCAATTTTATTTTTTAGTTGTTCTTTTTTTGACTTTATTGAGGCTGTTTGTATGTCAATATTTAGTTGTAAAAGCTGATTAACTAAATTTTCAACTTGGTTGTATATTTTTATA
>JAYVRD010000106.1:0-8705 GCA_043776595.1 Chitinophagaceae bacterium | reverse complement strand
ATTGCACTGGCCCAGTTTCATCCACCTTTGTTTTAAAAGACCCTACCGTAGATTTTGCAGTATTAGAATGTGCTAGAGGTGGAATTTTAAAAAACGGTTTGGCATTTCAACATTGCGATGTAGCCATCGTAACCAATGTAGCTGCCGACCATATGGGGCTTGGTGGCATTAATACCATTGAGCAAATGGCTAAGGTAAAAGCTGTAGTACCAGAAACCGTTTACCCACATGGTTATGCTGTATTAAATGCAGATGATGATTTAGTATATGCCATGAAAGCCGATTTAAAATGCAATGTTGCTTTGTTTAGTATGGATGAAAACAATCCACGTATAAAAGAGCATTGTAGTAAAGGGGGTTTAGCCGCTGTTTATGAAAACGGCTATGTAAGCATATTAAAAGGTACTTGGAAGATAAGAGTTGCCAATGTAAAAGACATACCCATCACTTTTGAAGGAAAAGCAACACACAATATTGCCAATACTTTGCCTAGTATCATGTCTACCTATTTGTTTAAAACCATTACTATAGAAGATATTAGAAGTGCTTTACTTAGCTTTACCGCAGGTAGCAATACCACGCCTGGACGTTTAAATTTCTTCCATTTTAAAAACTTCACCTTCTTAGCAGATTTTGCACATAACCCACATGGTTTAAAATTATTGGGAGAATTTATAAACAAACTAGATTATACTTACAAAGTGGGTGTAATAAGTGGTACTGGCGATAGACGAGATGAAGACATAAAGGAATTGGGTGCTATTTCAGCAAAATATTTTGATGAAATTATTATTCGCTGCGATAAAAACTTACGAGGCCGGACTGCCGAAGAAATTATTAGCTTGTTGCAAGATGGCATTAATAGTGTAAACCCCAGCATACCACAAACTGTAATAGCCAACGAAAATTTAGCATTAGAACACATTTATGCCCATCACAAACAAGGAGCATTGTACACCATTATGTGCGATGTAGTAGCTGGTGCATTAGATAAAATAAAAGAACTAAAAGAAAGGGAGAATACTGGAAAATAACGTTGTGGTTTGATAGGATAGAAACCATTTTTTTTAATAAAATAAAAATTTGTGGGACACACTTAAAATTTGTGTCCCATAAATTTTAAGAAATGATAAAGACCGCTATAGTTATTTTTTGGTAATGAACTGAAGAATAAAAATTAAGCTGCGGTTGCGTCGCACATGTTTAGCTATCGAGTACTATTAAGCTTTAACATAATTACTAAGGTTGCCTTTTACTAGTTGTCAGCATTAATTCAGTAATTTGTATTTGTTTATTCATGGCATGAAACGTTATTCCCAACATATTATCTCTACTTTGATCTTGCTGTTTGTTTGTACATGCAACCAAATCAATGCACAGCAAACAACCAATAATAATACTATACAAGTTACAGCCAACATTGTAAAAGGAGATACAATACCTTTTGCTTACTTAGAGCCAGTAGCGGTGTACACCAAACTTAGTAAACAGCAACGCAAATATTGGGCAGAGTGGACAAGACTTAGGAATGCAGTATATGTAACTTATCCTTATGCTAAAAATGCCAGCAGAATAATGAACGACATCAATAAAAAGCTAGTAGGTATAAGCGATAAAAAGCAACGTAAACAAATTATTAAATCGAGAGAGAAGGAACTAAAAAAAGAGTTCAGCGACAAATTAACCAATTTGTCCGTTTACCAAGGCAAGGTTTTAATGAAACTGATAAACAGAGAAACAGGTAATAACTGCTACGAAATTATTGAAGAATATAAAGGCACATTAAACGCTGCTTTTTACCAAACAGTAGCCCTTGTATTTGGTACCAACCTACGCCAAAGCTACGATGGTGCTAACGCTGATAAAGACATGGAAAAAATAGTGCAAGATGTAGAACGAATGTATGGCTATAGAAGCTAACATTAAATTTGATGTATTGGTTTGTTTACGCTTTGGAAAAAGCCAAATAGTACTACTAAGTTTAAAATGTGCGACGCAACCGCAGCTAAATACTACTACAAAAGCTGGCTCAATAATCCTTCAACTACGCTCTCAACACTATACCAAACCTAACCACTGCTTTGCATTTTCAAACAATAATTTATCTTTTATTTCATTTGTCAAATTACTTTCTTCAATCAATTTTCCTGGATGATGTTCTCCAAGTGGAAAAGGATAATCGCTGCCCATACAAATTTTATCATTGCCCATTAAATTGAGAATATACTGCAATGCACCTTCATCATGCACCAAACTATCTAACCAAAAATGATTGAGGTAATTGCGTGGATGAATGGCATTGTCTATAGCTACCAAATCAGGACGAACATTGAATCCATGTTCAATTCGCCCAATGGTAAAAGGGAAGCTTCCACCACCATGTGCAAACGCTACTCTAAGTTTTGGAAACTGCTCAAACACACCACCAAAAATCATAGAGCAAATGGCTCTACTAGTTTCAGCAGGCATGCCCACCAACCAAGGCAGCCAATATTTTTGCATCTCATTTTCGCCCATCATTTCCCAAGGATGAACAAACAATGAACAACCCAATTTTTCAGCAGCTGCATAAAAAGGAAAGAAATATTTATCGCTTAAATTTTTACCATTAATGTTGCTGCCAATTTCTAAACCTGGCATTTTAAGTTCGTTAACACAGCGTTCCATTTCTTTAATGGCTAGGTCAATATCTTGTAAAGGAATGGTACCAATGCCAATAAATCTATCAGGGTGTTTAGTTACACTTTCAGCAATATGATCATTAAAAAAACGTGAAGTCTCATATCCGTCAACAGGCTTTGCCCAATAATTAAACAATACAGGAATAGTGCTTAAAACCTGCATGATTACTTGAGTTTCGTTCATTTCTTTTAAACGCAAATCAACTTCAAAAGAATTGTTTTCTACCACACGAAAAAGCTTATCGCCTTTCATCATGCAAGCTTGGCAATTGTTGTGTTCTAAATGTATAAATTCTCCATAGCCAAACTTTTTAACCCAGTTGGGCATTGTGGGTGGCATGATATGGGTGTGGATGTCTATTTTCATAAAGCCCCTAACCCCTAAAGGGGAATTTTTAAGTTTATAAATTTAATTTTTACTACCCTTTAGGAGCTAGGGGTTTAACAGGCGGCTGCATTACGCTTCCACATTTTTCACAAGTACGCTTCATGGTATCTTCCCAAAACCTATTCATTACAGGAGGTAATTGTTTTACAATATCGTCAACATGCAAAGTTTCTTCGTATAATTTATTGCCACAGTTTTCACAAAACCACATAAAGCCATCATCTTCTTTTTCTCTTTTCATTTCAATTACTAAACCAACAGTATTTGCCCCACGTTGAGGAGAATGTGGTGTACGTGGTGGCAACAAAAACATATCGCCTTCTTTTATATGAATGTCTTTAAATTCACCATCATCAATAATCTTCACCACTATATCGCCTTCTACTTGATAAAATAATTCTTCTGTTTCATTAAAGTGATAATCTTTTCTAGCATTGGGCCCACCAACAATCATCACAATAAAATTCTTAGCATCAACATACACACATTTATTGCCAACAGGTGGCTTTAATAAATCACGATTGTCATTAATCCATTTTTGTAAATTAAAAGGAGCTAAAACTGCCATACATTAAGTTTTTAAAATGTTGTAAAATTTATGTAACCAGCTGTAGAAGTACTATTAAACTTTCGTTGCGTCGCACCCTTCAACGTTCAGAACAATGTTCAACAAACCGAGTAACGAAAAAAATTCGAAACGTTCTTAATTCCTTACTTTCGTAAAACTAACAACTGTTTACAAAGATGAACCTTTCCCTCGAAAATAAAACAGCAATTATTTGTGGAAGTACACAAGGCATTGGACTTGCTTCTGCCATTGAATTAGCCAACCTTGGAGCAACTTGTATTTTAATGGCAAGAAATGAGCAATCTTTAAAAGAAGCTATTCAACAACTCGACAATTCTTTTAATCAACAGCACAGTTATTTAGTAGCTGATTTTGATAACGTTGAAAATGTGAAAGAAGTGATTACAAATTTTGTAATTAATCATGAAGTTCAGATTCTCATTAATAATACAGGTGGACCAAATGCTGGTTTAATTTCAACAGCTAAAGAAGAAGATTTTATCAACACGTTCAATCGACATTTAATTTGTAATCATATTCTAACGCAAGCTGTAATTCAATCCATGAAGGCAGCAGGTTATGGACGAATTATTAATATTATTTCTACTTCTGTAAAAATTCCTTTACCAAATTTAGGTGTATCAAACACCATTCGTGGAGCTGTTGCTAGTTGGAGTAAAACAATGGCAAACGAGTTGGGTCAGTTTAATATTACCGTAAATAATGTGTTACCAGGGGCAACTTCTACTGGTCGATTAAAAAGTATTATTCAAAATAATGCCAATAAAAAAAGTATTGCAATAAATGAAGTAGAAGAAGAAATGAAAAAAGAAATTCCTATGAAACGTTTTGGTGAACCCAATGAGTTGGGAAATGTGGTAGCGTTTTTGGCATCGCCAGCAGCATCTTATATTAATGGAGTAAACATTCCTGTTGATGGTGGAAGAACAGGTAGTATGTAGAAGAAATTTAATTGGTTTATTGGTTAATTGGTTAACTGGTAAGTCGATTAATGAATGGGGTACTCACTAATTAACTAGTTAACGAATTAACCGATGAACTTATCAATTCCATATCATTTACAAAATTATATTGATGGCAATTTTATTGCTCCAATTAATAATCAATACCTCGATTGCATCAATCCTGCAACAGCAGAAGTGTTTGCACAAATTCCTGATAGTAATGAACAAGATGTAGATTTAGCAGTACTTGCAGCTAAGAAAGCTTTTCCGTCATGGAGTGTTACACCAGTTGAAGAACGATTTAAAATTCTCAATAAAATTGCTGAACTGATTGATGAAAATTTAGAAGAACTAGCTCTTGCTGAAACAACAGATAATGGCAAACCATTATGGTTAAGTAAAGCAATGGATATTCCTAGAGCATCATCCAACTTTCGATTTTTTGCTACAGGTATTATGCATTTTGCAACAGAGAGTCATTCAATGGAAGATAAAGCTGTGAACTATACTTTACGCCAGCCCATTGGAATTGTTGGTTGCATTTCTCCTTGGAATTTGCCTTTGTACTTATTCACTTGGAAAATTGCCCCAGCCATTGCAGCAGGAAATTGTGTAGTTGCAAAACCAAGTGAAGTAACTCCTGTAACTGCATACTTGCTTTCGAAAATTTGTCAAGAAGCTGGTTTGCCCAATGGTGTATTAAATATTGTTCATGGCAATGGACCTAATTGTGGCGAAGCTATTGTAAAGCATAAAAACATTAAAGCCATTTCATTTACTGGAAGTACAAGAGGTGGGGAAAGAATCGCATCCATCGCTGCTCCTATGTTTAAAAAATTATCATTGGAGCTTGGAGGAAAAAATCCAGCCATCATTTTTGCCGATTGCGATTGGGATAAAATGATGCTACAAACCGTTCGTTCATCTTTTACCAATCAAGGACAAATATGTTTATGCACTAGTAGAATTTTAATTGAAGAAAATATCTACGAAAAATTCAAAATTGAATTTGTAGAAAAAGTGAAACAATTGAAAGTGGGTAATCCATTAGAAGCCTCATCAAGACAAGGAGCAATTGTTAGCAAAGTCCATTTTGATAAAATTATGAATTGCATAGAAATTGCTAAACAAGAAGGTGGCAAAATTTTGTGTGGAGGTAATGCTATTAAATTAGGTGGAAAAAATTCCAATGGATATTTCATAGAACCCACTGTAATAGAAGGCTTAGGGCCAAATACAAAAACAAATCAAGAAGAAATTTTTGGTCCAGTAGTTTCTTTACAATCTTTCAAAACAAGTGAAGAAGCTTTGCAATTAGCCAATGCAACAAATTATGGGTTGGCTGCAACTATTTGGACAAATGACATTAGCAAAGCCAACAGCGTGGGAGCAAAAATTGAAAGTGGAATTGTTTGGGTTAATTGTTGGTTAGTACGTGATTTAAGAACGCCTTTTGGTGGCGTTAAAAATAGTGGTGTAGGAAGAGAAGGGGGTTGGGATGCTTTGAAGTTTTTTACAGAAGTGAAAAATATTTGTATTGATTTATGAGTGAAATAATTAAGACTGATTAAGCTGCTAGAGCTTGTATTCTCCTCGGAATCTTCTCTATATTACTATTACAATATTAGCAATTGCAAGTTCATTTTTAGACTTTCTCCGCAGAAGTCTCTCCTAAGAGGATACTTAGGGGTTAGAGAACGGTAGCTATGAGCTAATTGCAACCTACTATGTATTGCTACCTTCCAACGAATTTCGGTTCTTAGAAAACATCAAGGTAAGTACCAACGGCAAAACTTCATAGTAAGGTATTCGCATAATAAAATGGTCGCAAAGCAAAAAAACTACAAAGACAAGTATGAAATATCGGTCGTATTTTTTAGTAAAAAAACCAATGACAAAACTTAACTCTAATAAGGCTGCTACTACATATAAACAGTAACTCACAGTTGGCTTTGCTACTAACCACATTATAAAATCTGCATACCAATGTTGTGGTGTAATTATTAGTAATTCTTTATGCTGTAGTAGTAAAATATTGCTCATTTCTTGGGGGTAATAAATACCGCCTTGTACCAATTTCCAAATGCCTGCACTCACGAAAAAGAAGATAAAAAAATAACGTAATCCACTAAACAATAAACCAAATGTTTTTTCTTGCTTAGGTATAAAAACTATAGGGAAAAGCAACCAAGCAATATGCCCTTCAATAGAGGTGGTAGGGTATAGCACATAGCATTGCACGTACAACCAGTTGATTAATAATAGGGCAATTGCTGCCAGTTTTGTACAACCATTCAACTTTTTGTACACTACATAAAATAGTAATGGTGCAGTATAAAACAAGGCATCAAATAACATCCAACCATTTTTATTATTTAATAGCCAAGTAGGTAGGGCAGTTGCCATTAACAGCCAAGAAAAAACATCGTCTCTTGTATAAAAAAAATGAGGCTGCATTTGATATAAAAACATCCCATTAAACCACTTGTATACCATGAGTACATAAAAAATAATGCAGTAACCTGCAATTATATTTTGGCGGTATGTATCTTTTGGTTGTATCATTTGCCCCACAGTTCTTTAGAAATTATTTGTAGGTGATTCTTTGTTGTAGTTGCTTTAGCCTAATAAATAGTAAGGCTATTTATTTGGTACCCAATAATAGTTTCAGTGTATGATTGATACCAAGTTTTAAATTTTTCTGCATTATCCATCAATAAAAAATTAGCTGCATTTGGGTGGATATTTATTTTGCTCAATAGTCTTTCTATATCAGTATTCCATTTGTTGCTGTTGTGCTGCTGTACCGCTGCATATTGGTACAAAGGCAGCATCAACTTATCCCATTCTTGTGCAGAGAAATGAAAAGGCTCTAATGGCTTTCCATTTATTTGTACTTCGAATACAGTTATGGTATCTGGCATATCCTTTTTTGCAGAATACATACCATAATGAAAAAAAGGAGACACCACTACACCACGTTTGTAATTAATAAACAACTGTGCTATGCAAAAAAGCACAGCAAATACAAACCAGCCTTTATGATTGTGATATAGTTGTTTGAAATACATAAAAATATCCCGCAAAATGCGGGATGAATCTTTTATGGAAAGAATTTATACATGTCTTTCCTGTGAACAAATCTTGCAATTGTAATTACTTCATCATTTAAGAAAAAGCCCAATCTATAATCACCAATTCTTATTCTATATACGTTTTTATTACCTATTAACTTTTTTATGTTAGGAAATGAAAATAAGTTTTCAACTGTTTCTAATTTAATAATGATTTCATTGATTGACAGGAGCAAATTTTTATCATTAAGTGCATCTATATCTTTTTTAAATCTAGATGTGAAAAGAACTTGCATTATCCATTTAATTTTTGCATGATAGACTCCCTTAAAACCAAATCTTGTGTATTAGTATCTTCCATCATTTTAAGTAAAGCATAATCTTCTAATTCCTCTAATTGTTCATCAGATAATATGGAAGAAGTGATATTGTTTTTTATCAACAGTTCTTTCACTGCGGAGGCTTCTTTTTCGGTTAAAGAAGGAATTAGTATAGCACTCATAAAAATAATTTTTACTAAAGGTAACTCAAATTTGTTTTGGGCGATAAGGCAAGTAAGGTTTCGTACATTAATTGAATGGTAAGTTCTATATCTTTTTTATGAAGCATTTCTACCGTGGTGTGCATATAACGCAAAGGGATAGAAATTAAAACGCTTGGGCAGCCATCATTGGCATAGGCAAAACTATCGGTATCTGTTCCTGTGCTTCTACTTACTGTTCTCATTTGCAAAGGAATTTTCTTTTTAGCAGCTACATTTTCTACAAAATTTAATAGTTTGTTGTGTACAGCTGGCCCATAAGCTGGCGATGGACCTTTGCCACAAGCCACATCACCTTCTACTATTTTATTAATCATAGGGGTTTGGGTATCGTGTGTAACATCGGTAATAATAGCTATATCGGGTTTAATTCTACGTGCTATCATTTCTGCACCTCGTAAACCAATTTCTTCTTGCACTGCATTTACAATGCACAAACCGTAAGGTAATTTTTTGTTATTCTCTTTTAATAGCCTGGCTACTTCGGC